>JACZJJ010000135.1 GCA_014860625.1 Bacteroidales bacterium | reverse complement strand
AGATCCCTTACACCACCCCCCAGCGCGACAACTGCATCCCGGAAAAATACAAGTCAGCAGTTGGCAGTTTGCAGTTTGCAGTATATCAATGGGATGAAATGATGTGTTACCAAAATTCTGAAGAAATCCAAGGTTTGTGTCTGCCGGGGTGGCATGTTCCATCAGAAACAGACTGGAACCAGTTGTTTGCGGTTTACCAGGGAAACGCCTTTGCCGGAAGCCCGTTAATCTATTCCGGTTATTCGGGATTTAACGCGCAATTATCGGGAATCAATGCCTTCAACCAAAGCTGGCATTTTGATGGCTTTGCAACCATATTCTGGAGTTCTACATCGCATGGCCCGTGGAAAGCCTGGGCGCATGGGATGAATGAGTACAACTATTCTGTGTCGTATTATCCCAGTTACAGGGGGAATGGGTTTGGGGTGAGGTGTGTGAGGGATTGAGGAGAAATCATTAACTGGATGATCACTGATTATTTGTTACCTTTGTGTTGAATCAGTGGTAAAAGAAAATCATATGGAAAACCCAAAGTCATTGACCTTTAAAATTCTTCTTCATAAAGAGCCTAAAGGAGAATACACGGTAACAGTACCCGCATTACCAGGTTGTATCACTTATGGTGAAAATATTGATCATGCAATAGATATGGCAAGGGAAGCCATTGAACTTTACATTTCTGAACTTAAAGAATCAGGAAAAGAAATTCGTGATGATAGCACCACTCTTGAATATTCGTTAAACCTGATCGATGCATGAATTATTCAGCCAAATATCTGATAAAAACCCTGCAAAAGAACGGATTCATTTATCGTCGCACCAATGGAAGTCATCAATTATTCTAACATACTGGAAACAATATAACAGTAATCGTTCCAATGCACGGGAAAAAGGATCTTCCCAAAGGCACATTTTATGCAATACTTAAGCAAGCAGGACTGGATACGTCTGATTTACCCTGAAAAAGGGTTAGTTGCATATCGGGATCATGATCTGAACTTTGTATTATAACCATGCAACCAATCCGTATTTCCGATATCTTTCCTGTACGAAACTTTCCCCTATGAAACTCCGGCTTCTTACCGGAATAATAATCCTGCTCTTCGCGAATTCACTATTCGCTCAAAACTCTGATTCCTTTTCCAAATTATCCTCCACAGGCTTCATCGAAAACAAAGGTCAGATCATTGATCAGAACAACCAGCCCAATCCTGATGTACTGTATCTGCTGAATACCCCGGGGATGAATGTGCAGTTGAGGAGGGGTGGGTGGAGTTATGATGTGTATGAAGTGAGGCATGAGGAAGAAGCGCAGGGCTCAGGGCTCAGGGTCGAAGGACGAAGGACGAAGGACGAAGGACGACCGCCTCCGTCAAGGCTTCGGCGCTTGAAAGGGACGAAGGACGAATGACGAATTCAATTATCAATTATCAATTATCAATTATCAATTTACATCGCATCGACTTCGACCTCCTCAACTCTAATCCCAACTGCGAAATCATCACTTCTGAACCTTCAACGGATTATTTGAACTATTACACCACGGGAACGCCGGCTGAAGGAGTTACCAGAGTACGAAAATTCACCTCAGTAATCTACAAAGATATCTACCCCGGCATCGACATGGAGTTTATCACCAGCCAGGAGCAGGCATACAAATACAATTTCATAGTTCACCCTGGAGGTGATATTTCTTCAATACGGCTGAAAATTGAAGGACCTAAACATAGTGTTTCACCCGTGGGTACATTGAAATTAAAAACCACGATAGGCATTATTGAAGAACAAATCCCTCACAGCTTTTACCGGATTGAGGAACAATCAGTCGAAATAAAATGCAGGTTTCAAAGGATTGGTCGAAATGTTTTTGGATTATCAGCAGATGAAAAGATTCCTGAAAAGGCAACCCTCCTCATCGATCCAATCCCTGGAAGGATGTGGGCTACCTATTATGGTGGTATTGGTGTTGATTATAGTTATAACCTCGCCATTGATCATTCAGGGAAGGTGGTTTTTTCAGGTTGGACAACCTCGCACACAAATATCGCTACAGTGGGAGCATACCAGACAACTTTCCTGGGGAACGGGGATTCATTTCTGGTTAAATTCAGCAGTGAAGGATTTCCATTTTGGGGTACCTATTTTGGTGGACCCGGGTGGGAACAAGGTGAACAAGTATCCATCGACGATACCAATAACATCTACTTTGTTGGGAGGACCACTTCCACAACCAATATTGCTACCCCCGGCGCTTTTCAAACCACCCTGATTTGGGGAGAAGATGCTTTCCTTGCCAAATTCGATTCGACCGGATCACGAATATGGTCAACCTATTATGGAGGGAATAGTTTGGATGAAGGGATGGGTTGTGCCGTTGACCACTATGGACATGTTTATCTCAGTGGCTACACGGTATCAGATAGCGGAATTTCAACGCCAGGTTCATTTCAACCAAATTTCAGCGGTTCACCCGGTAATTTTTTTGATGGGTTTATTGCACAATTTACGGCAGGAGGTCAGAGAACCTGGGCTTCCTACTACGGCGGACCATGGCTGGATATTCCGGCGGAACTTGCTACAGATCAAATAGGAAATCTTATCGTTGCAGGTTATACAAGTTCTTCAACCGGGATAGCTTCACCAGGAGCTTACCAGACTGTTATCGGGAATAGTCCGCTCGGCTGGCAGATCTACGACTGTTTTTTGGCCAAATTCGATAGTTTGGGCCAACGATTATGGGGAACCTACTATGGCGGGGATAAAGAGGATTATATTAACGGTATAAAAGTAAATGATAACGGGGATATCTATTTCACCGGAGGAACTAAATCTACGATCAACATTTCCAGCCCTGGCTCTTTTCAGCAAACATTAGATGGCGTTCAGGATATCCTTTTAGTAAAGTTTAACTCGGGAGGCCAGCGGGTATGGGGTACATATTTTGGAGGACCAGGCTATGAGATAGGGGTAGGCATCGCCGCGGATGACAGTAACAATGTATTCATTACCGGAAACACTTCATCAACGACGAGTATAGCTACGGCAGGGGCTTACCAATCAAACCTATTCGGAAGCACCACCAGTGCATTCCTTGCGAAATTTACTCAAAATGGCCAGAGAACCTGGGGAACCTATTACGGTGACTCCTGTTGGGGAATTGGTTGCGCTACTTTTGGAGACACAATCTACATGAGTGGTGGCACTTCCGCTCATCAATCTATTGCCACGCCAGGTTCTTACCAACCTAATTACAGCGATTCAACCGATATATATCTAGTCAAATTTGTCGATTGTTATGTACCGGATACCAGTACATTATTAACGGGGCCCGACACACTTTGCATTCCTATTTCAAGCATTTCTTATTCTTGTTCCCCAATACTATTTGCAACGAGTTATACATGGGAATTACCGCCGGGAGCAATCATCGTTTCCGGGCAAAACTCGAACTCGGTAATCATTGATTTTGGTCCGTCCGCCCTATCTGGGTATATCAGGGTGAGAGGTGCAAATACATGTGGGAATGGTGAACCCAATTCATTCTATATACACACCCTTGCAAGGCCTCTTCCTGGCATTACAGGTCCGGATACATCCTGTGTAGGGGAACTGGCCACATATACATCAGAACCTGGTAAATCGCATTATGCCTGGACACTTTCACCCGGAGGCACAATGACCGGTGGTGGTGGTGATGCCGATGCATTTATTCATGTCAATTGGATCAATGCCGGGACACAATGGGTTAAACTGAATTATACAGATACCAACGGATGCAACGCTGTAGATCCTTCCATTTATAATGTTGTTGTGGTGCCCGGCGATTCGGTGAAGGTTTCCATTTCCGGATCACTGAATAATGGATGCGCAGGAACACCAGTCAGCTATACCGCCACCCCGACGAATCCCGGCACCGCGCCATTCTACCAATGGAAAGTAAATGGCATAAACACCGGGGATAACAATCCGGTATTTACTTATTCACCGGTAAACGGGGATGTGGTTATGTGTGTTCTGACCTCCTCCAACACGATCTGCACCGCCAACAACCCCACCACATCGAATACGATCACCATGATCGTGAATCCGCTATTGCCTATCAGCGTATCGGTTTCATCCTCATCAAACCCGGTATGCACTGGAACTTCTGTTACCTTAACCGCAACGCCGACCAACCCCGGCCCAACTCCATCTTACCAATGGCAGGTCAATGCGACCAATGCAGGAACAAACTCTCCCATCTTTACCTATGTACCAATGACCAATGACCAAATCACCTGCATCCTCACCTCCAGTGAACTCTGCACATCTGGCAATCCGGCATCCGGCAATCCAATTACCATGACCGTTAATCCACTCTTGCCCGTCGGCATCACCATCTCCCCATCGATTAATCCGGTTTGCGGAGGAATCCCGGTCACATTTACGGCAACACCCGTCAATGGCGGACCCTCCCCGTCATTCCAATGGAAAGTCAATGGGATTAATGTGGGGCAAAACAATCCCGCCTATACCTATAATCCGGCATCCGGCGATCTGATATCCTGCATCCTGACCTCCTCCGAACCTTGCGCCACCGGCAATCCGGCATCCGGTAATCCAATCATCATGACCGTAGTCGAAGCACCGGCTGTGACCTTTTCCCCCTGCTTCGACACCATCACCACCGTCAACGCCAAGCCCATCCAACTCAAAGGTGGAATTCCACTGGGAGGGACCTTTAGTGGTAGTGGTGTAAGTAGTGAAAGTGGTGGTAGTGGTGTTTTGTATTATTTCAATCCGGCAATCGCCGGTCCGGGAATCCACCAGATCACCTATTTGTACACCAATATCGCTTTGTGTTCAGATGCGCGATATGTGATCATCGATACGCGATCGGCGTCGCCGTTTTCTTGCGGAAATCTCTTAATGGATATCCGCGACAACCAGTCCTATCCCACCGTCCAGATCGGGTCCCAGTGCTGGTTTGCTTCAAATCTGAATTACGGAACTGAGATCCCCTTTACTACACCACAAAGAGATAACTGTATCCCCGAAAAATACACTCGTCCTTCATCCCTCGTCCCTCGTCCCTCGTTTTACCAGTGGGACGAGTTAATGTGCTACACCGGCATCGAGGAACCCCAGGGCCTCTGCCCTCCCGGCTGGCATATTCCTTCAGAAGCTGACTGGAATCAGTTGTTTGCCTTATACCAGGGAAATGCCTTTGCCGGAAGCCCGTTGATCTATTCCGGCTATTCGGGATTTAATGCTCAAGTGACAGGAATCGCAGCTTTCAACAGGAACTGGTATCTGGAAGGGCTTGCCACCCTTTACTGGAGTTCAACCTCCCATGGCCCCTGGAAAGCCTGGGCGCATGGGATGAATGAGTATAACTATTCGGTGTCGTATTATCCGAGTTACAGGGTGAATGCGTTTGGGGTGCGGTGTTTGAAAGATTAGTGGTTAACTCTCCAATTTTTCCGGTATTTATCTATCTTGAAAAATCGAATTATGTGATAATCATTATCTGTCCTGCTATCTTCCCGGAAAGTGCTTGGGTCACTTTTAAAATGAAAGGTTGGAGAGTTTGATACCTGCTATTTGAAGCATCCAGAATGATTATCCGAATCGAAAATCTATTAAGATTCTGCTGAAATTGAAGGTTTTTATCCAAAGTAATGAAAATATCAAATCCTGCAAAAGTCATCAAGCCCAGAAGCTCTCCATTCTTTTTTCCTTGCCAGTTCAATTCCTGAACTGTTCTGACTTCATCATCAATATTAAAATCAAACTTGAGCTTTCTAGGAATGTTTTCGTCAAGCAAAATTTTCATCAGGGACTTGTTGGATGATTAACTTCCTGGCAGTTTCGAGAAGTTGCATGGCTTGGTTCTTTTTAACTGTGGGAAAGTTAAGAATAAATTCATCTATCGTCTCTCCTGCTTCAATGTAATCAAAGAAAAATTTGACCGGAACCCTTGTCCCTGCAAATACAGGAGTTCCTCCAAGAATTTCGGTGTCAATGATGATCAACTGATTACCTTTTTTTCTCATAATACAAAGATACATAAGTAACCTCAATGTTTCAACTAATTCTCGTCCAAATTTCATATTTAGTGCAACCAATACCTATTTCTGATATCTTTACTAAACGATACGTTTCCATATGAGACTCCAGGTCTTTACCGGAATATTTTTTCTATTTTTCACGAATTTGCTGTTCGCTCAAACTCCTGATCCCTCTGCCAAATCGTCCTCCATAGGCTTCATCGAAAACAAAGGCCAGGTCATTGATCAGAACAACAAGCCCAATCCCGAAGTTCTTTATCTGCTGAATACCCCGGGAATGAATGTGCAGTTACGTGCTTCCGGCTGGAGTTATGATATTTATAAACTTGAACCCGTTGATACACTGCCACTCGCCTTTCGCAATTCGTATTTCGCAAAAGAAAAATTGGCTAACAATTATGCGAACAGCGAATAGCTAACAGCGAATAGCTATTTTTTCCATCGCATCGATTTCAACCTTCTCAACTCTAATCCCGACTGTGAAATCATCACTTCCGAACCTTCTTCTGATTACCTGAATTACTATACCACCGGAACTCCTGTTGAAGGAGTGACATTCGTGAGGTACTTTCAAATGGTCACATATAAAGACATTTACCCTGGCGTTGACCTGGAGTTTCTCATGGATGAGGAATTAGGGTTTAAATACAACTTTGTAATCTATCCTGGAGGTAATGTTGAGGATATACTGATTTCAATCACAGGACCGGAAATTGAGAAGACTTTATCTGGATCACTTCTGTTAAAAACCAACTTATGTACGATAGAAGAAAAAATTCCTCATAGTTACCTTCGGGTAAATGATTCTACAAGTGAGATCAACATAAAATTCAGAAAATTAAAAGATGGTATTTATGGATTCCTGTTTGAAAACATTGCTTCCCATAATTCAACATTAATCATTGATCCAATGCCCGACAGAGTGTGGGGAACCTATTTCGGTGGTTCCGGAAATGAACTGTTTGGCGGCTGTGCAACCTATCAAAATGGGAATGTATATATTTGCGGATCTACCTCATCATCTTCCAATATTGCTACATCCGGCGCATATCAGGTTGTTTACATGGGTAATCGGGATGCCTATCTGGCCAAATTCAACAAAGACGGGGAGATACAATGGGCTACGTATTACGGGGGAACATCACAGGATGAAGGGTTATCCTGTTCACTCAGCTTTCTTGAAGACGTTTACATGTGTGGTTTAACCTATTCGGAAACGAATATCTCAACACCCGGGTGTTTTCAGCCAGTCAAACAAACTCTCAATGATGCATTTCTATCCAGGTTCGGACCGGATGGTCTATTGATCTGGGGAACCTATTATGGCGGAAATCTGGGTGATTATGGATATGATTGCTGTGTTGATATCGATGGAAATGCATATATGGCAGGAAATACCTATTCAACAACGAATATGGTCACGCCGGGTGCATACCAGGGTATATTGAATGGTAATAGTGATGCCTTCCTCGTTAAATTTAACGTTAACTGCGAGCGGATTTGGGGGACCTATTACGGCGGTGAAGAAAATGACCAGGCGACATGTTGTTCGATTGACAGTATCGGACATCTGTTTGTCGGTGGTCATACTAATTCTCTGACCGAAATGGCAAGTCCGGCAGCTCATCAAACGGTTTTTGGCGGAGTTGTTGACGGATTCCTGGCCGGGTTTACACAGGATGGCCAAAGAGAATGGGGCACCTATTATGGAGGAGAAGGCGATGATGATATTTATGATTGTACCGCAGCTCTGTGGGGTGATCTGTTTATTGCCGGAACCACCTGGTCATTAATTAATATATCTACTCCCGGCAGTTTTCAAACAACATTGTCAGGAAATACGGATGGTTTTGTTGCTAAATTCAATCCGGAAGGAACACGAATATGGGGCACCTACTATGGAGGTTCAGCAGGAGAATGGCTGAATTCATGCGCAATTGATGATTCTGTCAACCTATACCTGGCCGGCCCAACCACTTCGTCGGGGCTTGCAACGCCGGGAGCTTTCCAACTAACATTGATTAATGGTTCCCAGACTTGTATTGTGGCAAAGTTTGATTCAACCGGGCAAAGAAAATGGGCCACATATTATGGCGGTGGGGGAGCCGATCATGGCTGGTGCGATGTGGATACTTCATGGAATATTTATGTATGCGGGCTAACTGCATCCCCTACAATGTTAAGCACGCCCGGTTCTTACCAACCCGGATTTGGTGGAGGAACATATGATTCCTTCCTTGCGAGATTTTCACAATGTACGGTTCCGGGTTCGGCTGGCGTAATTTCAGGTCCGGATACTGTCTGCAAATCAGCAAACTCTGTAACTTTTTCAGTCGATCCTATCCCTAACGCATCCCACTATTCCTGGACGGTCCCTCCCGGAGCAGTTATTACGGCAGGTAATGAAACCGATTCTGTTGACGTATGGTTTGGCCCGGCATCAGGTTCTGGCAATTTGTCTGTTTACGGATATTACTATTGCGGAACAGGAGTCAGTTCCGATTTATATATAACTGTACAGGATGCCCCGATGCTTATTCTTGATGGTCCTGATACCTTATGCGTCAACACCCAGGCAAGTTATTCAACAACAAGCGGAATTGTGGAATACTTCTGGAATGTTTCTTCCGGAGGGACCATCATATCGGGAGGGACGACATCTGATGATACTATAGTTGTCAACTGGAACATATCAGGCCTGCAATGGATTGAGGTAGATGCAACGGATATTTCAGGTTGTTCAGCTTATGATCCCCCGATGATGGATGTCTTTGTTGGAGCTACAGATACGGTGGAAGTAACCATTGTTGCGGAAACAGATACTGTGTGTGTTGGAAACTCTGTTACTATTATAGCCACTCCGGTTCATGGGGGTATTAATCCCTCATTCCAATGGAAGGTCAATGGTATAAATTCTGGAGCAAATTCCTCTATTTTTACTTATATACCAAATGATAACGATCAGGTATGCTGCTTATTAACCTCTAGTGAATCTTGCGTAATAAACAACCCGGTCACCAGCGATACCATCACAATGTTGGTCAATCCCCTTGCACCGGTCGGGATAACAATTTCCGTTACGTCCAATCCGGTTTGCGAAGGATTACCTGTGATGTTTACAGGAATACCTGTCAACGAAGGATCTTTACCAACGTATCAATGGAAAGTCAACGGGATCAATGCCGGGACAAACAATCCCATTTTCTTCTATACCCCGGTCAATGGTGATATTGTCCAATGCACTCTAACATCAAACCTGGCTTGCGCTTCAGAAAATCCGGCAACATCTAATTCGGTCACAATGATCGTTAATCCCATCCTATCGGTCAGCGTTTCGGTTACGGCCTTTGCAAACCCGGTATGCACTGGCATTTCGGTAACCTTCACCGCCGCACCAACCAACGGAGGTAGCTCCCCCAGCTATCAATGGCAAGTCAATGCAACCAATGCAGGAACAAACTCCCCCATCTTTACCTATGTACCAATGCCCAATGACCAAATCACCTGCATGCTCACCTCCAGTGAACTCTGTACATCCGGCAATCCGGCATCCGGGAATCCTGTGATCATGACCGTCATTGAAGCACCAGATGTAACCTTCACTCCCTGCTTCGACACCATCACTACCACCAACGCCAAACCGATTAAACTCAGAGGCGGAATTCCGTTAGGAGGAACCTATAGTGGTAGTGGTGTAAGTAGTGAAAGTGGTGGAGGTGGTGTTTTGTATTATTTCAATCCCACTATGGCAGGAGTTGGGATCCATCAAATCACCTACTCCTATACCAATGTTGCATTTTGCTCAGGCTCACAAAACCTGCGCATACATGTCTTTCCCTCATCCCTCATGGCTTGTGGCTCATGGCTTGACGATATCCGCGACAACCAGTCCTATCCAACAGTCCAGATCGGAAGCCAGTGCTGGTTGGCTGCCAACCTCAACTACGGGACCGAAATCCCCTATTCCACCCCCCAACGCGACAACTGCATCCCCGAAAAATACACTCGTCCTTCGTCCGTCGTCCCTCGTCCCTCGTTTTACCAGTGGGATGAGTTAATGTGCTACTCAGACATTGAGGAGACACAGGGACTCTGCCCTCCAGGTTGGCATGTGCCTTCGGAAGCTGATTGGAATCAGTTGTTTTCCCTTTATCAAGGGAATGCCTTTGCCGGTAGCCCATTGATCTATTCCGGCTATTCGGGGTTCAATGCACAATTATCGGGAATCAATGCCTTCAACCGAAGCTGGTATTTTGAAGGCTTTGCTACCTTTTACTGGAGTTCAACCTCGCATGGCCCCTGGAAAGCCTGGGCACACGGAATGAATGATTACAACTATTCGGTGTCGTATTATCCGAGTTACCGGGGGAATGGGTTTTCAGCCAGATGCTTATTAGACTGATTTCGCTATTTCGCTATTTCGCTATTTCCTTCTAGCTATTCATCGAAATCAGAAACTCCTCATTGGAATCGGTGAACTTCATCCGCTCCTTGAGGAACTCCATCGCTTCGAGAGGCGTCATGTCGGCCAGGTGATTCCGGAGAATCCAGATACGGCCCAGTACATCTTTCTCAAGAAGCAGGTCTTCGCGACGGGTGCTGGAGGCCACGATGTCAACTGCAGGCCAGATCCGTTTGTTGGAAAGCTTGCGGTCAAGCTGAAGCTCCATGTTACCGGTTCCCTTGAACTCTTCAAAGATTACCTCGTCCATCTTGGAGCCAGTGTCGATGAGGGCCGTAGCAATGATGGTCAGCGATCCGCCATTCTCAATCTGGCGCGCAGCGCCAAAGAATCGTTTGGGCTTTTGCAGGGCATTGGCTTCAACACCACCTGATAATACCTTCCCGGATGCCGGAGCAACAGTATTGTAAGCACGGGCCAGGCGTGTAATGGAGTCGAGCAGGATCACCACATCGTGTCCGCACTCAACCAAACGCTTGGCTTTTTCGAGAACAATGTTGGCAATCCGTGTATGGCGTTCTGCAGGTTCATCAAACGTAGATGAAATTACTTCACCCTTCACATTTCGAGCCATGTCGGTGACCTCTTCAGGGCGCTCATCAATCAGAAGTACAATCAGGTAAACATCCGGATGGTTAGCAGCGATGGCATTGGCAATCTCTTTCAACAGAACCGTTTTACCGGTTTTAGGCTGCGCAACAATCAATCCGCGTTGTCCGAAACCGATTGGGGCAAACATGTCGATGATTCGTGTTGAAGCGGAGCATTCAGGGTGACCGGTAAGTTTGAATTTCTTCATCGGGAAGAGTGGAGTCAGAAAATCAAACGGGATCCTGTCACGAACGTCTTCCGCTTTCTTACCGTTGATCAGCTCAACCTTGATCAGTGGGAAATATTTTTCTCCCTCTTTCGGGGGACGAATAGTGCCGCGTACCGTGTCGCCGGTCTTCAAACCAAACAGTTTGATCTGCGATTGGGATACATATACATCATCAGGAGAGTTCAAATAGTTGTAGTCTGAAGAACGCAGAAATCCGTAGCCATCAGCCATGATTTCGAGGACGCCCTCAGTACTTATAATACCCTCAAATTCAAACGCATACTCTTCACGATGACGTTCAGGTGTTTGTTTCCTTGGCTGCTCGCGATGCCTTTTGTCTTCAGGTTGCTGAGGAGCCATCGGTTCGTTGATAATGACAGGCTCGTCCTTCATGGTATCCGGTGCGACTTCAACAGCGGTTTCAACGGCCAGTGGAGTTTCAATTCTAGGTTCAGCAACACGTGTTTCCTTCGGAGCGTGAAATTCCTTTCTCCGCTCAACGGGTTGTTCTCTGGGACCTTTGTTTTGACTTTCCGGTTGAGGTCTGGAGCTGGGTTTATCTTGGGGTTTTGCAGCATCTTTTCTTGGATGTGGAGCCTTTGGGGGTCGTCCGCGTCCTCGTTTTACCTCTTGCTTTTCGGTAGCAATCTCATCCTGCGAAGGATTTAATGCCTGATGGTCCAGTATTTTATAGATTAACTCTTGCTTTTCGAGTCTATCGACTTTGGGAATGTTCATGGATTTAGCAATCTCACGAATCTCAGACAGCTCTTTACTGTCGAGTGAAATAATGTCGTACATTGAATGTGTTTTTTTCGGGGATGAAAATGTTCAACCTTGAGATGGTTAATAGAAAGAACTTGAAATGGATGACAGAGAAAATTTTGGGAATCAAATTCTGTGCAAATATAATTAAAATTGACCAATTAACAAGAAATTTGCTTTTCTTTCCTAAATTCGCACTGCAAACGATCGAATAATTGATTTACCATGATTCAACGTATCCAAACTCTGTTTCTGTTATTGGCTTTGATCTCCGGCGCGCTCGTATTCTATTTCCCCCTTGCCGATTTTTATCACGAAATGTACGGGAACTACAAACTCTTTGCCACAGAGCTCAGGTCAATGGACCCCGACCCGAAAATGACCACATCGCTCTGGTTTAACTCCCCGCTCTGGCTCACTGCAGGAGCTTCTCTTGTACTGACCCTCGTTACGATCTTCATGTATAAAAACAGGATCACCCAGCTACGGCTTGTCGCATTTAATATCCTGCTGAATGTCAGTTTTGTCGTGATGGTGTTTATCATTTATTCAAACAAAATCACAAAACTGACCCAAATCGAACCATCCTATCAAGAAGGAATCTTCTTCCCGCTCATCACCCTGGTGTGTCTCATCCTCGCCAACCGCTTCATCCGCAAAGACGAAGCGCTGGTAAAGTCAGCCGACAGACTGAGATAGAAAGCGATACGAGATACGAGATACACGATTACAATATTCATTCCTCATTCCTCATTCCTCATCCCTCATTCCTCATCCCCTCATCCCCCCATCACCTCGGCAAATCCCACACCTCCAGATTCTGGAAATCCTTCCCCACAATCTCCATTCGGATCGCAGTGTAGGATTGATGGAATCCAAACTTCCCTGCAGCACCAGGATTGATGAACAGCATCTCATGAGTTTTGTCATACATCACCTTCAGGATGTGGGAATGGCCGCAAACAACAAGATTGGGCCTGTTCTTGCGGATCAGCTCCCGGGCTTTGGGGTCGTACCTCCCCGGATAGCCACCGATATGCATGATAGAAACACTGGCGTCTTCAGCCCTGAACAAGAGCCTTTCCTTGCAAACCGACCGAACTTCACGGCCATCAATGTTTCCATAAACTGCCCGAACCGGCTTCATCTTCTCAAGGGCTATCAACGTTTCCATGTTTCCAATATCGCCCGCATGCCATATCTCATCTACGTTTGCGAAAAATGCTTCCAGCCCCGGATGGAGAAACCCATGTGTATCCGATAAGATGCCAACTTTCATTCTTCCGCAAAAATAAGGGAATTATGGTTGGGGAGAGGTGGCAAGAAATGTGTACTTTTACATCAACAGAAATTTACCTGAATCCTATGTTGGAATATCTTATTGGTGCATCAGCCTGTATACTGGTCATCGGTTTCAGTATGATCTTCTGGAAACTGAACCGGTCAACGAACCGGGAAGGAGTCGATTCTGTTGACGAGCTTAAGAAACGACTTGAAGAGGAGACTTCAGGGAAAAGGGTTGCCGAAGAGAAAATCTCCTGGCTCACGCAACAAATTGACGAATTGACACAGGATATTCAGCGGAAAGAGAGCACAATCCTGGAAATGAACGGACAGGTTGCCGGAAAAGAAGCTGAAATCAAAGCCCTTGCCGCGAAATTTACAGAGCAACAAGCGGGAATTGAACAACTTCAGGATAGATTTCGCATCGAGTTCAAAAACCTGGCCAATGACATCCTGGAAGAGAAAACACAAAAATTTACCGACCAGAACAAAACCCGCCTTGATGAAATCCTGAAGCCATTGAGTGAAAAGATCAGGGATTTTGAGAAAAAAGTAGAAGAGACCTATGACAAGGAATCAAAAGAGCGCTTTTCACTGGGGCGGGAGATAAAAAATCTGGCAGAGCTGAACCAACAGATCAGCAAAGAGGCAAATAACCTGACCAATGCGCTCAAGGGACAATCCAAAACCCAGGGAAACTGGGGAGAGATCATCCTGGAGAGTATACTCGAGAAATCGGGATTGACAAAAGGCCGGGAATATGTGGTTCAGCAATCCTACGTGTCAGAGCACGGGAAAAGGCTTCAACCCGATGTTGTGGTCAACTACCCGGGCGACAGGCATGTAGTGATCGACTCCAAAGTATCCCTTACCGCTTACGAACGGTTTGCCTCTGCCGATCTGAAAGAGGAACAGGAGAGCGCCCTGCGTGATCACATGATCTCGATCAAAACCCACGTGAACGAACTTAGTTCCAAGAATTACCAGGATCTTTACCAGATAAAAAGCCTCGATTTTGTCATGATGTTTCTGCCGATCGAACCGGCTTACCTCGTTGCCATGCAGGGAGATCCGGGATTATGGAACTATGCCTACGAACGGCGGGTTCTCCTGATCAGCCCAACCAACCTGATTACTGCTCTGCGCATGATCTCCAACCTGTGGCGTGTGGAGAACCAGAACAAAAATGCACTGGAGATCGCACGGCAAAGCGGCGAATTGCTTGACAAACTGTCTGGTTTTGTGAACGACCTTACCGATATCGGATCGAAACTCGACTCTACACGAAAAAGTTATGATGCGGCATTGAATAAACTTTCAACCGGAAAAGGGAACCTGGTCAGGCGAGCTGAAATGATCCGGGAACTGGGGGCAAAATCCAGCAAGGGACTCCCAACACAATTAATTGAAAACGCGGAAGACGAATGAAAAAGGAGAATTTTATTTTCGGGATACGTCCGGTGATTGAAGCAATCAAATCGGGCAAGGAGATGGACCGGATCCTTCTTCAAAAAAACTTGAGAGGAGAATCCTTTCGCGAACTTTTTAACCTGATCCGTGACCTTGAAATCCCTTTTCAGTTTGTCCCCATCGAGAAGCTGAACCGCCTCTCCAAGCAAAATCACCAGGGAGTAATTGCCTACGTCACAGACCTCTCCTATCAGAAAATTGAGGATATCCTTCCCCTGCTTTATGAACAGGGACGGGTTCCCCTGATCCTCCTGCTGGATGGCATCACGGATGTCAGAAACATGGGCGCAATTGCCCGAACGGCTGAATGTGCCGGTGTTGATGCCATCGTGATCCCGCTGAAAGGTTCTGCCATGATCAATTCAGAAGCGATTAAAACTTCCGCCGGAGCTCTTTATAAAATTCCCGTATGCCGTACTTCGAATCCGAAAGAGGCTGTAACCCTGATGAAAGAGAGCGGGTTACAAATAATGGCTGCCACGGAAAAAGGGAGCCGTACCTACCTGGCAGCCGATTTTACGAATCCGATGTTGCTGATTATGGGATCGGAGGGTGCAGGCATCTCCGATGAACTCCTCTTGCTGTGCGACGATCACATCATGATCCCACTTGCCGGAGAGATCGAATCACTCAACGTATCAGTAGCTTCCGGAGTGATTCTGTTTGAAATTATCAGGCAACGAAACAAAACAGATGTACATAGTTAAGATCCAAGGGACGACAAAGATTCCGGATTTCATTCAGATCAGGGATGACGATTTTACGCTGATCGCCTATTTCAGGATCAACAATCCCCGACGCGCCCTGAACCGATGCAACCTCATCGACAAGCAGGATGAGATCATCGGTCTGGCAAAAAAATTACCTTACGGGAAGATTATAAAGCTGGAATTATAACCTGTGATGCCTACATTTACAAAATAAAATGCGATCAATATGCCTGGAGACCTGATCATAATCCTGGATAAAGTTTCGATCTATCAGAATGAAAACCTGATTCTTGCGAATGTCTCCCTCACCATCAGCCGAGGAGAGTTCGTATACCTGATTGGACGCACCGGTACAGGGAAAAGCAGTCTGATGAAGACCCTCTATGCAGAATTGCCCGTTCGGGTTGGAACTGCCGGGGTAGCCGGTTATGACCTCCGGAAGGTTCGCCGCAATGAGGTTCCCTTCCTTAGGAGGAAATTAGGCATCGTCTTCCAGGATTTTCAGTTGTTGATGGACCGTACGGTCATTGAAAACCTTCAGTTTGTCATGCACGCCACTGGATGGAAAGACAACCAGCTGATGACCAAGCGACTTCAGGAGGTTCTGGCAAAAGTGGGATTGCAGACCAAAGGGAACAAAATGCCTCATCAACTGTCGGGGGGAGAGCAGCAACGTGTTGCAATCGCAAGAGCCCTGGTCAATGATCCCGAAATCATCCTGGCCGACGAGCCAACGGGTAACCTTGATCCGGAAAGTTCTGAAGGAATTATCAGCCTTCTGATGGACATCTCAAAAACAGGACGGGCTGTTTTGATGGCAACACACAATTATTCGATGTTTGAAAAATACCCTTCCCGAACGCTGAAGTGCGAACAGGGAAAGGTAATCCCGATCAACTAAGCTCCAAGAGTTGCCACCATCACAGCTTTGATGGTATGCAGCCTGTTCTCAGCTTCATCAAATACGATGGAGGCAGGTGATTCAAACACCTCATCCGTAACTTCCAATCCGTCGAGCTGGTATTTTGTGTAAATTTCACACCCTACATCGGTGTCTTTATTGTGAAAAGCAGGGAGGCAGTGCATGAACTTCACCTTCGGGTTGCCAGTCTTTTGCATCATGGTTTTATTCACCTGGTAAGGCAACATCTCCTTGATCCGCTCATCCCACAACTCCTTGGCTTCGCCCATGGAGAGCCATACGTCGGCATAAACGAAATCTACACCGGTCACAGCTTCTTCAATATTCTCTGTAAGGGTGATCTTTCCGCCTGTCTCTTTGGCAATAGCCTGACAACGCTCAACGAGTTGTTCTTCGGGCCAGTATTTCCTGGGAGCAAATGCCCTGAAATCCATTCCCATCTTAACAGCACCGACCATCAGGGAGTTCCCCATGTTGTTTCTGGCATCGCCGCAATAGACAAACGATATGTTGTGAAGAGGCTTGTCTGAATGCTCTGTCATGGTAAGGAAATCTGCCAGGATCTGAGTAGGATGATACTCGTTCGTAAGTCCGTTCCAGACAGGAACTCCTGCATAGGCACCCAACTCTTCAACGATGGCCTGTCCAAAGCCACGGTACTCAATGCCATCATACATGCGTCCCAACACACGTGCCGTGTCTTTCATGGTCTCTTTTTTGCCGATATGTGAACCTTCAGGCCCCAGGTAGGTAACCTGTGCCCCCTGATCGTAGGCGGCAACTTCAAAGGCACAACGGGTACGTGTCGATGCCTTCTCAAATATCAGGGCAATGTTTTTCCCTTTCAGCCTCGGCTGTTCAGTGCCGGCATATTTGGCTTTTTTCAGATCCATCGATAGATCCAGTAAAAACTTTATCTCCTGGGGAGTGAAGTCCAGCAATTTCAAAAAATTCCGGTTTCTCAGATTAAACGCCATACTTTCTAGAATTACGAATTAACAATTATGAATTACGAATTATATATATTCTCCATCTCACGTCTCACGTCTTACTTCTTACAGTGCAAAAGTAAGACTTTCTCAGAAGATGCCAAACCTCAAACCTGCCGTAAACGTAAGGGAATTCCGGTTATCAGTAAGCATGCTGTTAAAAACATAATTGCCCTTATCCGCAGAAAGATAGCTGTACTCTGCACGGATGTAGGAGTGTTTCTCCGGGTTAAACTCCACCCCAACAGTTCCTCCGTAGGTTAACAAGCCGCGAAGCTTTCCATCATAGGCATAAAGCTGTGTGACAGCTCCATCAGGATCGTTCATGTATTCGCCCCGAACAGAAACAGCAAACCATTTGGTAAACCGATACGTTGCCTGCAAAAATCCTGACATTCCTGATGCAAGGTTCGTTGTGTCAGGCGGCTTTGGGGAATTTCCGTAAAATCCAAAATCAGCCTGTCCAACCAGCAGCAGATTTTTCACTGGCGTTACAGTAAGAATGAGATTGTTATACAAGTAGAAATGGCTGGTTTCGGAAGTGACGATTGAAGCGTTCCCTATCATGTTGTTATAATTCACGGAGAACATATCCTTATAGTTGTATAAGAGTGTCATCCCTCCATAAATGCGTTTGTTCTTGCCATATGCCAGGGTATATTGATTCCCCACATAGATCCCGGCAAAGAGGGAAGGGGTTAGTTGCCCGGATACCTTCACACCAAGAAAATTTCCGGTTTCAAAATATCCTCCCACTGTCACTGTACTGATCTGGTTATTAATGGGAAAAGAAGATTCGTAGCCAATAGGATTGGGAAGATAACCGATATCAACCCACATTGTTTTGTAAGCACGGAAGCCAAAATGAGCCTCTTTCATGTACTTGATAAACTGCTCACTGTCTGATGTCCGTAAATTGGGAATATCCCCAAACTGAGCCAGAAACTTTCCCCGAATGTTTTTTGAATTATACTCCAGCCAGATGCTGGCTACATTGAGCCTGAATTCGTCGCTAAAAGGACTGTTTGCCGCGAACTCCATTAAATTGGAGGTATCTCCCGCCGGATCATCCAGCACAAATGTGTAATAGGCGTCAATGTAGACACTCGCGTCAAAGTTCCGGATGAACCGTTCAAACTTGCTCTTTTCAGTTGAAGTAAGGGTATCACTCTGCGCCTGAATGCTGGAACTGAAGAGAACCAGTCCAAACAATAAAACCGGAAAAACCGTATCCAGGATTATCCGGAAGGAAACGTGAAGCTTTTTCATCTGCTATTTTTTTATGGGTGGTGACTCAGGAAAAGCAGGAGCGCCTTCAGCAGGTATTATGGGCCCCAGATCAGGCAATACGTTGCTGATACGTTGGAATGCCTTAAGGCCAAAATCAGGTAACGTGTCGTAGATGTGCTCAAAAAAGTCGGCCTGGAAATTCTCGAACGGGACCCATTCCGCGGAGGAGAAAAATGCATAGACCTCAACCGGCAACCCGTTTTCAGTAGGCTGCAAAAGACGGATCATCAATGTTGCCTCCCGATTAATAACCTGTTGTTGGTGCAGATAATGAGCCAGATACCTCCGAAACAAACCCAGGTTGGTCAAGCCTGTTTCTGTTGGAAACCATGAGTCAACATCGAACCCTTTCGCTCGTAGATCCTCCTTAAATCCTTCACCAATAGCCTCAATCGTACGCACATCCACCAAAAAAGAACGTTTCATCCGGCGTCCCCCCGCCTCACCAAAGCTGCGCCAGTTTATAAATGAATCGGAAATAAGCGAATACGTTGGGAGTAAACTAACAGAATTGTCGAAGTTCCTAACCTTAACGGTGACCAGCGCAATATCAATAACTGTTCCGTCAGCGTTGAATTTGGGGGCTGCTATCCAATCTCCAATTTGAATGGATTTATTGCTGGAGAGCTGTATCCCGGCTATAAATCCCAAAATGGGATCGCGAAAAATAAACATCAACACCGCCGACATTGTCCCCAAACCTACCAATAAACTAACCGGAGACTCCCCAAGAATAATGGAAATCGTAACGATTGCTCCCAAAACAATAACAATGATCTTTGCGAATTGTAAATATCCTTTAATAGGCTTAGCATCAGATACTTCAAGCTCCTGGTACCCCTTCCCAATCGCATTCAGAAAAGATATCACCACAAGAATGAGAATCAAGGAGATATAGATGCTAAGTCCCAGTTGAATGTATTTGGATGCAAGGGGATAGGAAGAAAGAGCCAGCGGAACGCCAACCTTTATGAAAAATGGAGGGATCAGAAGCCCAAGGCGGGTAAAGACTTTTTCTTTGTAGAAATGATCATCCCATTTGCTTGCCGAACGAAGAACCAGCTGTTTAAGGACTCTGTTAATAATATACTTTGTTATGTAATAAACGATTATCGAGATGATTAGAAGGATGATAAGTGCCGAAAAATCAACTATATAACCAGCCCATGTTTCGTTCAACCCCCAATTTAGCATCAGATCCTTGAATTTATCACCATATGTATTTGCAATCTCAACAGTCTCATTCATAATTTTATCATTAAGGAACAATTACTTGCAAAGATAATGGATGAACTATAACTGCAAAGGTTTTTCCCTCTTCCTGCGGATCGCCATCCAGATGAATGTATCTTCCCTTTTTCCGCTTCACAATGACCTCTCTTCCCTGGATAATCTCAAGGTACGGAGTTTTGTCAAATTGTTTGGTGAATACAAGCGGTGAGAGTAACGTGATTTTCCAGAAAGGGAGTTTCTTCAAAATACAAACGTCTATCAACCCGTCGTTGAGAGTCGCCTTGGGAGCAATGGTGGTATTGTTCCCAAACTG
Organism: Bacteroidales bacterium; assembly: GCA_014860625.1. Classification (GTDB taxonomy): domain Bacteria; phylum Bacteroidota; class Bacteroidia; order Bacteroidales; family FEN-979; genus QYOJ01. The sequence goes on along the minus strand of JACZJJ010000135.1, from coordinate 12,668 downwards.
ACTCGAGTTGGCGAAACTGATCATAAGAGCCCTTCTCTTATACGTTATTCCATCAATTATAAGTGTATATTTTTTTGGCTTGTATCGGTTGTAAGCAGAAGTTGATATGGAAAAATAGGATAAAAAACCCCTTTTTTCCGCCTTCTCAAATTTGCGGGCTACATGTGCATCGAATCCAACCCCTGCAACGTTGACAAAAAAAGCGCCGTTCATGGTAGCCGTATCAATCGTTTCCCGTTTCCCTCGGTTGATGATCCCGATAGCTCTCCTGTAATTCAAAGGAAGCCTCAGGTGACGGGCCAGTCCATTTCCCGAACCGGTTGGTATGATGGCAATTGCTGTTTCAGTCCCAACTATCCCTTTCCCTACTTCATTCACTGTTCCATCACCTCCAACAGCCACCACAACATTTGCTCCTGCCTCTGCAGCATCCCTGGCTAGCCTGGTAGCATGGCCTCTCGTTTCCGTAAAAAAAACGGAAGAACTGTACCGTGATGCATCAAGGTATCTACCAATTACTTTCGCTATGTCGCTCTTCTTTCCTGAACCTGATATGGGGTTTACGATGAATACGATTTTTTTAACCGGATGTGTGGAGGGATCTTTCATCGGATAGATAACCTGTTTTCAATCAGTCGGTTATTATATTGTTGAATGTAAGCCTTGATGAACCGCTCCATTTCAAGAGCAACAGCAGGCTCTGTGGTCAGAAGGTTCTTCCTGATCTTCACGTCAGCAACAACTTCATACAGAGAAAGGCTCTGGTCTCCGTTAAATTCCAATACGTAACCTCCTTTGATTAAGGTGTAAATCCCCGAGACATAGTGGACGGAGAAATGCGGTGCTGTGCGGTCCAGCATATCCGATCCAAAAGAGATGAAATCGTTGTCATATCCCATATAATTCAGGACTGTAGGTAAAATATCCGTCTGCTGGGCAATCTCCCTGTAAATTCCCCGATGACTATCATCCGGGAGCAATATCAGGATCGGAATGGCATATTGACCAACAGGACCCTGATAATACGGAAAGTACCCTTCAGATGTATGATCGGCAGTAATCACGATGATCGTATTTCGGTACCATGGCATCTTCTGTATGGTATCCATGAAACGACCCAGGGCATAATCCGAATACATGATGCTCTGCTGGATTGGAAGTTTTCCTTCACGGAAGACATGCTTGTACTTTCCAGGCACGTAATAAGGGTGATGCGCCGAAAGTGAAAACAGGGAAGCCACAAACGGTTGCTTCAGTTCGTTTAGGCGATGGGCCGTAAATTGAAAGAACTCCTCATCGCGGATTCCCCACTTGCCGTCGTAATCTTTTTCATTATTATATTCGGTACGCCCAAAATAGGAATCAAATCCCGTAGCCCGGGTGTAAACGTCGTATCCCATCGTACCGTTGCTGCCTCCATGAAAAAAGGCGGAAGTATACCCTTTGGGTTTGAGCAGTCCGGCGATACTGGTGAAATGATTCCCGGCATAAGCCGATTGCGTTACGGCATCATCCATCATACTTGGAATGGATGAGAGAATCGTCGGGATAGCCATGATCGATGTCTTCTCATTGGCAAAGCCCTCAAAGTAGGTTCCCCGTTGGATCAGGGAATCAAAAACCGGTGTAAAGCCCCGGTATTTCCCTTCGTCGAGATGCTTGTTTAAAAACCCGATATGTTCTCGTGAAAAACTCTCCATCACAACGATCAGTACATTAAAATTTTTGAACCCTTTTTTGCTCCCGTGATGCCGGGGTGAAAATATGCCGGCCAGCTCCGATTCGGACGAAAAGTAGGATTTATGCTCCAGCCGTCCGTGGGTAAAGGTCTTTATGATTGTGAATGGCGTGTTTAACACCAACGGGATATCACTGGCAGAAACATATTTTCCTGCGGTCACCAGGCTGATCGGACGCAGTTGAAAGCCGCCGCGAAATCCGATAACCGCCAGAAAGAGGACCACTGCAAACAACACACTTTGAACTCCGTAATACAGAAACCCTGTCGTTTTTGGAGAGACGGGAGATACGCGGAACCGCCTGCATATCAGAATCATCAGAACCACAAATCCGACCCAAATCAGTTGAACAAACCAGAAATCATGGATAAACTGGGGAATCAGTTTGTCAAAATCCCCACCTACCTCCATATAGTCGAAAATATCGGAAGTCATCCGTTTCAATGTAAATCTGAAATAGACAATATCGATAAAATTGGCCATCAACCCAATGGTATTTATCAGGTAGAAATAGCCGTTCGCAAAACCCTGGTAAACCTTCTTATAGCGAAATTTAAAGGGAAGGGAGTTCATCAGGATGAACGGAAGGTTCAGAAACAGCAAAGCGGAAATATCAAACCGAAGCCCTGCAACGAAGATCCTGATCAACTCCATAAATGTAAGTGCCTGGAAATGGCTGGAGTTAAAAAGGAAGAAAAGGATCCGGGAGATAAACAGCAGCAACAGGACGACAAGGAGTTTCAGCGTCATGACAACATAGATGTTCCCTGCAATTTGCTTCAGGGTTGAACCTTTCTTGCCGGCACTCCGCTTTGTTCCCTTTTTTCGGACTCTTTTACCCATATATCTCCCATTAATACGTACAAATTTACTACTTTTGACCATCTTTTCAACTACGAAAAAAACCACGATGGGAGAACTTGTATCTGCAGGGAACAAAGGGAAAGGAGTGCGTTCCGATTGTTTCGTTTCATTCGAACCAACTGCCGGTGGAGGCATTCACCTGGAGTTAAATTCAAAAGTGGATGTCCTCTATGGAAATTCGATCCGTGAGGATATTCAAAAAATTCTTGACCATCTTTCCATCCGTGATGCCACGATGAAGGTCGAGGATTCCGGGGCGTTGCTACCGGTCATTGCCGCGAGGCTTGAAGCTGCTATAAAACAAGTAGTTCCGGAAGAAAAAGAGTTTCTTATTCCGATGCTGAAAGAGAATCTGTATGGTACTGCCAGAGACCGCAATCGCTTCTCCCGCCTCTACCTTCCAGGCAATACCCCGTCACTGATGATCAATGCCGGCATCCACCGTCCGGATGGCATCATCCTCGACCTCGAAGATGCAGTAGCTCCTGATAAAAAAGATGAAGCCCGCTATATGGTACGAAATGCCCTGCGGGGGTTTGATTTCTATGGAGCCGAACGGATGGTCAGGATCAACCAGGGAGAGCGTGGATTGGTCGACCTCGATTTCATCGTCCCACACAATGTTAACCTCATTCTGCTTCCTAAATGTGAGCATCCGGAGCAGATTCATGCAGTGAATACCAGGATCCGGGAGATCGGGCTACACCATGAACACTTGAATCCGATCTGGATCATGCCGATCGTTGAAAGCGCCATGGGGGTGATTAATGCATATTCCATTGCTTCTGCCGCAGAAAATGTAGTTGCCCTGGCGATCGGTCTGGAGGATTATACTGCCGATATCGGAACCCGGAGAACCGCCGAAGGGACTGAAAGTTTCTTTGCCAGAAGCATGGTTGTCAACGCAGCCCGTGCTGCAGGGATTCAGCCGATCGATTCAGTCTTCTCGGATGTTGCAGATATGGAAGGGCTGGCCGAAAACGTACGTCGCTCCAAAGCCCTGGGGTTCGATGGCATGGGCTGTATCCATCCCCGGCAGATCCGTGTGATCCATGATGCCTTCGCTCCAACAAAAGAGGAGATTGAAAAAGCCAAAAAGATCGTGGCTGCCTTCCATGAAGCTGAAGCAAACGGGATAGGGGTTGTGGCTCTCGGCACGAAGATGATCGATCCACCCGTGGTGAAAAGGGCGCTGAATACAATCAACCTCGCTGTAAAAATGAATAAACTAGATCAAAACTGGAGGGAAAGCCATGCGTAAGTACGATAAGATGGTGACCAATGCGGCCGGACGCGATGTTCCAACCTTCGTCAATGGAAAACCGGCTGTCCCTTATATGGGCATCGGGAAATTCAAACCAACAGGAAGAAAAACCGCTCCGCCAATCGTTAGTTGTGCCGATTATCCTGCTGATGGGAACAAAGTGGTCGGCTCCCTCAAAGAGGCGCTGATCAAGTGCGGTCTCAAGGATGGCATGACGATCTCTTCGCATCACCACTTCAGAAACGGAGATTTGGTAGCAGTTCCTGTCTTTGATGCCGCCAGGGAACTTGGCGCTAAAGACCTGATGTGGTTCCCCTCTGCCTCCTTCCCCTGCCATGAACCTCTGATCAAATATCTGGAGGATGGCACCATCCATCATATCGAAGGAAGCATGAACGGCGCCCTCGGCCGGTTTACTTCCGAAGGCAGGATGAAAGGACTTGGCGTACTTCGCTCACATGGCGGCCGCTACCAGGCTGTTCAGGATGGAGATGTCCACATCGATATTGCCATCATCGCAGCCCCGTCAGCCGACGCATTCGGCAATGCAAACGGGGTCAACGGTTCTGCTGCCTGCGGACTCCTGGGGTTTGCCCTCGCCGATTCGCAATATGCCGACAAGGTGATCGTCGTCACCGATAATCTCGTTCCTTTTCCATGTATTCCATGGCAAATCCAGGGCAATTATGTCGACTGTGTCGTAGTCCTTGATCAAATTGGCATCCCGGAGAAAATTATTTCAGGAACAACAGAGGTCACCAAAAGTCCTGACAGGCTGCTCCTTGCCGAATGGAGCGCTCAGTTCTGCAATGAAGCCGGACTGATTCACGACGGCTTCTCATTTCAGGCCGGCGCTGGTGGGACATCCCTCTCCATCGGAATCTATTTCGCCGACATTCTCCGTGAACAGGGCTGGAAAGCCCGCTTTGCCCGGGGAGGCAGCAACAAATACCTGGTCAAAATGCTGGAAGAGGGCCTGACCGATTACATTCTCGACGGTCAGACATTCGACCTTGACGGGGTGCGCTCCATGCGCGAAAACCCCGCTCATGTCAACACCAGCCCCTTCACAAGCTATAACTACCACGGCAAAGGAAACTTCTCCTCCATGATCGATGTGGTGATCCTTGGAGCTACCGAAGTGGATGTGAATTTCAATGCCAACGTGGTCACCCATTCCGACGGATTGCTGCTGCACGGCATCGGCGGATGGCAAAACTGCCTCTTCGGAAAAACGGTCATCCTTCCCATACCCCTCTTCCGCGACAGGATCCCGGTGATCCGCGACAAGGTGACCACCCTTTGCGCTCCCGGAGAACTGATCGACGTGATTGTCACTGAACGGGGTATAGCAATCAACCCCCTCCGTACCGACCTGATAGAGAAGATGAAAGGGACTACACTTCCCATCAAAACCATTCAGGAGTTAAAAGAGGAAGCGGACAAGATCTGCGGCATCCCCGAAAAACCAAAGTTTACGGATGAAGTGGTGGCGGTTATCAAGTGGGTCGACGGCACCGTGCTTGACTCCGTCTACAAGTTGGACAGGTTAGACAGGTTAGACAGGTTAGACAAAAAACAATAACGTAATTCACGACATTCACGACATTCACGACATTTACGCTTTTCGCTATCCCGCTATTTCACTACCTTTGATCTCATGGAGATTCGTCAGATACTGCTGAAATACTGGGGTTACTCCTCCTTCCGGCCGTTGCAGGAAGAGATCATCCAATCTGTCCTGGATGGTAAGGATACCCTGGCATTACTCCCTACAGGAGGTGGAAAGTCGATCTGTTTCCAGGTCCCGGCTCTGGCCAGGGAAGGCCTTTGCCTGGTGATCTCTCCGCTTATCGCTCTGATGAAAGACCAGGTGGATAACCTGAAAAAGCGCGGCATACCTGCAGCTGCCATCTACTCGGGAATGCACCGTGATGAGATTGACCTTGTTCTTTCCAACGCCAAGTTTGGCGATACGAAGTTGATCTACATCTCTCCCGAGCGACTTGAATCCACGCAGATGAGAGATGCCATCGACCGGATGAAAATTAACCTCCTGGCGGTCGACGAAGCTCACTGCGTTTCCCAGTGGGGTTATGATTTCCGTCCGCCTTACCTGAAAATTGCAGAGATCCGGCCATTCATCCCCGGCGTCCCGATTCTTGCACTCACGGCGACCGCTACTCCGAAGGTCGTCAAAGATATCCAGCAGAAGCTTGAATTCAAAAAGGAGAATCTGTTTCAGCAGAGTTTCGAGCGGAAAAACCTGACCTATGTTGTCATCAAGGAGGAAGACAAGCGGCAAAGGCTCCTGAAGATCATTCGGAAAGTGAAAGGTCCGGGTATCATTTACGTCAGAAACCGTCGGGAGACCAAGCAGGTTGCCGATTTTCTGGTGAAAAACAAGGTTCCTGCTGACTTTTATCACGCCGGACTGGATGCCAGAACACGGGAGAGGCGGCAACAGGCTTGGATGAAAGAGGAGAAACGCGTGATTGTTTCAACGAATGCGTTTGGCATGGGCATCGATAAACCCAACGTCAGGTTTGTGGTTCACCTCGATCTCCCCGATTGTGTGGAAGCCTACTTCCAGGAAGCCGGCAGGGCTGGACGGGACCTGAAACGCTCTTATGCCATCCTTCTATACGAAGAGGCTGATATCATGAATGCCAGGCAAAACCTCAAAACAGCCTACCCAACCCTTGCAACCATCCGTTCCATATACCAGGCACTTGGAAACTTCTTGCAGCTTCCTGTCGGAAGCGGGCATGATGAATCCTTTGAATTTGATATGTCAGGTTTTTGCGAACAGTTCAAATTCCAGCATGTCATCGTTTACAATGCCCTGAAATTTCTTGAGAAAGAGGGTTTTGTTGCGCTGAATGACGGAATAAACAATCCCTCGAAACTATTTATCAAAGCCAATAAGGAGGGGCTCTACCGATTCCAGGTCTCCAACGAGAAATACGACCATTTTCTGAAAACCATCCTGCGATCCTATCCCGGACTTTTCAATGATTTTATCATGATCCAGGAAGGCGAACTGGCCAGAAGGGTAGAAATGACACAGCAGCAGGTGATCAAAAACCTGAAATACCTCGAAGCACAAAATATCCTTGACTACGTCCCCAGGGCAACGAAACCCATGGTTGTATTCCTTCAGGAACGCGTAAACCCCGATAACCTGACTATCTCCCCTGAGCACTACAAACTTCGGCTGGAAGAGGCAACCCGAAGACTGGAAGCCCTGATTGATTATACGGAAGAGACCAGGAAATGCAGAAGTCAGGCCCTCCTCGCCTACTTTGGGGAGAAAAACACAAAACGGTGCGGAATGTGCGATGTTTGTCTGGAACGGAATAAACTCGGCCTGAATGAACAGGAGTTCGAAGAGGTTCTCTCCCGGATCAAACCACTGCTACAGCAAAAGCCGGCTACCCTTGAAGAGATCGTGGCAATCGCCTCACCGGTCCATGAAGACAAAGTCCTCCTGGTGATCCGCTGGCTGCTGGACAACGGGAAGATTATTGCCAAAGAAAATCAAACCTATGCGTGGAAATAATGATAACCCCTAAATCCCCTGAAAGGGACTTACTTCGCAAAAGCGAATAATGAATTACCGTCTGCTTTAGCTGACCTTCAGGGTTTGATCGGTGAAAAATTCGGCAATTACACCTATGGCATCTCCATCGGGAAACGACTCGATCCGGGAATTGTTGCCAAGGTTGTAAACGGCCCAACCCTTGAATACTACACCCACTACAGGGAAATGAACAACGAATTATCGCGTATCTGTGGGATTTGTGTAGCGGTGTGCCCAATAAACAGGTCATATATCGAGTAAAACCGCCCGGATGTCCAATATCTTTCGTCAGGTCAGCACGGTTTTTTAGTTTTGGAAGGATTAATAAATGCTAAATCCATTATAAACCAACAAATATTCCATTTATGAAAAAAAAAATTTTTCCCATTTTTTTTGCGTTCCTTCTGGCGCTTTCCGTTACTGCCCAGGAAGGAATGTGGCTCCTAAACCAGATTGATCAATTGAACCTGAAAGATGCAGGTCTGGAGATCAGTACAACCCAGATTTATAACCCCGGCAAACCCGCAATCGCCAATGCAGTGGTTCAATTGGGAGGTGGGACTGCCTCTTTCGTCTCTTCGGAGGGACTCCTGCTCACCAATCACCATGTTGCCTACACAGCCCTCCAGAGGGCTTCCGATGTGGTGAGCAATTACCTCACCAACGGCTTCCTGGCGAAGGAAAAAAGCAAGGAGATCAAAGCCCCGGGATACGAGGCAAGAATCCTTGTGGAGATGAAAGATGTTACAGCTGAAATCATGCAGGCTGTTGCAGGGATCAAGGACCTGGAAGAACGCGACCGGAAAATCAACGAAACATCTGAATCCATGGCTAAAATAATTGAAGATGCCAAAAAGGATGCCGATGCCCGTGTCGTTGCCATGTACAACGGAAAACAATATATCCTGTTCGTTTACAAGGTATTAAAAGATATACGTATCGTTTATTCACCACCTCTCTCTATTGGAAATTACGGAGGGGAGATTGACAACTGGATGTGGCCCAGACATACGGGAGACTTCTCTTTCATGCGTGCTTATGTAGCACTGGATGGAACCGGGGCCGATTTCAGCGAGGAGAATGTTCCCTACAAACCCGAGATTTGGCTTAAGGTGGCCACAGAGCCTCTGGAACCGGGCGACCTGACTTTTGTTGTCGGTTTCCCAGGCTCAACAACCCGCTACCGAACATCAAATTCGGCTGCATGGAACCTCACCGAAAACTATCCCTTCTCCATTAAAAATTTTGAGGCAATTATCGACCTTGCTGAAGAGCTAACGATGGATGATCCGGAAGGAGCACTCAAAGTTGCTAACCTTACCAAAGGCCTTGCCAACGGGATGAAAAATTACCAGGGAAAAGTGGATGGGATGACCCGAACCAACTATGTGGAACGGAAAAAGAAATTCGAGCAGGAGTTCATGACCTGGGTTAACAGCTCTCCCGAAACGAAGGCAAAATACGGTTCGATCCTCGACGGCATCAAAGCTCAATACGCAATCATCGGAAAAACAAAAGAAAGGGATAACATCATAGGTCTCTTCCAGGGACTTGCCGGCACGCGCACTGATGCTGCTTTCTATGCTTTCCTCATCGCTTCTGAAAGAGAAAAACCAGAGAGTGAACAGATCCCTGGATTTTCACAACGGTTGATCGACAACCTTTCAAACGGCCTTCAATACACGTACAACGATTATTATGAACCATTCGATAAGGCACTGATGGTTAGGGCATTGAAACAAATCAAGGAACTTCCGGCCGGACAGCGTATTGAGAGTCTGGATTACATTTTCAATGCATCGGATGGCTCGATTCAACTCTTTGTTGATGAGGCATACAAAAATTCCAAGCTCAATAATCTTGAGTATGTCACATCCCTCTTTGATAAGTCCACCGCCGAACTGAAAGCGATCAATGATCCAATCCTCAACATGATGGCTAGCATCTATCCCTATATTGAAGAGAACAGGACTATGAATAACACCTTTTCTACCCAGGTCATCGACCTGAGGAAACAGTATATTGATGCATTGTACGAATGGAAAGGTTCCACACTCTACCCGGATGCCAACAGTACGATCCGTTTCACCTATGGTCCGGTAAAAGGCTATACTCCCCAGGATGCCGTTTGGTATGAGCCCTTTACAACACTCAAAGGAGTTGTTGAGAAGAACAAAGGCGTTCAGCCATTTGACGCCCCTGAAAAACTGATCAAACTTTATGAAAAGAAAGATTTCGGCCAGTGGGCCGATCCCAGGTTGAAGGATGTACCTGTTGCATTCCTGCACCGTTGCGACATCACAGGAGGAAATAGCGGCAGTCCGGTCATGAATGCCAGGGGTGAAGTGATTGGATTGGTCTTTGACGGTAACTATGAAGCCATGATCAGCGACTGGCAATACGACTATGAAATCCAGCGGACCATCTCTGTCGACATCCGTTACGTATTGTTCATCACCCAGAAATTCGCTGATGCAGGATTCATCCTGAAGGAGATGGAGGTGAACTAATCATCACACGACCTTCTTGCCGATATAAGCTGAATTAAGAATACTCAACAACCCCATATAATTTAGACTGAAAGGTACCAGGTCGCCCACCTGGTACCTTTTTCTATGGTTTCCCAGGTCCAAAACAATCATGTCGCTGCTGGCGCCAATGATATTGATGGATTTGTCTTCCGCAGTGATATTCTTAGGATCTATATCCAGCAAACCCAGATCAAGAATTGCCCGATAGGCCGTTTTTCCAACATCCTTTTCATCATACGTAACCTGCTCCCCGGCCACATTTACTCCCATCTCTCCCATCGGAACACGCGGTTTTTCCATCAATTCAATGATTTCCGCGTACAACTTGAATACATCATCTTTCATTCCCCTTATGGTCTCGCCGGTAACCAGATTATTCCCAAGAAAAAGGGTCTCTCCAACACGAAAATGGTTGTTGCCTTTAGGAATTAGGTTCTTCAGCAACAGAGGGATGGTAACCGAGGTTCCACCTGAAGCCCATTTGATATGTTTGTTGAATTTGGCATTAATTAACTGCTTGTACAAACTGAGCTGAACCAGCTTATCATGCGAAGGCATAACGCCATTTAAACAGTTCAGGTTTGTCCCGATGCCGATAATCTCAATATTTGGCAATTTGAATACACTCGAATAAAAATCCATCAGATCGTCTCCCATCACTCCTTCCCGCAAGTCGCCCATCTCAATCATGATGATAATCTTATGCCTTTTCTCCTGCCTGGCAGCTTCATTAGAAATCAATTGGATGGTCTCAAGTTGTGTATTAAAACTAACATCCGCATACCTGACAAGGCTCTGAATAGCTCTCCTGGCAGGAGGTTTTATGTATACGGTTTGAATTTCCGGGTTTATTTTTTTGATTGCTTTCAAATTGCTGATCCTGGAATCATGAATCTCACTGGCTCCCAGCTCAACCAATTCGCGAAGAAAAACAACATTCCCGCAAAGAACCTTGCTCACTATGCCCCACTCAATCTGGTTCTTGGAGAACAGGTTGTCAAGAAACTGATAATTGTGGACCAACTTCCCCCTGTTCATTGTAATAAATGCCATGTCTTAAACTATTTAATTTGACTTCGTATAATTTCCAGTGGCAACCTGGCTAATAACTCATAATTTAACTGGTTGCTGATTTCGCTGAAAGAGGCGACAGAAATCTCCATATCATCCTGTTTCCCAATGATAACCACCTCATCTCCTTGTTCAACATCTGGTATTTTGGTCACATCAACAATCATCATGTTCATGTTTACCAATCCAATCACTCCAACACGATATCCCCTGATCAGGACTCTTCCCTGATTGCTGAGGGATCGGCTGAATCCATTTGCATATCCTACAGGTACCACCGCAATGCGTGTTGCTGATGTGGCGAGATAGGTGGTTCCGTAGCTGACAAATTCTCCCTCCTTAACATCTTTCAGGCTCATGATCCTGCTCTTCCATGATAATACACGTTTTAAAGGGTCATTTTTATCCTGTTTTGTGCGAACATAATCGATGAAAATTTCCTGGCTTGGCCAAAAACCATATTGAGCAATTCCCACTCGCACAAGGTCCATCCGTGTGGCAGGATAACTTAATGTAGCAGCCGAACTGGCCATGTGGCGGAATTCGGGGATGAAGCCCCTGCTCTCAATGTTGGAAAGTACCGTTTTGAATCGTTTGAGTTGGTGGCGGATCCTGTAGTAGTTTGCAATGCTTTCGGCTCCTGCCAGATGGGTACAGATCCCGCTCAGATGAATCTGATTCGGATTGGCTTTTATCAGGTTTAATGCCACTTCCAGATTCTTTTTCGCAAATCCGGTTCGGTTCATTCCGGTCTCCAGTTCCAGGTGAATTCTGGCAGGTTTCTTCAACACTTTGCTGGCATGAATTGCCGCTTCAAGTCGCTGAATATCAAAAACATAAAATTCAACGTCACGACCTATCGCCCATTCAATCTCATCCTTACTTATCCATCCCATGATCATGACCCGGGTTGTTGGAGATATCAACTGGCATACCTCGTAAGCTTCATCAGAGCTGAATACCGAGAAATGGTCAATCCCAAATTTCTCAACCAATGGAACGAACTGACTGATGCCATGCCCATATGCGTTTGCTTTAACTACGGAAGAGATTTTCGGATGAGGACCAATATGTTTGCGCAGAAACTCCAGGTTGGTCCGCAAAGCTTCCTGATCGAGAGTTAAGCTTGATGGAGAAGAGATCATGCAGTGTTTGTTTTGGGCTGTTTGTTTCTGATAAAGCGCATTTCAAGATACTTGCTGGTGAAGTCCATTCGCTCATATAAAAGCCGGGCAGGATTATCTGGTTCAACGTGAAGGGCAATATCACCTTTTGCCAGTTTAATGGCCTCTTTCATCAGTTGTTTCCCGATACCCTGTCCCCTCCTGTCCTTATTCACTGCTATGTAGACCAGTATATTTTCCGGGATGTATTCTACCATGCCCGTTTTATTCATGACTAAGGCTCCTATAATTTCATCTTCCTCCATGGCAGTAAGGATAAATCCACCAGCCATTGGATGCGGAACAAGAGCATAATCTATAGCATTCCTGATTGCCGTTTTCGTATCTCCAAACTGGTCAAGATGTTGAAAGAGAAAATCGACAACCTTTGTCCGTTCAAGTGTTGTTACAGTATCTGAAACAGTATAATAATGGATCTTCATAATATAATTT
>JACZJJ010000134.1 GCA_014860625.1 Bacteroidales bacterium | reverse complement strand
ACCAGTCCGGGACCAGTCTCTTGTCCCTGGTATGGTCGTACTTCAAAACCACCGTTCTTTGGGTCATTGTAAGACCAGCCGGTTGTACTGGATGACTCTTTCTTACACGAGGAGGCAAGCATGACAACAGCGATCAGGGTGCTGAGTTGAAGAATTTGTTGAATTTTCATCTGGTTCTATTTTGTTGGTGGATGATGAAATTGCATGGCAAAAATAGTAAATTCTCCCAAAATTCGATATATATAACTAAAATCGTGGGCACTTTATTGCACGGATATGTCTTCTTTTTTCAATGCAGGGGAACTGCCACGAGGCTGAGATTTCATGTGCCCCGCCCGAAGCGCCCTTCAGGTTGCTCAGTGTGAAGTCGTAACTGTACCCAACCCTGAGGTTCTTGTAATGAACTCCTATGAAAGGAATAACGGCATCCGCATTCTCAAAGTTATGCCGGAACCATAATCCGCCAACAAAGGGATCAACGGTAAGGTAGAACCCCACATTCAACTGGTGATATTTGAACTGTTGCTGATACAGGATGTTGGGCGAGATGGAGAACTCTTTGTCTTCATCCACACTGCCGCCTTTCTTGAGGTTGATCACTGACCCGGCATGAACGGTGATCTTCATGAAGAGCAGTGAATTGGCATCCGCATAGAAGCCAATATCGGGCTGGGAAAGATGCGAAACGGAGACGCCACCGTAAATCATATCTTCGTAGCCGACAAACACACCGGCCGAAAAATCGGGGACACCAACACTTGCCTGGTCGGGTTGCTTTTCTGAGGTAGGAAGAACAAATCCACTCTGCGGATCGATCATGTCTTCAAACAGCAGGTTTTCCCAAACAAGCCGCCGCTGGTAATAGGTGACCTGAAGCGCAGCGCTGGCATAAATCCGGCTGGTAATGTTGAATTTATATGCATACATCAAGCTAATCATCGTCGTATTGAGGTTGCCGCTGCCTGCACGGTCGGCAGTGAAAAGCAAACCTACTCCTCCGTGAAGGACATTGACGTATTGGTCGTATGAAGCATTGTAGGTCACAAAGGCCTTTTCAACAGAAGGCCATTGATTCCGGTAGTTGGCAATAAGACGCGGGCAAACCTGAGCTCCGGCAAGGGCAGGGTTCAGGTAAAGTGGATTGGCGTAAAACTGTGAAAATTGCGGATCCTGAGCAACTAGCCGGATTGCCGGAAGCAGGAGAATTAAAAGCAGAAGGGAAGCAACTTTTTTAAACATTCGGTGTTTAAATAATGGATAATCTGCTGTTTTCGGACCACAATAATACAAAAATTAAATCGTTCTTTGTTCATCTCTTTTTGATCTTCATTATATATGTTCAGATATAAGACTCTCTGCCTTATCAGTATACAGCTTTTTGGCCTTGTTGCGCTTGCATTTGCACAGCCACAGGGATCATGTTCTGTTCCCCCTCTTGCCATCCAGAAAACCCTTCAATGGAATCCTGTTGAAACGGTTGAAATTGCTCCAGGCGAATGGGTGCCGCTGCTGACCTTCTCCGGATCATCGATGTCGGATGGCACAGGCAGGCTTCCCGTTTTTTTTCACCGAAGTCCATTAACGGGATTGGATGCTGCTGTTGATCATGTGGAGATCACCTCTGTTGTTTATCAGCCGCTTACTCCTCCTGAGATTCTTGCCATCGGGGATGTGAATGCTGTTCCATACGTTGTTACCCCCTCGGCGACTGTCACGAAACAAAAAAAGATCCCTTTTACCGAGGTAACTCTCCTCCCTTTCCGTCGCAACCCCGACAACGGAATGGTTGAAAAAGTTATTTCGTTCGGGATCACTTGCTATTTCAATGAATCCGATCCCGGCAACTTGTCACCTGCACAGAATGTCTATGCCGAACACTCGGTTCTTGCATCGGGTACCTGGTATAAATTTTCAGCTTCAGCCTCTGGTGTTTACCTGCTTTCTTACGACGATCTGACAGCCGCTGATATCTCTCTTTCGGGGGTTGATGCCCGAACAATAAAAGTTTACGGAAACGGAGGAGGCATGCTCCCCGAAGCCAACAATGCTCCAAGGATCGATGATCTTCGGGAACTCTCCATTCAGGTAATCGGAGAAGAGGACGGCCAGTTCAATCAGGGCGACTATATCCTGTTTTATGGCGAATCGCAAAACACATGGTATTACAGCAGTACAGAAGAGCAGTTCAGGCACCGGAAGAATATTTACGCTGACTACACCTACTATTTCCTGACGTTTGGAGGATCCTACGGCAGCAGGTTAATTCCTGACCAAGGGACAACAGCCTCTCCAACCAGTACGATCACACGGTTTAACGACTATGCATTTTACGAAAAAGATGATATAAACCTGATCAAATCGGGTCGTGAGTGGTTCGATGGGGAGTATTTCGATGTCACGCTCAAGCGGAATTACTCGTTCGCTTTCCCCGACCTCGATCAAACAGTTCCTGCTTGTATCACGGCACGAGTCGCAGCCCGGTCAACCAGCGGGAACAGTTCGTTCAATCTGACTGTCAACGGGCACTCACTGTTTAATACCTCTATTTCGCAGGTGTCGGGAGATTTTCTGGCGACCTATGCCCGGGAAAAAATAGAGACAGGCTGTCTCCTTCTCGACAGGCCTTCCCTGGATATTCAACTTACATACAACAAGCCCGGATCTTCCGCAATTGGATACCTGAATTATCTGGAAGTCAATGTGATGAGGCAGTTGAAGATGAGTGGCAGCCAACTGCGGTTCCGATCTGTCGAATCGGCAGGCGCTGGCCGCATCTCCGAATTCAAGCTCACCACCCAGGGGCAACAGGTACAGGTTTGGGATGTAACCCGCCCCGACAGTGTGCTTCAGATACAGACTACCTTTGCCGGAACCAACTGCATCTTTAAAGTTCCTACAGATACCCTTCGCGAATTTGTAGCTTTCGACGGTTCCGGATTCAACCGGCTTGATTTCGTTGGCCGGGTTGAGAACCAGGATCTCCACGGAGCTGGCATCTTCGACTACGTCATCGTAGCTTTTCCAAGCTTCGTGCCTGAAGCAGAACGCCTGGCACAATTTCACCAGCAGAAAAACGGGCTGTCGGTTCTGATTACCACCCCCCAGAAAGTTTTCAATGAGTTCTCATCCGGAGCCCAGGATCTGTCAGCAATCCGTGATTTTATGAGAATGATGTACCTGAGAGCGGCTTCCGGGGAAGAACCCAAATACCTGCTCCTCTTCGGTGATGCCTCCTTTGACTATAAAAACAGGGAAGAGAACAACACCAATTTTGTTCTTGCTTACCAATCGCCCGAATCTCTCGATCCGGTGGATTCCTATGTAACGGACGACTTTTTCGCCCTGCTCGACGACAGCGAGGGTCAGGGGACCGGAGGGGGACTCGATCTTGGAGTAGGCCGTTTGCCGGTTATGTCTGTGCAGGAGGCAACGGAGGCCGTGAATAAAATCCTTCATTACTGCTCTGAGAGTGACTCGGTAAAGAACGACTGGAGGAATGTCCTCTCGTTTGTAGCCGATGACGGAGATGGCAACCTCCATCTGAACCAGGTGGAGGATCTGACGCAGCTAATTGAAAATCAATATGCTGGTTACAATATTGACAAGATATACCTCGACGCGTACCAGCAGATATCAACACCCGGCGGACAACGTTGTCCGGAGGTCAATGATGCCATCAACAAACGGGTGGACAAAGGAGCCATGATCGTCAATTATACCGGTCATGGCGGTGAGGTTGGATGGGCACACGAACGGGTTCTCGAGGTTGCCGATATCACTGCCTGGACAAACTTCAACAATATGCCGGTGTTTTTCACCGCTACCTGCGAGTTCAGCAGGTACGACGATCCGGAACGCGTTTCTGCCGGCGAGTATGTCTTCCTCAACCCCAGAGGAGGTGGGATTGCCCTCTTTACAACAACACGGCCTACCTTCGCAGGGAGTAATTTTGCGCTGGCTACCAATTTCTACAACGTGGCGTTTGAAAAGGTTAATGGCGAGTATCTCCGAATGGGAGACCTGATCCTGCTCTCCAAAAACAGCACCTCTTCGTCGGCCAATACCCGAAAATTTGTCCTGCTGGGAGATCCTGCCCTGAAGATGGCCTATCCCAAACTCAATGTCGTTACAACCTCCATTAGCAGCGACACATTGATGGCTCTTTCGGAAATTGTCATCTCCGGAGAGGTACAGCATGGAGATGGTACACTGGCATCCGACTTTAACGGCCAGCTGTTCCCTACGGTATTTGACAAGCCCTCAGAGATTCTGACGCTGGGCAATGATGGGGATGCCCCCGTCGAATTCAAGGTGCAGAAAAATCAGATATACAAGGGCAAGGTAAAGGTCTCGGACGGAAAATTCAGCTTCAGCTTCATCGTTCCCAAAGACATTGCATACAAATATGGAACAGGAAAGATCAGTTATTATGCCAGGAGTGCAGAGACTGATGCAGCCGGCTTCGACACGCTGATTGTTGTTGGTGGCTTTGACCCGCTCGCAGTGCCCGACAATCAAGGTCCCGAGATCACCATGTACATGAATGAAGTGGGATTTATTCCCGGAGGTATTACGAGCCAGAACCCGGTGCTGCTGGCTTATGTAACCGACGAATCGGGCATCAATACGGTAGGGAACGGCATCGGTCACGACATTACTGCCATCCTTGATGAGGACTCGCAGAACCCTCAGATTTTAAACGACTATTATGTTGCCGACCTCGACACCTACCAGAGCGGTTGGATCAGTTATCCCTTTTTCAACCTCCCTGAAGGCAGGCACACCATCCGGCTCAAGGTATGGGATGTATTCAATAACTCGTCGGAAGCCTTTATCAGCTTCATCGTTCATAATACCGGTGTATTTGTGATGGACAAACTTTACAACTATCCCAATCCGTTTCAGGAAAAAACCACTATCTCGTTTGAAACGAATCAGACAAACATGAATGTGGAGGTGGAGATTCAGATTTACACCATTTATGGGAAACTGATAAAGACCATCCGGAAGACTGAATTCATCAATGGATTCCGTGTTCAACCGGTGGAATGGGATGGGACAGCCGACGGAGGATGGAAAGTGAGCACGGGGACATATGTTTACCGCGCATCGGTTACACTCCCCGACGGGTCTGCCAATATGGCAACATCCAAACTTGTAGTCATCAGGTAACGTGTTAACAAATGAAGAAGCGATACAGTTTACTTATACTCCTGATTCCTATCCTTGGCCTGGGAGAGAATTTTTCTGCTTCCGAATCGGTACTGGCAACGGGTTCGTGGTATAAAATTGCCGTTCAACAAACAGGCATCCACCGTGTAACTTACAACGACATGGTAGCTCTGGGAATCGACCCGGCATTGGTTGCACCAGCGAATATCAGACTTTATGGCAATGGGGGAGGGATGCTGCCGGAAGCAAACAGCAAGCCTAGGATTGATGACCTCCTCGAAAATTCCATCGTGGTGTACGATGGAGGAGACGGCACCTTCGATCAGGGAGATTACTTCATTTTCTACGGAGAAGCCCCTGACGCTTGGCTCTTTGATACGGAAGACAAGGTATTTACACACCAGAAAAACATCTATTCCGACGATACCTATTATTTTATCACGACAGACCTTGGCCCCGGAAAACGTGTTCAGCCGGTCTCTTCACTGGATACGATACCCGGATATACCTCCATATTCTTTACAGATTATGCATTTCACGATGTAGACGAGCGAAACCTTATACGCTCAGGGAAGATCTGGCTGGGAGAGGAGTTTAACGAATCAAAACCTGTGTGGGAGTTTCAGTTCTCTTTCCCCAACGTGATCACGACAACGGCGGTCCGGATCAATACATATGCTGTCGCCCGATCGCCCCAAGTGAGTACGATGTATATCAAACGTGACGGCGAACTGGTCGATCAGTTTACGATGGATTATTCTGACCTTGGATCTACCAACATCTATGCCCGTCCCAAACTGCGCGGAACATCCACCACGTTCAAGCAGGATCTGACTACGATACAGCTGGAATATCTTCTTCCCACTTCATCCTCCACCGCATGGCTGAACTATATTGAGGTGATCGCCCAGCGCTTCCTCAAATGGGTCGGACCTCAGTTCTCTTTCCGCGATCCGGTCTCTATCCAGGAAGGGAGGAATTCCCTTTTCAGAATTTCCGGAACCCCCGGAAATATGGTGGTGTGGGATGTGACTGATCCGGGAGCTGTTGGCGAAATACAGGGCATATGGAATGCTTCAACTCAATTTTATGATTTTATCGTTCCAACACCTGTACTGAAAGAGTTTATTGCATTCGATGGCTCTGAATATTTTCCGGTGATGCCGATTGGCCCTGTTGCGAACCAAAATTTGCATGCACTTAATCCGGCCTCATTGATCATCGCTACTCACCCTCTTTTCAAAGAGCAGGCGGAGGAGTTGGCTGACTTTCATCGTGCCGTTACCGGGATTTCAGTACTTGTGGCAGAAACGGATGAGATCTTTAACGAGTTTGCTTCCGGGCAGCAGGATATTACAGCCATCCGCGACTTTGTAAGAATGCTCTACCTGCGCGCTACGGAAAGCGATGTGCCAAGATACATCCTTCTGTTTGGAGACGGATCCTACGACTACAAGAACCGGATACCCAACAATACGAACTTTGTCCCTACATTCCAGTCGGAAGAGTCGTTCAAGTTTATTTCAACTTATGTAACAGACGACTACTTCGGCATCATGGGGGAACAATCAGGACAAGGTTCTGATGGCAGCCTCGACCTCGGGATGGGACGCTTTCCTGTTTCAAACATCGAACAGGCGCAAGCCATCGTGGATAAAATTACCCACTACGCTGAGAAGTCGGATACGATCCAGTCAACCTGGAGAAATGTGATGACGTTTATTGCCGACGATGAGGATGGAAACCTCCACCTGCATCAGGCAGAAGAGCTTTGCGATATCGTAGCCTCCAAGTATCCTGTGTACAATATTGACAAAATATACCTGGATGCCTATCAGTTGGTGAAAACACCTTCCGGCCCGAGGTATCCCTCGGTGAACATGGCTATCAACGGAGCCGTCAACAACGGGAGCCTGATTGTCAACTATACGGGTCACGGTGGCGAAGATGCCTGGAGTGAGGAGAAGGTCCTGACGATCCCCGATATAGAGAGCTGGACAAATTCCGATAAACTGCCTGTCTTCATAACCGCTACCTGTGAGTTCAGCCGGTTCGACAATCCGGAACGGTTCAGCGCCGGAGAGATGGTGATTGTTAAACCGCGGGCAGGAGCCGTAGCGATCTATACAACCACACGACTGGCCCTGGCCTCAGCGAATTTCAAGCTCGACACATCATTCTTCAGACACCTGATGGACCGTGACGAAGATGGCAACTACCTGAAGATGGGCGACCTCCTTATGATTTCAAAAAATAACAACAGCAATAGCAACAATATCCGAAACTTTGTCTTGCTCGGAGATCCGGCCCAGCAAATCGCTTTCCCTGAATACAAGGTAGTTACTACAGCCATCAACAGTGAACCTGTTCATGTTACACCCGATACATTGCTTGGCTTGTCCACTGTAACAGTTGCAGGAGAGATACTGGATCCTTCAGGGAACAAGGCAACAGGCTATTATGGAACCCTGAATGCCAAAGTATACGACAAGCCGGTGACTTACCGCACACTCGCAAACCAATCGAAAAGCTACAAAGAGTATTTCCAGATCATGAATGAGCTGCTCAGTGACGGGCCTGCCAAAATTGAAAACGGCGAGTTCTCGTTCTCCTTTGTGGTGCCCAGCGAGATTTCCCCTTATTTCGGTTTTGGAAAAATCAGTTACTACGCCTGTAACGAAACCTCTGACGGAAACGGATACGACGACAATGTGGTCATCGGGGGGATGGATCCTTCGGTCAATCCTGACAACCAGGGTCCTGACATCGCCATCTGGATGGATTCAAAAAGTTTTGTGTCCGGGGCAAGAGTTGGCAGAGACCCCTTGCTGATGGTTGATCTCTTTGATGAAGACGGGATCAATCATGTGGGTCTGGGCCTGGGTCATGAGATCCTTGCCGCCATTGACGACAACTGGTCGCAGGCAGTAATTCTGAATCCTTACTATACCCCTGCCATGAATGATTACAAGCAGGGTACCGTAATTTATCCCTATGCTGAATTACCGATCGGGCCCCATACGCTCACTCTCCGGGCCTGGGATATGTTCAATAACTCGTCAGAGAAATCGATAACCTTCTATGTGTTTGAAAATCCGATGATTCAGGTTACGGAAGTTTACGCCTATCCCAACCCGTTTATGGATGGAACGACCTTCACCTTCAGACCGGAAGCAAGCAGCGGGCAGATAGATGTTGCTATCGAAGTCTATTCGATGACCGGCCAGCCTGTCAGGGTAATTGATGTGGAAGTCCCTGGCAACACAGGTCAACCGTTTCAGGTTTATTGGGACGGGACCACCCAGGGTGGGAAGAAGTTATCGAGGGGTATTTACCCATACAGTGTAAGATTTTCAGGGGATAACGGCAGTTTCACACAAACATCGGGGAAGCTTATCGTTTTGTGATAGAATATGTTGAGCCATTTTTTTCGACAACAACAATATCAAAAAATATAATTCGTTATTTTTGCAACCATTTTTTCAGACTAAATTTTAATTAGAATGCGACAGAAGAAGTACAGATTGGCGTTGATTTTAGCGGGATGTTTGATGATCAATTACTCATTTGGTCAGGAACAGCAACAAAACGTAATTACAACGGCCGTGCCGTTTTTGATGATAGCCCCTGATGCACGTGGGGGTGGAATGGGAGATGTTGGTGTTTCTACTTCTCCTGACGCCTATTCATTGTTTTGGAACCCGGCAAAGTATGCGTTTATTGAAAAGGATTTCGGCGCCGGTATCGGATATGTTCCATGGCTTAGAGGTTTGGTCAACGACATTGGTTTGGCTTCCGTTTCTGGTTTTAAACGGTTTGGGGACAAGCAGGCGATTGCTATGTCGCTGCGCTTTTTCTCCATGGGTGAGGTGATGTTTACAAACGATGTTGGACAGGAGCTTGGGGCTGTCAAACCCAACGAGTGGGCAATTGACGCTACCTATGCCCGTAAATTCTCCCGGACCTTATCGGGAGCCGTTGCTTTCCGCTTCATTTATTCAAACCTGGTACCCGTCAATTACACAAAATACGATGTGCGCCCTGGCATGTCAGGTGCTGCAGATATTGCTCTTTACTATCACAAAGAGCTCGACATTAAAGGGTTGAGCGGAGCCTGGTTTGATTTTGGTTTTAATATTTCTAATATTGGAGCGAAAATCTCCTACAGCAGTTCCTCCACCCTGCGCGACTTTATCCCCACCAACCTGCGTATCGGTCCATCATTTACAATGGATATTGATGATTATAACAGGATTTCTATTTCGTTAGACCTGAACAAGCTTCTTGTCCCTACACCTCCTATCTATTATGCAGATTCATTGAGTCCGGATGGCAACAAAGTCATTGAAAAGGGGCGGAACCCTGATGTCTCGCCGGTTGCGGGAATGATCCAATCGTTTTACGATGCACCCTACGGCTTCAAAGAAGAGATGGAAGAGATCAACGTAGTGGTAGCTGCCGAGTACTGGTACAACAAGCTGTTTGCTATCCGTGCCGGTTATTTCTGGGAGTCGAAATATAAAGGAGACAGGCAGTTCTTCACACTGGGCGCCGGACTGAGGTACAATGTTTTTGGTCTCGACTTCTCCTACCTGATCCCGATTCAGAACAACAACCCGCTGCAAAATACCCTTCAGTTTACGCTGCTCTTCAACTTTGACAAGGTAGGGGCGAGGGATAAAGAGTAGTAGGGAGGTAGGGAAGTAGGGAAGTAGGGAAGTAGGGAAGTAGGGAGGTAGCGAAATAGCGATAAGCGATAAGCGAATATGATTCCCCGGATAGGTTTTGGGTTTGACACACACAGGTTGGAAGAGTGGACAGAACTCTGGCTTGGAGGTGTGCTTGTGCCTCATACCAAGGGTGCGGTAGGTCATTCCGATGCCGATGTCCTCATTCATGCCATCTGTGATGCGCTTCTTGGAGCAGCAGCCCTTGGCGATATCGGAACGCATTTCCCTGATACTTCTGACGAGTTCAAAGGGATCGACAGCAAAATCCTCCTGAAGAATACCTGCCACCTGATCAGGGAACAAGGGTACTCCATTGGTAACATCGATTCAACCCTTGTTCTTCAAACCCCGAAGATCAGCAAATACATTCCTGAGATGGTCAGGGTGCTGAGTGATGTGATGGGTACCTCCCCGGGATGCCTCTCCATCAAAGCAAAGACCAGCGAAACCCTCGGCTTCATTGGAAGAGAGGAGGGCGTTTCGGCGTATGCTGTAGCGCTGATTGTGTCGCTTCGCGACTGATGGAGCACCTGCGGTGCTGATGGAGTCACTTCGTTCCTGATGGAGCACCTGCGGTGCTGATGGAGTCACTTCGTTCCTGATGGAGTCACTTCGTTCCTGATGGAGTCGCTTCGCGACTGATGGGGCCGTTTCACGGCCGATAGAGCGGCTTCGCCGCTGATATCCGCAGCTTCGCTGCCTATCGCGCCGGAGGCGCTCATCGAAACCGAAGGTTTCCTATCGGACCCACAGGGTCCCTATCGGATCCACAGGGTCTCTATCGGACCCGCAGGGTCCCTATCGGATCTTAAAAATCCCTTCTGTTTAAGTATTATACGATGTTAAATTTTGTATTATAGAAATAAAGCTCTAATTTTGCACTCCCTTTTAAAAATCAATACATTCATTAACAACCAACAAACAATGTCAAACCAGTACGAAACCGTTTTCATTATGACTCCCGTTTTGTCTGATGAACAGATGAAGGAAACGGTAGAAAAGTATCAGAAGTTCCTGAAAGAAAAGGACGCTGAGATTATCTTTGAGGACAGCTGGGGATTGCGCAAATTAGCCTATCCGATCCAGAAAAAGAGCACCGGGTTTTACCACCTGATTGAGTTCAAAGCCGATCCAACCATCATCCGTGAATGGGAAGTTTCCTTCAAGCGGGATGAACGGATCCTCCGGTTCCTTACCGTAGCCCTCGACAAGCATTCGATTGCTTACAATGAGAAAAAACGGGCCAAAGCCAAAACGGCAAACGCAGAACCTGTAACGGAGTAATCACTTTAAAAAAGAAAAAGATGAGCGCACAGCAATCAGGCGAAATCAGGTATTTAACCCCGATAGCGGTAGATACCAAAAAGAAGAAATATTGCCGTTTCAAGAAGAGCGGTATCAAGTATATCGATTACAAGGATGGTGACTTCCTGTTGAAGTTTATCAACGAACAGGGAAAGATTCTGCCCCGTCGTCTTACCGGCACATCAACCAAGTACCAGCGGAAAGTGGCTCAGGCAGTGAAGAGAGCCCGTCACCTGGCATTATTACCCTATGTGGCTGACTTGTTAAAATAAGGAGGAGAACAGATGGAAGTGATTTTAAAACAGGACGTGCCCAATCTGGGATATGCCAGCGAATTGGTAACAGTAAAACCGGGATTCGCCCGCAATTACCTGATCCCTCAGGGGATGGCTATTCTTGCAACGGAAACGAACAAGAAGATTCTTGCCGAAAACAAGAAACAGCAAACACACAAAGCGGAAAAGATTCAGAAAGAAGCCGGAGATCTGGCCAAGAGGTTGGAAAACCTGGTAGTAAAGATTGGAGCAAAGGCAGCCGACACCGGTAAGATCTTTGGTTCTGTCAATGCCATCCAGATCGCACAGGCACTGAAGGAGCAACACAACTTTGATATCGACAGAAAGAAGATCCATATCGATCACGAGCACATCAAAGAGTTGGGCACCTACACAGCTAAGATCAACCTGCATAAAGATGTAGCCGTTGAGATCAGCTTTGAGGTTTTCGCCGAATAACAAGACCAAAATTTAATTGTACTTTAGCAGTTCGCTTTTAGCATTTCGCTATTAGCGATTTGCTATTTGCTGACAATAAACTGCCAACTGCGAACTGCGAACTGCGAACTGCGAACTGCGAACTGCCAACTGCCAACTGCGAACTGCCAACTGCCAACTATATGATCTCTGCCTCCCGGATAAAATTCGTCCGTTCTCTTCATCAGAAGAAATTCCGAGACCTTCATCGCTGTTTCATTGCTGAAGGTTCGAAACTGGTGTTGGAGTTTGCTGAAAGTACATTCCGGATCCAACAGATCTTTTGCAACGAAGAGTGGTCTCAGAATCATTCCATTTCTGAGAGGATTCCTGTTGAAATCATCAAACCATCTGAAATGAGCCGGATCACGGTTCTCTCCTCTGCCAGTCCTGTGCTGGCTGTTGTTGAGATGCCTGAAAATTCAGATGATCTGAAGAGCAGAGCATGGGATGGTGACTTTACTCTTGTCCTTGATGGCATCAAAGATCCGGGGAACATGGGAACAATCATCCGGATAGCGGATTGGTTTGGTATTGGACAGGTGATCTGTTCAATGGATTGTGTAGATCAATTCAATCCTAAAGTTGTACAGTCGACAATGGGCTCAATGATCCGAGTAGGGGTACACTCGGTTGATCTGCCTGAATTTTTATCAGCATTAAAGGGCCAGGTACCTGTTTATGGTATGGTGTTGGATGGGGAGAACTTTTCAAGCGATGCAGCAAATGCCAAAGGATTGATCGTAATTGGGAGTGAAGCACATGGCATCTCGGAGGAGGTTGTTCCGTTTATTACGCACAAACGCACCATCCCCTGTTATCCGGCTGGCAGGGGAAACCACGCAGAGTCGTTGAATGCAGCAGTAGCTACAGGGATTATTTGTGCAGAATTCAGGAAGTGATTAGAGATACGTGATTCGCGATAAGGAAACCAGGAACCGGAGCGAAGCGGAGCCAATCACGAATTAAGAATGAAGAATGAGGAATGAGGAATGAGAGGGAGCGGACTGGTAAGGGCGGGTTCCAAACCCGCCCCTCGATAAAAACCCGCAACCCGAAACTTGAAACCAGTAGCATGAACCGTAAACTTATCATTATTTTTAGTCTGTTGTTGTTTTCGTGGAACCTGTTTGCCTGGGATTTTCCCAATGAAAATCGCGTATATGATCCTAATATCAACACAGTGCTTCTTTACAAGGACGGGTTTGAGATGGCAATGCCCGTCATCGCATTGAACTCCGGAGAAAAGCTGAAACTGAGCTTTGACGATCTGGATGTTTCCCTTAAAAATTATCATTTCACCATCCGGCACTGTACGGCAGACTGGGAGACTACAAACGACTTGCTTACAACGGATTACATTGACGGCATGCAAGATGATCAGATTGATGAGTTTGATTATTCCTACAACACCACCGTGGAGTACATTCATTACACCGCGTTCATCCCATCCAGGTACCTGAAACCAAGAATCTCGGGAAATTACCTATTGATTGTATACATAGAAGGGCCCGAAGCACCATTAATTACAAGGCGGTTTATGGTGGTTGAACCTACGTCAGTCTCAGTAGATGCAAGAGTGGTGAGATCCAACGAGCCTCTTGAAAGTTATTCGAAACAGCAAATTGACTTCACGGTGAGCATGCCTGGTTTTATCTGGTCGAACCCATCCAGGGAGATAAAAATCACGATCCTGCAAAATGAACGGTGGGACAATGCTATCCGGAATCCAAAACCGAGATTTGTGAGGGGATCTGAGCTGGATTTCACGTTTGATCCACTGCTGATCTTCAACGGAGGAAATGAGTTCCGCGCGCTGGACATGAAAAGTCTGCGTTATCAGACTGAGAATATCCGGCTGATAGAATGGGATTACGAGTATCACGTTTACATGCTCGAAGATTATAGCAGAGCGCGAAAAAATTACACGTTATACCGGGATATCAATGGCAGGAAATTGATCCAAAATGAAGATTATGCCACAAATAGCGCCATCGAAGCAGACTATGCCTGGGTGCATTTTTCGATTCCTTCCAGCAGCATGATTCCGGGAGGTAAATTTTACCTGATGGGCGCGTTGTCCGACTACCGGATAGCTCCTCCCAATGAAATGGTTTTTGACCCACAGGCAAAAAGGTATTCCTGTACGCTTTACCTCAAACAGGGGTTTTATGATTACCAGTATCTATTTGTGCCGGATGGTTCAACCGTGGGAGATGTGTCATTCTTTGAAGGAAACCACTGGGAAACGGAGAATCAGTACACGATATTTGTTTACTGGCATCCGCTGTCCGGACTCTACGATCAGCTGGTTGCCGTCAGGGATATCAATTCAAGAGACTGATCTCTGCTCTTTATTTCAGATGCTTTTTAATCACCCGATAAAGGTCTGCCATTAAAAAAGGCTTCATCAGGTAGTCGGTAACTCCGGCACGCTGGAATTTTTCCACCTCATCCTGGAGGATATTTGCTGTGAGGATGATAACCGGAACCTTTGAGATGTTGGTTGTCAAATTGTGCCTGATCTTTTTGGTCATTTCAATTCCGTCTAACTCCGGCATGTTTACATCGGAAAGAATCAGATCATACTTGTTGCGATCAATCAATGCCAGGGCTTCTTTCCCGTTTTTGGCATTGTCGACCGTAGCATTCCACTTTTCAAAGATCGCTTCCAGCAATACCAGGTTGATTTCGGTATCATCCACAATAAGGATTCTTTTTCCGATAAAGATCGTGGTGTCCATCCCCAGATCAGGTGTTGTAACTCTCCCCGGAGATTCTTTACTGAGGTTGTAAGGGATGATAAACGAGAAAACGGACCCTTTGTTAAACTCGCTTTCGGTCCAGATCTTTCCATCTTGCTGTTCCACAATCTTTTTACAGATCGGCAACCCCAATCCTGTTCCAATAATCCACTTCTTGGTTGATTGCTCATGGACCTGGCTGAATTCACTGAAAATATCCTCCATGTGCTCCTTTGAGATTCCGATACCGGTATCTGCGATCGTTACCTGCAAACACTGCTTTACACCGCATGGCTTCATGGAAAGCGTTACCTTGATCTCGCCTTTTTCCGTGTATTTCACGGCGTTGTTGAGGAGGTTGATGAGGACCTGCTTAAGACGCATTTCATCTCCCGAAAGAACTGTTTTATCTCCTGTCAGATTGGTGAATGAGACACTCAGTCCTTTTTTCTCAGCAGCTGGTTGAAGGCTGCTAAGCACCTGTTCTAAAACAGATGCCGGATTAAACGGGGCAATGAAAAACTTCATTTTTCCTGAATCCAGCCTGGACAAATCAAGTATGTCATTGACCGTGGCAAGCAGCATCTCTGAAGAGGTTCGCATGGAGGATAGATATTTCTCCTGGGTCTGATCATGAGGTGTTTGCTTCAACTGTTCGGTAAAGCCAACAATGGAGGTAAGAGGAGTTCTGAGCTCGTGACTCATGTAAGCCAGAAATCGGCTCTTTTCCACTGCGTCCTGTTCCGCTTTCTGACGGGCGGCAACGAGTTGTTTTTGGTACTGAATGATCTGGCGGATGGTCACAATGATCAGAATCAGTAAAATGAGAACAATGCCAAGGCTTATCAGGCTGGTCAGATTGATGATCCTGGCAGAATTGTCAATCGCTGAGATGGCATTTCCATGGATCTCATTATTTCTCCTCTCCACATGTTCATTCAATACGTTGAGAATCTCCTTGAACGCCTCCATCAGCTTCTTGTTCGTCAGGATAAGCTCTTTTTCCTGAGTTTCCATCTGTTCCCTGAATCTCTTCTGAAGCTTAAGCTGTTTTTGATAATACAGGTTCGTTTGTCCGGCAATCACCTGGCTGACCTCTTCTACGGTGAGGGCACTATCTATTGCCTCTTCAGGGATGCCGCCTTCACGCACCACAGTAACCTTCTGTTCGGTTGTGGTTTTCTCATTGTTTCCGACAAAAAATTCTTTCATTTTTTTGAAGAAGCCTTTTTTCTGGCGCTCCGTGGTGGAAGTGATGCTGAGTGTATCTATACCCATTGCCTGCAGGTCGGGATAATACCGGCGGATAGTCAGAGATGTTGAAGGGATTAAACCTAACTGAACAGAATCCATCGCTACAGCAACATGAAGAAGTGAATCAGTGAGTCGTTTCAACCGGATAAAGTTATCGGAAAGGTCCTCTTTCTGAAGGATGCTTTCACTGGCATCTTCAATAAAAATAAGTTCGGAGGGGTTGGTTTCAAGGCCAACCTTTAAGGAGTCGAGGATCAATATAAGTTCGTAAATATCCTCGGTGTATTGGGAGGAGTAGTTCCTGTCGAATGTGAGAGTATACATCCAGAAGTCATTGTCAGCTTCATAGAGTTTCTGAAAACTCTTCTCCATCATCACCAGGTTGCTGTCTTTGATTCTCAGGTAACCCAGGGCTTCGGAGATTTTCTCTTTTTCTGTTGCACGAATCCAGAAAAATGTAGCGAGTGTTAGGGCGATGATAAGGACCAGGACCACTAGAAGAATCCTAAGGATCGTTGTTCCATTCCTTCTTGCTGCCATAATTAGTCTTGTTTAACTTCAGCAATATACAAAAAAATCATGAGTAGATCGAGGAAGGATCACCCTAATCAGATGTATTCAAGTCAAGTTGTGGTTCCAACGGATACCGCTTCCCAACACGGATGGGCTCCATTTGCTGACAAGAAGCCAATTCATCCGACGGGATCATGTGATTGGGACTGATATCCGATGGAGATTGCTGAGAACAGCAACCAAGCAGAGTGAAATGCAATGCGATTGAGTTTTGTAATATGGAATAAAAAAAACGTTCTCAAAGGAATGAAAACGGTTTGGATCTTGTGGGAGCAACAGGATTCGAACCTGTGACCCTCTGCTTGTAAGGCAGATGCTCTGAACCAGCTGAGCTATGCTCCCAAAAATGAGGAGGCAAAGATACGAAAAATTGTCAAATAACAAATAACAATTAACAATTAACAAACAGCAAATCTTTTGGTCACTGGTGCTTCTAGAAGGGGTACCCTATCCCGAAATTCCAGATGATATCCTTTAACTGCATTTTGCTGAAATACCATTTGTCCGTAGAGTTCATTGAAGGAACACGGATGCGAACAGCAGGATCAATCCGAAATATGAAGAAGTCGAAATCCAGCCTGATCCCAATTCCCACATCCATCGCTATCTGCCAGCCAAATGAATCAAAATGGAATTCACCTCCCGGCAGATCCGGTGAGGGCTTTAGCAACCATACATTCCCGATGTCGGTGAAAAGAGCTCCTTTGAAAAAACTGTAAATCGGGAAACGATACTCTATCTGGAACTGAAGTTGCATGTCGCCCAACTGTCCAAAGTTCTGACTAATCGTATCATTATGGAAGGAACCGGGTCCCAGGTCGCCTATCCTCCATCCCCGCATATCGTTCGCGCCTCCTGCCAGAAAAGCTTTTTCGAACGGAAGAACGGAGGAGTTCCCGTACGACAACCCAATCCCACCGTAAAAACGGTAAACAACAGAATACCCTTTCCCAAATTGATTGTAAAAGCGGAAGTCTAAGTCGGGTCGTACAAACTGCGAATACTGAATGCCAAATAAGGTATACTCGTCCTGGGCATTCTTTGGTGCCTTGAATAATTTGTCGATACCGTATATCAGGTTCCCCGATGTCTCAAAATTGGACCGGATGTAGAAAAAATTCCGATGCTTTGACACACTCTGATTGCTGAAGGTGAGAGTGTACTTCAAACCGGCAATCAAGTGATCTGTATACTGGTTTTTGAAACGGACATCCTGAAGTGAATCCAGCTTCGCCGTAAATTCAGGGCTCGGGAATACTTTTACCAGCAATACTTCGATTGGATTCAGGGTATGAGAAAGGGTCGGATTCTGTACCCAGGTATATCCGAATGAGGTGTTGGCAATATGCCTGTTGTAATCCGGGTCTTGCTTTTGCTGAAAATTATACCCAATGGTGAGGGTTGTCTTTGGCTTGAAAGATTTTGGCAATTTCTCCTGCCGGATTGGGATCAGAAACTGGGGGAAGGTGATGCTGGCGCTGGCACCGAATTCAATCGTATTAAAAAGGCCCCCCTGGCCACCACCTGCCTGCATCTGGGTCGAAGCACTCAGGTTGATCTTCAGAATCTGGGCTCCGTGAAAAATATTCCTGTTCATGTAGCCGATGTTCCCTGCAACCCCAAGGGCCCCGGCCGAGTTGGTGCCATCCGTGCTCCAGGTAAGGGATTGCGAAGATGTTCGGGCGAGTTTAATCTGACTGTCAAGTTGAAATGGCCAGGACTCCTCTTCTTCGTCTGTGAGCAGCGCATCCTCAAACTCGATGTTGATGTACTTGAAGTTCTGCAACCCCGATAACCGGGAATAGGTCTGGTTAATGTCGGTGAGATTGTACCAGGTATCGGGCTCGATTAAAATATTTTGGGCAATCGTTTGCTGACGGAGTTTATACTTGTCCCGGTAAAGAAAATAATAGGTGATCGATCTCCTCCCCTTATACGGGGCTATATAAGTCCTTTCAACGGTATCGAACGTCTGTAAATCCCGTCTTTGGTAATCAAACTGAGGAAAAACATAGATGTGATGGATCTTGTAGCGCCTGTGTGTGGACTCCATCACCATGCCGAAATCCTCCAGATTGGGTACTACCGGGTTCAATATCTCCACTGTCAGATCCATCTGTCTTGAATTCAGCAAGCTGTCGACCTGGAAAATAATGTAGGTCGAATTGAACCGGTAAAAGCCATGATTGATCAGTGCTGTGGTTATGCGTGTTCGTTCTGCGTCGAGGGTATAGGCGTTGTAATTGGTATTTCGCTTTATCTTGCAATTGGAGGTGTCGAGATAGACAAAAGAAGCCAGTACTGAATCCGTTATGGACCATTTCAGGCTTTTTATCGTGTAAGGCTTCGTTGTTTTTATCCGGTAATATACGTTGGCTTTTTTCTTTTTATATGTGATCGTATCGGAAAGCTCTGAGTTAAAATAACCGATGTTATTTAAGTATAATCCCATCTGCTTGATCCCAATCGAAACAGAGTTCGTGTCCAGGATCACGGGGGCGGATCCTATCTTGGTGCGTAACCACTTTTTAAACTTGGAGTCTTTCCCTTTGACTCCCCAGTTGTAAAAAGTGATGCCTGGCCTGAACAATCCCAGGAATTTTTTGTTGGGTTCCTGCTGGTAATATCCCGCAAGGGCATCTTTCGATATTTTTTTTGTATCAATCTCAATCTTGTTCTTCACCAGCAGGTATGATCCATCCGGGACATTCTTTGTGACGTTGCATGCTCCCCAAAGAAGCAAAGTTAAAAGAAGCAGGATGAGAGCCGGTCGCGGGTTCGTGATCAATCGGATACTATTAATTCAGGCAAAGGTAAGCATTAGATCATTGAAGCCGGTTACCTTGGAAGAAGGCCGAATAGCTTCATGAACGTGCGGTGGAATTTATGAATTCCGGTAACAGGTTCAACCCACATGAATATGCATTGTCCCGTGATAAGCCGCACACCGGCCTCTGTGGCAATTGTTACGGCTTCCGGGGTATCCGACATCTGCTGGATCCAGATCTGGTCAATTCCATGTGCGATTGCTTCCATCACCAGTTTCTCCGTTTGTGTTTTTGGCGTAAGGATCACCAGGTGTTTTACCTCTTCTGGCAGTTCTGAAATCGTTGCATAAACCTGGTGACCATCAATTTCCCGGGTGTTTGGATTTAGGGGAAAGAGGTCATAGCCACGTTCTTTCAATGCCTTGAATACCTGGTATCCGAATTTTTTCGGGTTGTGCGACACCCCGGCAACCGCCATGTGTTTTGCCTCAAGAAAGCGTTTGATTTGTTGCAGGTTAGGCTTTGATGGTTTCATGTTATATCTTTTTTGAGAGGTTAAACCATTCAGGATGACAGGCGGTTTTATCCCTGTAGAAATCCTGGATAAACATCATGTCCTTTTCATAATCCCCACTGGGATGAAACACCGGTCCAACTCCGCCTGTCTTGGTACCATAATCAATATAGGAGAGTGCGAGCGGGACTCCAGCTTCCAGAGCTATCAGGTAGAACCCTTTCTTCCAGTACTCTACCCGTTTCCTGGTTCCTTCAGGAGTAATGACAACCACCAGTTCGTCGTGCTCTTCAAACATCTTTACTACCTGAGAAACCATGTTGCTTTTATACTTGCCCCGATCCACCGGCAACCCTCCGGCCCTCTCCATCAACCATCCCAGGGGCCAAAAGAATGCCTCCTTCTTGATCAGGAACCGGATGTTAACCCGGATAGCCCAGAAGGTTAACCTTCCAACAACAAAATCCCAGTAACTTGTGTGCGGGGCCGAAACAACAACCGCTTTTTTTATTCCTTCCGGCAATGCCCCGTTGGTGTTCCAGCCAAACAACTTCAACATTCTTTTTGATATCAACCTAAACATATCTGACCTTTTGAGCAAATTCAATGGAAATGTAATTGTCAAGACTCATGCAAACATCGGTTGAGAACTCGATCGCCAGTTGGATGATTTTCTCCCATTCACCCTTGTCGAGTGGAAGGGGATTGGCTTTGGGCAGTTCTGAGAGAGCGTAAATCACCCCGGCATTGAAAGCATCTCCGGCGCCGATTGTACTTACAGGGCAGATGTTCGGAACCGCCATCTTCAGGTGATATTCAGGCGTGATCACCTCCACTCCTTCATTGCTTTTCGTATACACCAGCGTATCACCGCCATGGTTCTTTATCTCCTGGTATGCCCCGGCGGCATCATTCACTTCAAAAATCTGGAAGAAGTCGACCGCTGATCCACGGGTGATCTGTGCAATACTTATGTTCTCAAGAATCCAGGGCCGGAACTGAGGCAGTTTATCCAGGTGTGGTTTTCTGAAGTTGGGATCATACACCAGGAAAGCACCATTGGTTCTGGCCCGCAGCAGAAATGCCCAAACCGGTTGCCTCACTTCATGGTCAATGGCGTAAAATGATCCGAATATCACGATGTCGCCCTCCTGAGCATCGGGTAGATGGCTCAGATTTCGTTTTTCCGGGAAGTTCCGGTAAAAGGAGTAGCTGGCATTGCTGTCGGCATCCAGAAAAGCCAACGAAATAGCGGTCTGACCGTCGGTGAAACGCAGGACACTATGCGTGTCAACACCATTGGTCTCAAGGAAATGGGAGATCAGTTCTCCGGCGGCATCCTGGCCGAAATCGCTGATGAACACCGGGTTCAATCCCACTCTTCCAAGCGAAACCGAACTGTTCAGCATCGAACCACCCGGTTTCGCAGCCACCGGCAGGTTGTTGCGGAAAATAATATCAAGAACCGTTTCCCCTATGCAAAAGACTCTCTTCATCAGTATTCAATATCCAGATCCAGTTGTTCTTTGAGTTTGTTCAAGGCAGGATTCTTTTCCGCCATTTTTTCAAATTTTTCTTTGTCGGTGTATGGTTTTCTCTCAACAGCATTCTCCTGAATACGGGTTTGAAGAGTAATCTGGTAATTGTCAAGTGTTCGCCGCAGGAATTCGAGAAGCTCACTTCGTTTCTGGTTCAGCTCTTCCTCAAGAATACGGTTGTCAACCTCAAACTCAATGGTCCACTCCTCCTTCAGAGAGGGCTTTCTCGATGTGAGGGTGGTGGCAAGGTGTGGAAAATCAGTTGTTAAGCCGGCAGCAAATGCTTCCCAGTGTATTTTGAGCTCTTCCTCTGAAAATGAAGAGGCTGGTCTGTTTTTCTCAGCCGACTCATCTGCAACCTCAGTTTTTGCATCTGGTTTTACCCCTGCCTTGATAGAAATCGTCCCGGTAGGATGATCCCCGTAATCTTTGGGTTTGGTGGGTGAAGATGAAGGTGAAGATGAAGATGAAGGTGGTGGTTGGGGTGCAGGTGTAGGTGCAGGTGCAGGTGCAGCTGAAGCCTTTGCTTTATGTAATCCGGGATCCGGGATTGGCTCCGCCGAACTTCGCTTCGTTTCGGTTCGGGATCCGGGATCAGCAGATTTTTTCTCCTGATTCAGGGTGCACATCTGCATCAGAGCCAATTCCAGGTGAAGTCTCTTGTTGTTGCTGATACGGTAATTGAGGTCGCAGCGGTTATTGATATCCAGGATTTTAAGCAGCAGATCCGGAGAACAGACGGCGGCCTGCTCCTGGTAGCGCTGCCGGATGTTTGGTGCCGTCTCCAGCAATTTGACCGTAGCGGCATCCTTGCATACCAGGAGGTTACGGATATGCTCCCCAAACCCTATGAGGAAATGCTGACCGTCAAATCCTTTCTCTAGGATCTCGTTCAGTATCAGCAACACGCCGGCTACGTTGTTGCCAAGGATCATACCGGTGATGCCGAAATAGTATTCGTAATCCAATACATTCAGATTCTCCAGCACAGTCTCATAGGTGAGTTCATGGCCGGCGAAACTTACCAGTTGGTCAAAAATAGACAATGCATCGCGCATTGCTCCGTCTGCTTTTTGTGCAATGATGTGCAATGCATCTTCACTTGCATTGATCTGCTCCTGCCCTGCAACATACTGCAAATGTGCAGCAATATCGTCGACGGTGATACGCCGGAAGTCGAAGATCTGGCACCGGGAGAGGATTGTAGGAAGGATCTTGTGCTTCTCGGTTGTCGCCAGGATAAATTTGGCATACGCAGGGGGCTCT
This sequence comes from Bacteroidales bacterium, assembly GCA_014860625.1. Lineage (GTDB taxonomy): Bacteria > Bacteroidota > Bacteroidia > Bacteroidales > FEN-979 > QYOJ01. The sequence continues at coordinate 28,249 of JACZJJ010000134.1, read as the reverse complement.
TCAAGGGTCTTCAGAAAGGCGTTAAACGCGGAAGCGGAGAGCATGTGCACCTCATCGATGATGTAGACTTTGTATTTTCCCATCTGCGGCGGGATCCGCACCTGATCCACAAGGCTCCGGATGTCGTCGACAGAGTTGTTGGAAGCGCCGTCGAGCTCATAGATGTTGAATGATGCGTTCTCATTGAACGACACGCAGGAGGGACAGGCATCGCACGCTTCACCTTCAGGAGAGAGATTCTCACAGTTGATGGTTTTTGCCAGGATCCTGGCACAGGTTGTCTTCCCAACGCCCCGCGGACCGCAAAAAAGAAAGGCCTGAGCCAACTGGTTGTGCAGGATGGCGTTTTTCAGTGTGCTGGTAATGGATGGTTGCCCCACAACGGTGCTGAAGGTTTGTGGTCTGTACTTCCGGGCCGATACGATGAAATTTTGCATGGTTGGTTTAATCGCTCAATTAGGTAGTCAAAAGTACGAAAGTTTTTGATTTTTGTGTAATTTGGCTCATCCAACACCTTGCTCTGTGCTGCTGTTCTATACCTCTTCTGTCTCCCCACGCCTGCACTACATTGCGACCCTCCTTTTTGAAGAGATGGAAGGGCTTACACTCACTTTTACCCAGTCAAAAGAGGAGTTCCTCTCCTTCGACGGACCCAAAGTGGCCTACACAAAAGAGGATCCAGGTGATGGATTCTTCTTGGAAGCTTCGGGTTTGCTGTTCGAACAAAAGATCTTCGCTCATGATATTCCGGTGAGGAATTTTCACGATGTCCCCATCCTTTTTGAATCATCCATCCCGGATGCCGCTTTCCCGTTCGATTTGCTGGCTGCATCGTTCTACGTTGTCTCACGGTATGAAGAGTATCTCTCTTCAAGCCACGACAAGTACGGCAGGTTCCAGGCATCCTCCGGTATGGCCTATAAAAACGGCTTCCTGGATAAACCGATTGTGAACATCTGGCTGAAACTCTTCATTGACCGGCTGAGGCAAAAATATCCTTCGCTGATGACCCGGCAAAACGCTTACCGTTACGTGCCTACCATCGACATCGATCATGCATATGCTTACCTGCACCGGTCGCTGCACCGGACAATGGGAGGCATCGGCCGTTCTCTCTCCCACGGCCGGCTTGATGCGATTGTGGAACGGATAAAGGTACTGGCTGGTTTCTCTCCCGATCCGTATGATACGTTTGCTTTTATTCGAAACCTTCATGAAACTTACAACCTCGATACACTGTGCTTTGTCCTGTTTGCCGACTACGGAGGAAACGACAACAACATCACGGTGGATGGGAAAGGGATGGCCGGTTTGATGCAATCACTGGCCGGTTGGTCTGAAATAGGGGTTCATCCCTCCTTATCCTCTTCAAAACACCCTTCCCGGATGCAAAAAGAGAAGGATGGGCTGGGAGCAGCAACAGGAAGTGAGATCACGAAAAGCCGGCAGCATTTCCTGAAATTCACGCTCCCCGATACCTATCTGAATCTGGCCAGCCTGGGAATCCGCGATGAATACTCCATGGGATATGCAGCCCATCCCGGGTTTCGCGCCGGAATCGCTCACCCGTTCAGTTTCTTCGATCTTGCAGTGAATGAGGTGAAGCCGTTGAGAATACATCCGGTTACGGTGATGGATGTCACCTTCCGCGATTACCTGCACCTCAATCCCGAAGAAAGCCTCCGTGAAATAAAACAAATCATCCACCAGGTGCGATTGCACAACGGCGAATTTGTCAGTCTCTGGCACAATGAAAGCCTTTCCAACACCGGCCGATGGAAAGGGTGGAGGAGATTGTATGAGGAGGTGGTGAAGGAGGCGAAACCATGATCTCCTACCTCCCCCATAAGCAGATCGACAAAATCCAGTGGGACAAGTGTATCGCCGACTCTGTAAATTCCCTGGTGTATGGCTTCTCCTGGTACCTCGACCTGGTTTCTCGGGGCTGGGATGCCCTGGTGGAGGATGATTACCAAAGTGTATTCCCGCTAACACACAATCGGAAAGCCGGGATCTCATACCTGGCCCAGCCATTTTTTACCCAGCAGTTGGGGGTGTTTACCACGGCTCTGCTCACCGAGGATCTTGTTACCCGGTTCCTGGATGCCATTCCGGCAAAATTCAAACTGGTTGAGATCCACCTCAACAGTTTCAACAAGGTCGACGCTTCCCGGTTTGAGACGACTCCGCGCAAAAACCATGAGCTTGAGCTGGTTTATCCCTATGAGGAGATCAGTCACAGGTACTCTAAAAATACAACACGGAACATCAAAAAAGCCCTGGATGCCGGGGTGGAAGTGCGGAGAAAAGTCTCTGCCGACGAGCTGGTCAGCCTCTTTCGGAATAATTTCGGGAAAAAAGAGGGAAAACTGAGCTACAGGAACTACCTGTCTATCGAAACGATCATTGCACACAGCCTCAAGCAGGCGTCGGGAATCCTAATGGGGGCAGGTACCGGTGACGGACCGCTGGATGCCGGCGCATTTTTTCTCCGGGACCGTACACGGTTTATTCTGCTTCTGGGAGCTTCTGACTTTTCAACACGAAGCAATGGCGCAATGTTCTACCTGATTGATACCTTCATCAGAGAACATGCCGGTCAGCCTGCCCTTCTTGATTTTGAAGGTGGAAATGACCCGAACCTGGGACGGTTTTACAAAAGTTTTGGCGCACGGGAAACGACCTACCCCTTTGTACGGATTTCCCGGATTCCTTTTTATAAACAGATTCGAAGAATCTGATTTTTCGTATCTTTGTTTGAAATGACCTGCATATGAAATATCCATCCATGGTTCGGCTTCTGGGACAGTCAAACTCGCTTCTCAACCAGTTTATGGCTGAGATCCGCGATGTCGAGATCCAGAGAGACAGCCTTCGGTTCCGTTACAATCTTGAGCGCATTGGCGAAATTTTCGCATACGAGATTAGCAAGGAGCTGGCATTCAAGGAGAAAGAAGTGGTCACATCCCTTGGCATTGCCAACGTACCGGTGCTCACACAATACCCGGTTCTGGCAACAATCATGAGGGCGGGGTTGCCATTTCATCAGGGCTTTCTGAAGTTTTTCGACCGCTCCTCCAATGCTTTTGTGTCGGCCTACCGTATGGCTCATAAAGACGGCACGTTTACTATGAGTGTTGAATATGCCTCTTCCACGCCGATCGATGGAAAGGTGCTGATCATCTGCGATACCATGATGGCTTCCGGGTCATCCATGCTTCATACGTATAAAGAACTTATTTCCAGGGGGAAACCAGCACATGTGCACATCGCTACCATCCTGGCAAGTATGGAGGGTGTGAACCACCTCAAGAAATCTATCCCGAAAAAGAATGTCACGATCTGGGTGGGAGATATTGACGAAGAATTAACTGCTCAGCTTTTCCTTGTGCCTGGGCTCGGAGATGCCGGAGATCTGGCATTTGGAGAGAAACACTGAAAACCTGCTTCCCGATGAACAAAACACTTGTCTTTGAAAATATCAAGGTCTCTCTCGTTTCTATTAAGAGCCACCTTCTTCGCAGCATTCTCACCATTCTCATCATAGCCTTCGGCATCATGGCTTTGGTTGGGATTCTGACTGCCACTGACTCCATCAAATATTTCCTTACAGCCAATTTCTCCATGATGGGCTCCAACACCTTTACGATCCGCAACCGTTCGCTCAATGTGCATATTGGCGGACAGCAGAACAAGCAGCGGCGGTTTGAACCCATCACCCTCGACCAGGCATGGGAATTCAAGGAGCGGTTCAACTTTCCGGCATACACCTCTGTTTATACGTATGCCACAGGCATTGCTACCGTGAAATTTGAGTCCAATAAGACGAACCCCAACACCCGTGTTATTGGAGTTGACGAGAATTATATCATGACTTCCGGCGACGAGATTGCCAATGGCCGCAACTTTACGCCTGATGAGATCAACTTTGGATCCAGCGTTGCGATTATAGGCCCCGAAATTGGTAAAAGTGTATTCAAAAACAATGAGGATCCCGTGGGAAAGGTTATCTCCATTGGGTCCGGGAAATACCGTGTGGTGGGGGTTTTAAAAGAAAAGGGGAGTAGCATGGGCTTCAGCGGTGACCGAAGCTGCTTTATCCCGCTGAATAATGTGAGGGTTTATTTCCCCCGGCCAAACATGTCGTACAACATCAGCGTGATGGTGAATAACCAGGAACAGATGGAAGCAGGAGTTGGAGAGGCCACCGGCTTGTTGAGAAGTATCCGGCAGGTTCCGGTTGGGCTGGACGAATCGTTTGAGATCACCAAAAGCGACGAGATCGCCAAGATGCTGATCGACAACATCCGCTATGTGACCATCGCCGCCACCTTCATCGGGCTCATAACGCTGATGGGAGCTGCTATCGGCCTGATGAATATCATGCTGGTCTCGGTGACTGAACGTACCAGGGAAATCGGCATCCGGAAAGCGATAGGAGCCACAAAACGGTTGATCCGAAACCAGTTTCTGGTTGAAGCCATTGTTATCGGACAGTTGGGAGGCGCCCTGGGCATCTTTCTGGGCATCCTCATTGGAAACGTGATATCTCTCGCTATCGGGAGCGCCTTTATCGTTCCGTGGGTATGGATCATTATGGGCGTGGTGGTATGCTTTGTCGTAGCCCTGATATCCGGTATCTATCCTTCACAGAAAGCGGCCAACCTCGATCCCATCGACTCACTTCGTTACGAATAACCTGCAGGTATGGATGTAAACCGTGTCAGATCCATGCTGCTGCATGAATTTCCTCATGCCACCACTCCTGGTCAGGAACAACTGATGGGTGAACTGGCGGTATTTCTGACCATCTCCTGGAAAAAGGCGAATGCGCTCTTCCTCCTGAAAGGCTATGCAGGTACCGGGAAGACGACGGTAGTGAAGGCACTGGTGAATGTCCTCCCAACGATTGGAAAACGAACGGTTCTGATGGCTCCCACCGGAAGGGCAGCCAAAGTGATGGCAGGATATACCGGCAAACAGGCGCATACGATCCACCGGAAGATCTACATTGCCTGGACCAACAAAGATGGGCAGATCGAGATGAAACTCCAGAAGAACCTGCACCGCCATACGCTTTTTATCGTCGACGAAGCCTCGATGATCCAGCATGTCATGCCTGTCGAAGGACAGCTTTTTCCTACCCGAAACCTTCTCGACGACCTCTTTGCCTATGTGCAATCGGGCGAAAATTGCCGCCTGCTTTTTATCGGAGATGCCGCCCAGCTGCCACCCGTAGGACTCGATTACAGTCCGGCCCTGGATGCTGCATTCCTCCAAAACGGATACGACCTGTCCATTGATTCGTTCGAACTCATGGAAGTGGTCCGGCAGTCGCAGGAGTCGGGGATCCTCGTCAATGCTACCCGCATCCGTCAGGAGATCAGCAATCAGGAGATCCGTCTTCCGCTGTTTCAACTGCATCCTTTTTCAGATGTTACCCGGATTGACGGCACAGAGTTGGAAGATGCATTAAATCAGGCCTATTCGGGATCGCAACGAGAAAATAATGTCGTCATCTGCCGTTCCAACAAGCGTGCCAACATCTACAACCGGGAGATCCGGCGGAGGATCCTTTTCCTCGATGGCGAGATCACTACGGGTGATTACCTGATGGTGGTGAAGAACAACTATTTCTGGCTTCCCCTCGAATCCTCAGCCGGGTTTATTGCCAACGGTGACATCGTGGAGATCACCCGCATCCGGAAATATGAAGAGATATACGGCTTCCGGTTTGCCGATATCACGGTCAGGTTTATCGACTACCCCGACGAACATGAACTCGACGTCAAGATCATCCTGGATACGCTCACTTCCGAATCGGCCGCACTCTCACAAGCTGATAACAACCGGTTGTTTCAGACAGTGATGGAGGATTATGCCGAGCTACGGTCTCGTCGTAATAAGGTGGAGAAAGTAAAAGCCAGTCCGCACTTCAATGCGCTGCAGGTGAAATTCTCGTATGCACTCACCTGCCACAAAACCCAGGGAGGCCAGTGGGATACGGTCTTCATCGACCAGGGATACCTCGCCGAACAGATGCTCAACACCGAATACCTTCGCTGGCTCTATACCGCCGTTACCCGAGCCACAAAAAAAATGTTCCTGGTAAATTTCCAGGAACGATTTTTTATGTAGGGGCGACCCATCGTAATGGGCGCCCCGTATTGTATGGACGCACCATGGGGCGCCCGTAACGTGCTACCACCCCAATAAAGTGATTCCAACGGTCCAGGGGTAGAGGACGGGACCTTTGTTTTTCTGATACATCGGGGTGAGTGAGTAGGTGGCAAAGAGGTTCAGGTAGGACCAGCCAACCCTTACAGTGGCATCCAGCTTGAATGGGTTCATGTGGTAAGGATCGTGATTCCTTATCAGGGCTTTGTCGGCATAAAACGAGGCTACCTTGTTTCCTTTGGCATCAGACAGGAAATAGGTGTCCTGCCACTGGTAGAGGCGCTGTTTCTGGTAGGTTTGCAAACGCAGTCCGCCAATAACTCCGGCTGTAATATGAAAACTGTTCATCCGGTGTCCGGCGTTGGTCTGGTATTCAAACAAAAGGGGGATGGTGATATAGGAGACAAAAAGTTTATTCACTTTCATGCCCACTGTTTTCCCTTTGTCGTCGATTGTGTTGAAGGCAACAAGTTTTGCCGAATCGCCGATCAGCGTGTATGAACCGCTGTAGTAGTAGTTGTTCAGGGAAAAACCCAGACCTGAAGTAAATCCGAATTTGTTTCCGGCAATATTGACATTCAGCTCAAAGGGATTCAGGTTGACCATCAGTGACCGGGCCGTGTTCATGTTGAGGTACTCGTTTCCCGCACCGAAATCCATGTTAAAATCTTTATTCACATAACCATTCCAGCCAAAGTCAACACCGGCCCAATGACCGTTGAACTTGCCTTTCTTGCAATAAAAAGGGAAGGTGCCCCAGTTGGTTCCTCCATAATTAATTTGATGATCTTTCTTGTTGATATAAATGACAATGGAATCATCTCCCACATTACGGACCTTGACTCCGCTTAAAATAATCTCTGTCTTATCTTTATCTTGCTTGTGTTCGTGATGTTCATCATCCTGTCCTTTTGATTTTACCGGTAAAATGAAGATCATTACGGCTGCCAAAGCAATTGTCAGTGCTACGTTAACTTTTTTCATACAATAAAGTTTTGGTTTAAGGAAATAAGACGAAGTTAAACAGCAAAAGTTACAGTAAAAAGAAACAAAAATACACATCATTGCCAATTGCCAACTGCCAACTGCCAACTGCCAACTGCGGACTGGTCACTAGCTATCCAGTTTCAGAATAGCCAGGAACGCTTTCTGCGGAACTTCCACGTTGCCAACCTGACGCATCCGTTTCTTCCCTTTCTTCTGTTTCTCGAGGAGTTTGCGTTTACGGGTGATGTCGCCGCCATAGCACTTGGCTGTCACGTCCTTTCGAAGGGCTTTCACCGTTTCGCGGGAGATGATCTTGGCCCCGATCGCAGCCTGGATGGCTACGTCATATTGCTGGCGGGGGATGAACTCTTTCAGTTTCAGGCAGAATCTTCGGCCAAAGTCATACGCATGATCCCTGTGGATCAGGGTGGAGAGTGCGTCAACAGGTTCGCTGTTGAGTAAAATATCCAGTTTGACCAGGTTGGCCTCTTTAAAACCCGATTGGTAATAGTCGAAGGAGGCATATCCTTTTGAGATGCTTTTCAGCCTGTCGTAGAAATCAAAGACGATTTCACCCAGGGGGAGTTCGACTGTCAGCTCGGTACGGTCGGTAGTCAGGTAAACCTGGTTTTTCAATACGCCCCGCTTGTCGATGCACAGTCGCATGATAGCTCCCACATATTCTGACCGGGTAAGGATATTTGCCGAGATGTAAGGCTCTTCTATGTGGTCAACGAGAGTGGACTCGGGAAGGCCGGATGGGTTGTGCACTTCGATCACCTCCCCTTTGTTGGTGAAGACTTTATACGAAACGTTGGGCACCGTGGTAATCACATCCATGTCAAACTCGCGGTCGAGTCGCTCCTGTACGATCTCCATATGCAACAGTCCCAGGAAACCGCAGCGGAAGCCAAAGCCAAGCGCCATCGACGATTCAGGTTCAAAGGAGAGGGAGGCATCATTGAGCCTCAGCTTCTCCAGCGAGTCGCGCAGCTCTTCATAGTCGTCGGCATCTACCGGATAGATCCCGGCAAAGACCATCGGCTTTACCATCTCAAACCCATCGATTGCCTGACTGCATGGACGCGCCACGTGGGTGATGGTATCGCCCACCTGCACCTCTTTGCTGGTTTTTATCCCGGAGATGATATATCCTACATCGCCTGCCTGAAGCTCTTTCCGGGGGATGGGCTTCATGCCCAGCACGCCCACTTCGTCAGCTTCATACTGGCTGCCGGCATTGACAAACTTCACTTTATCTCCTTTGCTGAGGGTCCCGTTGAATATCCTGAAATAGGCAATGATGCCGCGGTATGAGTTGAATACTGAGTCAAAGATTAACGCCTGGAGAGGGGCTTCCGGGTCGCCTTTGGGAGGAGGAACTTTGTGAACGATATCTTCAAGGATAAGGTCGATGCCATGGCCGAACTTTGCACTGGCTTCAATAATTTCATCGCGTGAGCATCCAAGTGTCTCAACAATCTGGTCTTTTACCTCCTCTATCATCGCATTTTCCATGTCAATCTTATTCAGCACCGGAATGATGTGGAGGTTGTAGTCGACAGCCATGTACAGGTTGGAGATCGTTTGGGCCTGGATGCCCTGGGTAGCATCAACTACCAGAAGAGCCCCTTCACATGCAGCGATCGCCCGTGAGACTTCATATGAAAAGTCCACATGACCGGGTGTATCGATCAGGTTCAGAATGTAGTTTTCACCTTCGAGATGATATTTCATCTGGATGGCATGGCTCTTGATGGTGATGCCGCGCTCCCTCTCCAGGTCCATGTTATCCAGAACCTGGTCCTGGTAGTCCCTCTCGAGGATGGTTTCGGTCATCTCAAGCAAGCGGTCGGCAAGCGTACTCTTCCCATGATCGATATGGGCAATGATGCAAAAGTTGCGGATGTTTTTCACGGCGCAAAGATACGATTTATCGCAATATCGTCACTGCCCCTTGAAGTGTTCGTTTGACGATTCCGGTGATGGTGATCTCATATACGTCGCAGACGTAAAAATAGACACCGTCGCTGCATGGCTGGTTGGTTGTCTGGTCTTTCCCGTCCCAGTCAATGTTCGGATCGTTGGTGTGAAACACCTCATTACCCCATCGGTTGAAGATGTTCAGGTTGATGCTTTCGACAGAGGTGTACGGGAATGGCACAAAGAGGTTGTTCCAGGCATCACCGTTTGGCGTGAATACCTTGGGCAAACGGTAAACAGGGCATTCCGTGTAGTCGATGCAGATGAGATTGCTGAACGCACTTTCATTATTGGCTGAATCGATCGCAGTAACGCCGTAACAGCCAACGATAGACTGCGGCGGTTTATGTGCATAGGTGGTGTCGTAAATGCCAAAAAGAGAGTCGATTACCTCCAGAGGCTGGCTCTGGTTAGCCGCATACCAAATGTAGTATTTAACCATGTCGTGAATACAGGTGTCGTTGGGGTTGAACCAGGAAAGGATGTTGGTGGCGTTGTCGCAGTCGGTTTGGATGGTAAGAACAGGAGCGCACGGGGGTTGGTCATCAACAGGTGTCGAGCAGTTGATCTGGGAGAAGTTGATGATAGGATCCACAAACCCTCCTCCCGAATAGTTCCCAAGGCTTTTGATAAAATAACAGTAGTTGAATCCATTTGCCAGTCCTCGGTCGGTATACAGAGGTTCCGTGGAGAAGCCGATCGAGTCGAACTGTGCCTGCTGGTTGTTGTACCGGAATATGGTGTAATCCAAATTGTTCCAGGGAACCTCAACGTTCCAGGTCAGGATCAGTTTTTTATCGGTAGGCGTGATCTGCAGGAACATCGATTCGGCATCCTGCGAAGAGCCTATCAGGAACTGCATGCCAGGCGTTTCGTTGTACAGGTCGATGCGGTAGATGAATGAGTGATCTTTTGTGTTCAGGAGGGTGTCAATGAAGAGGGTGTCATTCAGGTCAGAATAGGACTGGATCGGGGTGAACTGGCCGGGCTGATCCGACCGGGCTCTGTTGACCACATATGTGTATGGGCCAGGGGCCTGAATCGTGTCAATCTCTGTGGGCTTCGACCAGGCAAGGTAGAGGGATCCGTTCGAAGTATCTGTAATCCGGATGCTGACGTTGGTGATCACCGGAACATCTCTCTTCAGCCTGGCACAGGCTTCATTGGAAGCGTATCCTTCGGCGTTGTCGGGGTACCAGGCAGTTACAAGATAGCAGTATTTCACGCCTGGATTGAGTCCCGCTCCGTTGTTATGATCAAGAAAACCTGTTTGCGCCAGTCCGTTCAGGGTAGCAATCCTGCTGTATCCCAAATAGGGTGGTACGCCGGTCTCGCAATAGGCGGGAATGAATCCCGAGGAGTCGGCTTTTCGGTAGATGTAAAATCCTGCGGCATTTTCGCAGCTGTAACTGTCCCACGAGAGGGTGATGGATGTGCCCAATGGTGTGGCTGTAAGGTTCTCTGGCGCAGGGCCTACAACCCGTATCTTCATCGATTTGATGTCGGTGAGGCTGACCGGTTTGCTGTTGTCCTGCGCTTTGAAAAACACCTGATAAGGATTGATCTTCACATGTTCGCAGATGGTTGGCCAGTTGAACAGGGCTGTAACATGTGCCGAATCGGTGGCCGGATTGGGAACCAGTGTCGCTTTATGGTCGGGCAGGAGGAAGGGCCCGCCGGTAGCTGTGAGGGTTACCATGTTGGAATCAGGATCGTACGCTCTGACTGGGAAGGTAAGCGTTTGTCCGGCTTCCACGCAGGTGTCCGCGAGGTCTTCGATCACCGGAGGCTTGTTGTTGCAGGCGATCACGATGATCTGCATGTCGCGAAGCACACTGCCGATCTTATCGCCGTTGCGCCACTCCTCTATCAGGATGGCGATGTTGTACTCTCCCTGCTGCGGAGGGGTAATCCAGTACAGGTCGCCGGTTACAGGGTTTAAAATCAGCGAATCGGAGGCAGGGGGGAGGGTATAGCCAAGGATTGGCAGTCCCATGGCTCCCATGCATGGAACCAGCCGGTAGGAGAGGCTGTCGCCATCTGCATCGTAGGCGCCTGGATTATGAAGAAAAGGCTGGTTCACACAGGCGTTGTCAATGGGAGGAAGCAGCAATACAGGGGAGTTGTTGTATCCACCGATGAATGGACTGATGATGAGTTCAGAATAAATAAACAACGGCACGTTGATGGAATTGGGGATATTCAGGATCCCTCCGTTCCTGTTAGGGTCTTCGCAAGATATCGTATAGGTGGCAGGTCCTGAAAAGGTATGCTGCCCCACATACCTGTTGTAGGATATTTCATTGGGGAGGTATTTGATCTCTACCCGGGGGATCTCGCTTGTGGTCGCATCGCCCCAGTGGATGGTCAGGTAATCGCGGTAGGCGTTTGCCGGGCTGGGCGTGAATGTGTATGAGATCAGCGTAATTTCATAGGTGAGACCTGATACATGCCTGTAGGTAATTTCAGCAGCACGCTGGTGCGTTGCGATCAGTGATACGGGATACGCGATCAACGATGAAAACAAGATAAGCAGACGGAAGAGACGTAAGGTGACCATAGCGTGACAAGGAGTCTTGAATCTTCCTTCAAAAGTAATAATTTTCCCGGCGCATTCCCCTTGTGCCAGTTTCAATTCATTCTAAATTTAACTACTTTTGCAATTCCAACAGAATCAGAATCCTCCGTATGTATAACGTCGACTCCGAAGCTGAAAAAAAGGAGATCCTCCGTCGCTACCGTTACCTGATGAAAGTCTGGCTCCCCAAGAAGGAGGAGGACCGCAAGATGACACGGAAGGCTTTCAACATGGCTTTGGAAGCGCATAAGGATATGCGCAGGCAAAGTGGTGAACCCTATATCTATCATCCGCTCGAAGTGGCGATCATATGCGCTCAGGAGATCGGCCTGGGAACGACATCCATTGTATGCGCCCTGCTTCATGATGTTGTGGAGGATACGGAGTTTACTCTGGAAGACATCCGGGGACTCTTTGGAGATAAAGTGGCTTCTATCATCGACGGGCTGACGAAGATCAAGGGGATTTTTGACCAGAAAACGGCATCGATCCAGGCAGAGAATTTTCGCAAGATCTTATTGACGCTTTCAGACGACGTGAGGGTGATCCTCATCAAACTGGCCGACCGTCTGCACAACCTCAGGACGCTTGAAATGCTTCCCGACCAGAAACGCCTCAAGGTTGCATCCGAGACGATCTACCTCTATGCTCCACTGGCGCACAGACTTGGACTGCATGCCATCAAAACCGAAATGGAAGATCTGGCCATGAAGTACACCGATCCCGAAATATTTGAGTCGATATCAAATAAACTGAAGGAATCGGAACAGGAGAGGATCAGGTTTATCAACAAGTTCATCAACCCGATCCGGCAATCGATGACCGATCAGGGATTTAATTTCTCTATTTCAGGGCGCGAGAAATCGATCGCCTCCATCTGGGAGAAGATGAAAAATAAGGAGGTTCCCTTCGAAGAGATCTTCGACGTGTTTGCAATCCGGATCATCATCGACTCTCCCCTCGAATCGGAGAAGGCTGATTGCTGGACGGCCTACTCGATCATTACCGATATCTACCGGCCAAACATGGAACGGCTCCGCGACTGGATTTCCATTCCCAAGGCCAACGGATATGAAGCGCTCCACACCACGGTGATGAGCCATACCGGACAGTGGGTTGAGATCCAGATTCGCTCAAAACGGATGGATGAGATTGCAGAGAAAGGGTATGCGGCTCACTGGAAATACAAGGATACCATCAAGGTTAGCAGTCAACTCGACCGGTGGCTTGACCGGATCAAGGAGATGCTGGATTCTTCCGACGACAATGCCCTTGCTTTCATCGACGATATCAAAGGATATTTCTTTCTTGACGAGATCTCTGTATTTACACCCCAGGGAGAACTTCGGACCCTTCCGGCAAACAGTTCTGTATTGGATTTCGCCTATGCGATCCATTCCGAGATAGGAAATACCTGCATCGGAGCCAAGGTGGATAAAAAACTGGTTCCGATCAATGCCCAGCTGAAAAACGGGCAACAGGTGGAAATACTCACCTCATCTCGGCAATCTCCCCGCGACGAATGGCTCGACTATGTGGTGACAACACGTGCGAAGGGCAGCATCAAGCAGAGTGTAAAGGAGTATAAACGAAAATTCAGGGCAGAGGGACAGGAAAAAGTCATGAGATGGTTCGAAAAGAACAACCTCGAGACAACACCCGAAAATATCAAGCACTTTCAGGTATCCACAAATTTTTCCTCCCTCACGGATCTCTACTATGCGGCTTCACAGGATAAAATCGGAATCAAGGATGTAAAGGCCTTCGCTACGGCGACAATGAAGAGCGGCTGGTTTAATTTCCTGACGAAACCGGTCACCAAAACAAAGCCGAAAGAGGTGGTGATACCGGCAAAGGAAAGAGGGATCTCGGCAAAATCTTCCGCATTGGCTGGAAGCCTGGAGGGGACGCAAAGTGGCCGCGGGTTTGAGGTGGCACTCTGTTGCAACCCTATCCCGGGCGACGACGTGACCGGCCTTGTGGCATCGGAACAGCTTCCCATTCAGATTCACCGTACCAACTGCCCCAGAGCCATTGAGTTGATGTCGAGCTTCGGCAACAAGATGATCAAGGTGAACTGGACAAACCGGGAATCGATCTCCTTTGTTACCGGGATAAGGATTGCAGGAATTGACAGGATGGGCATGCTTTCAGATATCTCAAGGGTTATCTCTTCTGAACTGAACCTCAATATCAAATCTTTTTCACTGAAGAGCGATAACGGATATACCGAGGGGAAGGTCCAGCTTTTCGTTCCGGATGTAAACATCCTTAACAGGCTCCTGATGAACCTCAGGGAGATCGAGGGAGTTCGGAATGTTACCCGGGTTGATTAAAAAAATTATTTGAATCATGTCTAAATAAACTTATTTTTGTACCTTTATTGAAAATTTCATTGAAATGAAGAAAACAGCTGAAGATTCATTCGATAACATTCGAAAGCTTTTCACAGATTACCTCGAACGGCATGGTCATCGGAAAACTCCGGAGCGCTTCACCATTTTGAAAGAGATCTTTGCTACAGAGGGTCATTTCGATATTGAGACCCTTTACATTCGGATGAAGAACCACAAATACAGGGTTAGTCGTGCGACCCTCTATAATACCATTGAATTGCTTCTCGATTGCGGCCTGGTTACCAAACACCAGTTTGGGACCAACTACGCACAATTTGAGAAGACCAACATGATGATTCAGCACGATCACTTCATTTTTAATGAATCAGGAGAGGTGCTCGAGTTTTACGATCCCCGGATTGAGGAGATCAAAGCGCACATAAAGGATCTTTTTAATGTTGACATCACTCATTATTCACTTACCTTTTACGGACACTCAAGAGAGAAAAAATAAACTCCCCAATTGATGAAGGTTGATGTTATTTTAGGACTGCAATGGGGAGATGAAGGGAAAGGGAAGATTGTCGACGTTTTTACGCCCCATTATGATGTCATTGCCCGTTTTCAGGGCGGCCCCAATGCCGGACATACAATTGAATTTGATGGAAAGAAGTTCGTCCTGCATACGATTCCGTCGGGTATTTTTCATGCCGACAAGCAAAATGTAATTGGCAATGGGGTGATCATTGATCCCTATATTCTCTTCAAGGAGGTTGACACGCTGCACGCAGCCAATATCAAGCCGGAGAACAACCTGCTTGTTTCGCGGCGTGCACATCTGATTCTCCCTTCACACAGGCTTCTGGATGCGACTTATGAAGCATCAAAAGGACTGGAAAAGATCGGGTCCACGTTAAAAGGGATCGGGCCAACATATACCGATAAATACAGCCGTTCGGGGTTGCGGGTAGGTAACCTGTGTGATTCAGGCTTCAACAGCTGCTACTCAAGCCTGAAGGAGCGGCATCTCGAAATTGTACATCAATATCACTTCGACTATAAAAACTACCTGATTGACGGGCTGCCTTTTGACGAGTACGAAGAGGTGTGGCTGGATGCCGTCAAGCGGCTGAAAGAGTATACATTTATTGACAGTGAGTATTTCCTGAACGACTGTATAAATTCCGGACAATCGGTCCTTGCCGAAGGCGCCCAGGGGACACTTCTGGATATTGATTTTGGTTCGTTCCCATTTGTCACTTCCTCAAATACCATCACTGCGGGTGCCTGTGCCGGACTTGGGATTGCCCCCAATAAGATCGGCACGGTTTACGGGGTATTCAAAGCTTACTGTACACGTGTTGGCGGAGGGCCTTTCCCAACAGAACTTCACGACAGTACAGGTGAACATCTGCGAAAAGCCGGCAATGAGTTTGGCAGTACAACAGGCCGGCCCCGCCGGTGTGGCTGGCTGGACCTGCCAGCGCTGAACTATGCCATCATGCTCAACGGGGTCAACCGGCTTATCATGATGAAAGCCGATGTGTTGAACGATCTTGAGGAGATTCAGGTGTGTACAAGTTATGAGAAGGAGGGCTGTCTCAGCAGCCATCTGCCTTTCAACCTGGCTGATAAAGGGATTCAACCGGTCTATCATTCGTTACCCGGGTGGAATTCTGAACCGGATGTAGCCGGAGGGTTTGATGCCCTGCCAAAAAATCTAAAGGAATATACAAGCTATATTGAAACGGCCACCGGCTTACCCGTTGACATCATTTCTATGGGCCCCGACAGGACCCAGACCCTGGTAAGGGAGGAAATTAAAGCTTCCGTTTGACTTCGATGATTTCGTATCCTTCAATGATATCTCCAACTTTGATGTCATTGAAACTCTCGATGTTAAGTCCACACTCATAGCCGCCATTCACCTCTTTCACGTCATCCTTGAAGCGTTTGAGTGAAGCCAGGTGGCCGGTATAGACTACAATTCCATCGCGGATGATACGAACTTTGGTGTTGCGTGTGATCTTGCCGTCCAGAACAAGACAGCCGGCGATGGTTCCCACTTTCGTGATCCTGAAAACATCCCGGACTTCGACATTGCAAAGGATTTTCTCCTCAATTTCAGGGGCAAGCATCCCTTCGATAGCGGCTTTGATCTCTTCAATAGCCTGGTAGATGATCGAATAAAGACGGATGTCAATTTGCTCCTGTTCAGCCAGTTTCCGGGCTGAAACCGAGGGGCGGACCTGGAAGCCCACAATGATGGCATTGGATGCCGAGGCCAGAAGGACATCCGATTCGGTGATCTGCCCTACTGATTTGTGAATCACGTTTACGACAACATTCTGTGTGGAGAGTTTGATCAGCGAATCTGCCAGCGCTTCCACCGAACCGTCAACATCCGCTTTCACGATAATGTTCAGCTCCTTGAAGTCACCGATAGCAATCCGGCGTCCGATCTCATCAAGGGTGATGTGTTTCTGTGTGCGGATACCCTGCTCGCGTTGAAGTTGTAACCGTTTGTTGCTGATAGTTTTGGCTTCCCGTTCGTCGGTCAGCACGTTGAATCCGTCGCCAGCCTGCGGTGCACCGTTCAAACCAAGCAAGAGAACAGGCGTGGAGGGGCCGGCCGTTTTGATCGCCTGGTTTCTTTCGTTGTACATGGCTTTAACCTTGCCGTACGTGGATCCGGCGAGAACGATATCTCCCATCTTCAACGTACCGCTCTGGACAAGTAATTTTGAGACGTATCCACGGCCTTTGTCAAGCGAGGATTCAATCACTGTCCCGGAAGCCATTTTATCCGGATTGGCTTTTAAGTCAAGCATTTCAGCTTCAAGAAGAACTTTTTCAAGAAGCAGGTTTACGTTGGTACCCTCTTTTGCCGAGATCTCCTGGGTCTGGTACTTGCCACCCCACTCTTCAACCAGGATGTTCATCTTCGAGAGCTCTTCCCTGATCTTCTCGGAGTTGGCATTGGGCTTGTCCATTTTGTTGATGGCAAAAACGATAGGTACGCCAGCAGCCTGAGCATGGTTGATTGCTTCTTTGGTTTGAGGCATCACAGTTTCGTCAGCAGCAATTACAACGATGGTCACATCGGTCACTTTAGCTCCCCGTGCACGCATCGCCGTAAAGGCTTCATGGCCCGGAGTGTCGAGGAAGGTGATCTCTTTTCCGTTTTCAAGCTGTACTTCGTATGCGCCGATATGCTGGGTGATGCCTCCGGCTTCCCCCGCTACCACGTTGGCACTGCGGATGTAGTCAAGCAGTTTGGTCTTACCGTGGTCCACATGGCCCATGACCGTTACAATCGGCGGACGGAAGACCAATCCTTCCATTTCGTCAGTGTCGTCAGCCAAGTCAATTGCTTCCTGCACTTCCACGCTGACAAACTCAACTTTATAGCCAAACTCTTCTGCAACCAGACTCAGCGTTTCTGCGTCGAGCCGCTGGTTGATAGAGACAAACATGCCGAGGGTCATGCAGGTAGAGATGACGTCGGTAACAGCAACGTTGATCATGGTTGCCAGTTCGTTGGCGGTGACAAACTCTGTCACCTGGATCACCCGTTTGCCTTCTTCGATGCGCTCCTGTTCCTCATGCATGTGCTGACTGGCAGCTTCCCGCTTCTGACGGCGGTACTTCGATGCTTTGGATTTGCCCGAAGGACTGAGACGGCTTAAGGTCTCTTTGATCTGGCGTTCGATGTCCTCTTCAGAGATCTCAGGCTTCTGAACATCCCTGGATGTTTTCTTTGCACCTGGACGACCTTTTGAGGCAGTATCCTGGATATTAGCTCCGGGCTCGCCGGGTTGGCGCTTGATCCTTTTCCGCTTCTTTTTCTTTGATTTTGTTGAATCATCAGATGAAGAGGCGACAGGCTGTTTCTTTTCCGGTTTTCTTGTTTCAGGAAGAATCATTGAGCCCAGTATCGTCGGGCCTTCGAGCTTGATTCGTTCGGTAGCAAGGAAATTATCAGGCTGTGCTTTCCTGACAGGTGGGACAGGCGCCTCTTCCACCGGAGCAGCCGGTATTTCCGGAACAGCCTCTTCAGGAACCTCGTTGGAAGGAGCAATGACTTCAGGGACTTCCACAGCTGCCACGGGTTCCTGCCTGGCCGTAACCTCTTTTTTAGTTTTCTCTTCCTCTTTTTTCTCTTTTCCTTTTTTGGAGCCTTTTTTGCCAATATCAGTAAGGTCCATCTTTCCGAGGATCTTCAATGAGGACTTTGGCTCTTCCTTAATGGCTTCTTCAGCAGCAACAGGCTGAATGTCAGCTTCTGCAACAATTATTTCTTCTTTTTCAGGAGCAGGAGCAATCTCTTTGTCCTTCTCTTCTGCTTTCTCCGGAGCGGCGGCAGGTTTCTCTTCAACAGCCGGTTTTGGACGTGCCGGAGTCTCTTTCACCTTGGCAGGTTCCTCTTTCCTGACCACTTCAGAGGGTTTGTTTCCGAACCCCAACGATACATTCTTGATCATCAGGTCATCCATCTCCTTTTCCTGATCCTCAAATGCATCGCGCTTGTCGGCAATGGTGATTGTTTCGTTGCCGCCAAATTGCAATCCTATTTTCTTTGCTTCTTCTTTGACGTGCTTCTCTGAAGCGAATTCGCTCATCAACAGGCTGTACATCTCCTGCGACAACTTGGCATTGGGATCCCGGTCTAGTTTGAATCCTTTTTTATTCAGAAATTCCAGAACCGTAGAAATCCCAATATTGAATTCCCTGGCTGCCTTGCTTAACCTTATTGATGCTGTGCCTTCACTCATATAGTTTGGTAAAATTATGACTTTTTATTCAAACTCAGCGCTTAATATGCGAATTACTTCCTTTACTGTCTCCTCTTCAAGATCGGTCCGTTTCACCAGTTCAGCCACTTCAAGATCGAGAACACTCTTGGCAGTATCACAACCAATCGTTTTCATCTCATCGATAATCCACTGATCTATTTCATCCGAAAACTCCTGCAGGTCAACGTCTTCATTGTCGAAATCCGTATCCCTGTAAACGTCGATCTCATAACCACTCAGTTTCCCGGCAAGTTTGATGTTGTATCCACCTTTTCCGATAGCCAGTGACACCTGGTCCGGTTTCATGAACACATCTGCTTTTTTGTTCGCTTCATCGATGGCGATTGAGGTTACTTTGGCAGGACTCAGTGCCCGCTGGATAAAAAGGGAAGGATTGTTGGTGAAGTTGATCACGTCGATGTTCTCATTCTTCAATTCCCGCACAATACCATGGATTCGGGAACCTTTCATTCCCACACAGGCGCCCACCGGGTCGATCCTGTCGTCGTACGACTCAACGGCAATCTTGGCACGTTCGCCGGGGACCCTGACGATCTTGCGAATGCTGATCAGCCCGTCATAAACTTCAGGTACTTCCGCTTCGAAAAGACGTTCGAGGAATGACTCGGAAGTTCTTGACAGAATGATATATGGCGTGTTGTTCTTCATCTCTACCTTTGAAACCACGGCACGGATAGAATCTCCCTTACGGTAGAAATCGGAAGGAATCTGCTCCGACTTCGGCAAGATCAGTTCAATGCTTTCGTCGTCAAGCACCAGAATCTCTTTTTTCCATACCTGGTAGACCTCTCCGGTTATGATCTCCCCGATCTTCTCTTTGTATTTCAGGAAGATATTGTTCTTTTCATACTCCTGGATTTTGGAGATGAGGTTCTGACGGATCGAGAGGATCTCCCTCCTCCCAAAGCTTAGCAGCTTGATCTCTTCCGAGAGCTCTTCCCCAACTTCGAAGTCGGGTTCAATCTTGATGGCTTCCGAGATCGGCACCTGCATGTTTTCATCTTCCACGGCATCGTCTTCCACGATGATCCGGTTTCTCCAGATCTCCAGGTCACCCTTGTCGATGTTGACGATGATGTCGAAATTGTCAGCCGAGCCAAACTGTTTCGTCAGCATATGCTTAAAGACATCCTCAAGGATGATCATCATCGTTTCCCTGTCAATGTTCTTGAATTCCTTGAATTCAGAAAAGGTTTCGACTAAATTTAATTGTTCCATTGTTATAAGGTCATTAGGGTCATTAAGGTCATTAAGGTCATTTTGAAAGAGATACTAGATACTGGATACTGGATACTGGATGCTGGATGCTGGATTTCTCATCACTTAAACGATAGTATCACTTTTCCTTCTTTTATCTCACTAAATTTTATTACTGTATTGGGTTTTTGTGTCTCTTTTTTGCCTGGTATGTGTTGCAGTTCGATCGAATCTCCTGTTGCAGCGATCAACTTTCCCGATGCGACTTCACCGGTTTTGGTTGTAACTTCGAGTGTTCTTCCTACATGCTTGAAATACTGCCTGGGAAGTTTCATCGGACTGTCAGCTCCGGATGAGGAGACCGTAAGGTCATAGTCCTCATTGTCGCGGTTGAAATTCGATTCAATCAGCCTGGTCACTGCTTTGCAGTCGTCGATGGTAACTCCATTGTCGCCGTCAATGAAGACAGCAATTTTGTCGCCTGGTTTACTCTTTATGTCAACCAGAAATTTATCGCTTCCGCTGAAGTGGTCGGAGATGACTTTTTCAATTCGGTCTTTCAGTATCATACGTGCCTGATCGTGCAACAGATTTCCAATAAAAGAGGGGACTTTTGGTCCCCTCATCTCATATCACTTAAAATCAGTGCAAAGATACACATTTTTTTTCAAATACGATGATTTGAAAAAAATGATTGATGCACTTCGTGCCTGATGGAACAGCTGTGCTGTTGATGGAACGGCTTCACCGTTGATGAACCGCTTCGCGGCTGATTGAATCGCTTCGCGGTTAATGGGGTTTTAAAGAGGGATGTTTCCGTGCTTTCTCGGCGGACCTGATTTGGTTTTGGTTTGGGTCATCTCCAGGGCCTGGATCAGGCGGAACCTTGTCTCTTTCGGGTGAATGATTTCATCCACATAGCCAAGTTCTGCTGCCTTGTAAGGGCTGGCGAAGGTGTTTTTGTATTCGTCAACCGCTTGCTGGCGGGCTTCCGGAGTGAGGTGGTCTTTTTTATAGAGGATGTTTACAGCTCCCTCAGGACCCATTACGGCGATTTCAGCAGTGGGGTAGGCGAAGTTTACGTCGCCTCCGATATGCTTGCTTGACATCACGTCGTACGCGCCACCATATGCTTTCCGGGTGATGATGGTGATGCGGGGAACGGTTGCTTCGCAGTAGGCGTAAAGCAATTTTGCCCCGTGTTTGATGATGCCTCCCCACTCCTGGGTAGTCCCGGGCAGGAAACCGGGTACATCCACGAAGGTGACAATGGGAATGTTGAAGCAATCGCAGAACCGGATGAAACGGGCCGCTTTCATGGAGGACTGGATATCCAGCACGCCGGCCAGGTGAGCAGGCTGGTTGGCGACGATGCCGACAGAGCGACCGTCAAACCGTCCGAACCCGATGACCATATTCATGGCAAAATGGGGCTGGATCTCAAAGAAGTTGTTGTGGTCAACCACGGTAGTGATCAACTCTTTCATGTCGTAAGGCTTATTGGGGTCGTCGGGAACAAGCGTGGTAAGTTTCTCGTCGCTTCGGCGAATGTCGTCGGTACAGGGGCGGATTGGGGGTTCTTCCATGTTGTTCGACGGGAGAAAACTCATCAGTTCCCGCAGCATGATCATCGCCTGCTCGTCATTCTCGGCTACGAGATGGGCAACACCGCTTTTGGAGTTATGTGTCATGGCACCACCCAGGTCGTTCATGGTAACCTCTTCGTGGGTAACGGTCTTGATCACATCGGGCCCGGTCACAAACATGTAACTGGTATCTTTTACCATGCAGATGAAGTCGGTGAGAGCGGGTGAATAGACCGCTCCGCCGGCACAGGGGCCAAGGATAGCAGAGATCTGAGGAATCACACCCGAACATTTGGTGTTGCGGTAGAAGATATCGGCATAGCCGGCAAGACTCTCCACCCCTTCCTGGATCCGCGCTCCACCGGAATCATTGAGCCCGATCACAGGAGCCCCCATATGTATTGCCAGGTCCATGATCTTGATGATCTTATCGGCGTTGGCACGGCTCAGGGTTCCTCCAAACACAGTAAAATCCTGGGCGAAGACAAAGACAATCCGTCCGTCAATTTTACCGTAACCGGTAACAACCCCGTCGCCAAGCACCTTTTGCGTCTCCATGCCGAAATCGTGGCATCGGTGCGTGAGGAATTTGTCTTTTTCAACAAACGAACCGGGATCCAGAAGCAGTTGGATCCGTTCCCGGGCTGTAAGCCGCCCTTTTGCATGCTGTTTGTCAATCCGGTCCTGGCCTCCACCCAGTTCGGCAAGTTTACTTTTTTCGTCAAACTGTCTGAGTTTATCCTCCAGTGTTGTCATCTTTTCAGGGTTTAATTATTCAATAATCACAAGTGGCTGGTGGGCATCAACCGTGTCCCCTTCCTTCACTTTGATCTCTTTGATAATGCGGTCTTGTTTTACTTTGTATTCGCTCTCCATCTTCATAGCTGAAACAACCACTACCGTATCGCCGGCCTTTACTTCATCACCTGCTTTTACAAGAATCCTGACTACTTTCCCTGGCATTGGGCTTGAGATGACAGAAATGTCATCCCCATGATCGGTACTTCTGCTTTTCTGGTATCTCGTCTCAGCGTCGATGATCTCGGCGTCGTAGGAGTAGCGATAGGTGTTCACGTAATATTTCTTAGGGCCGCCGGCTTCGATCAGCTCTATGTTATAGGATTTTCCATTCATCAACATGAGATAAACTCCACGTTCAACCATGATGATACGGGCGTCGTACTCAGTGTCGTCGACTGCAATTAAAAACCGGTTGCCTTCCCTTTCCAGGAGTTTAACATTGGCCGTCCGGTCGTCCAGACTAATTTCGAGATCATTCATAACATCTTATTAATTAAAGGGCATGTTAATCGTAGAGGTTCTTCTTGCGGCCTGTAACTTTCCAGTCGGCCGTACCCTCCCTGGCTACTACTTTTGTCTCAAACTTATCAACTTTGTGGAGGTAATCCACGAAAATAGCCATGATTGCCCTGTCTTCATTCTTTGGGTCGTTTTCCTCCGGACCTACCAGGCAGGGCTGGTTCTTTTCGATGAACTGTGTGTTGTAATTCCCATCCCTGAAGGCAGGGCAACTCATGATTCGCTCAAGGAACCGGATGTTTGTCTTGACGCCGGTAATCTTGTATTCATACAGCGCCCGCTTCATCCTGGCGATTGCTCCTTCGCGCGTTCGCGACCAGCAAATCAGTTTGGAGATCATCGGGTCGTAGTAAATCGGAATTTCATACCCTTCATAGATATATCCGTCGCAGCGTACTCCCAATCCTTTGGGTTCGGTGATATGGGCAATGCGGCCCGGACTCGGCATGAAGTTGTTGTCGGGATCTTCGGCATAGATCCTGCATTCGATGGCATGTCCGTCTTGCGTGAGATCTTCCTGTTTCAGCCACAACACGTCTCCCTGGGCAATCCGGATCATCTCCTTCACCAGGTCAACACCCACAACCCGTTCCGTGATCGGATGCTCCACCTGGAGGCGTGTGTTCATCTCCAGGAAGTAGTAATTCTGGTTGTCGTCGACGATAAATTCGATGGTACCTGCTCCGGAATAGTCAACTGCTTTGGTTGCGGCCACAGCAGCTTCGCCCATCGATCTCCGTACATCCGGCGTGATAAGCGGGGAGGGGGTCTCTTCCACGACCTTCTGGTGGCGGCGTTGAACGGAACACTCCCGTTCAAAGAGATGGATCACATTGCCGTGCTTGTCGGCGAGAATCTGGAATTCGATGTGATGCGGAGAATCAATAAATTTTTCAATGTAAACGGAGTCATCGCCAAATGAGGAAGCTGCTTCCGATCTTGCCATGCGGATCGAACTGACCACTTCCGACTCCTCTTTAACCAGCCTCATCCCTTTTCCACCGCCTCCGGCAGAAGCTTTGATCATTACAGGCAGACCGATCTCCCGGATGACCTCCATCGCTTTCGAATCATCCCTGATGGGTTCTGTTGTTCCCGGAACTACCGGAACTCCTGCAGCAATCATGTTTTTACGCGCTGTGATCTTGTCTCCCATCGACCGGATGGCATCCGGGCCCGGCCCGATAAAAATGATACCAGCCTCCTGGCATCTCTGAGAAAAAGTGGCATTTTCGGATAGGAATCCATACCCGGGATGAATGGCGTCGGCGTTACACTTCTTCGCAACTTCCAGGATTTTATCCATGTTCAGGTAGCTCTCCGATGAAGGAGCGGCTCCGATATAATACGCTTCATCGGCATACCTGACGTGCATGGAGGCTTCATCGGCATCGGAATAGACCGCTACCGAAACAATCCCCATTTCGCGACACGAACGCATCACACGAACGGCAATTTCACCCCGGTTTGCAATCAGTACTTTTTTTATCATCTATAAAGTATTGGATGTCAAATAATTATAGTAGTTAAAAAATTTCGCAGAATGCAAAGATAAACGAAAATATTGACCCGCCTAGATATCAAGAATGTTAAATATCTATAATTGGCCTTGAGTCCTTTTGCTTTCGGCCATCTGAAAGATCAGGCAGTCAGTCCGGCCAGGAATTTTCCGGTATGGGAGTTGGGATGGTTGAGAATATC
The DNA here is from genome assembly GCA_014860625.1 of Bacteroidales bacterium. Taxonomy (GTDB): domain Bacteria; phylum Bacteroidota; class Bacteroidia; order Bacteroidales; family FEN-979; genus QYOJ01. The sequence goes on along the minus strand of JACZJJ010000134.1, from coordinate 3,567 downwards.
CTCCGGTTGGCAGGAAGCTACTACATTTCCTCCCTGATCCCCACTCCCTGGTCCCAGGTCGATGACCCAGTCGGCATGGAGGATGATTTCCGGATTGTGCTCTATTAGAATGATTGAATGCCCCTGATCAACAAGCCGGTCAAACAGGGCGAGTAATGCCGGGAGGTCTGCGGGATGCAGTCCTGATGAAGGCTCGTCAAATAAAAACAATGCGGTTCCTTTTTTCGGATAAATCAGTTCATGTGCCAGTGTCAGCCGTTGTGCCTCTCCACCGGAAAGAGTTTCGAGTGATTGCCCGAGAATCAGATACCCCAGTCCGATCTCAGAAATCGGTTGAAGCATCCCGAGAATAGAAGCACAGATCCTTCTGTTCCTGGCTTCAATTCCTGGATTCGTGGAGCAATCGGAAAAGAACTCAACGGCTTCACGGAATGTCATGAGAAGGATATCCGCTATGTTTTTTCCCTGGATTGCAACTTGCAGAACAGGCTCCTGGTATCGGTTCCCGTGGCACTTCTCGCAGGTAATTCTTACATCGGCCATGAAATCCATGCTGATCCTGAGCTCGCCCCGGCCGTTACACTGATCGCAGGCTCCTTGCGGGGAGAGAAAGGAGAAATGGGGCTTTTTCAGTCCCAGCCTGGCTGCTTCAGATGTGTTGGCAAACAAATCCCTGATTGTTTCAAATATTCCGCTGAACGTTGCTGCTGTGCCCCGGCTCTCTCTGAAATGCCTTTTCTGGTGTACTGCAATCACCCGGTCAAATTGCCGGAGGCCTGAAATCTCCCTGCATCCCTGAACACGTTTCCGGAGCCACGATTCGTGTATAACGCCATGTACCAGTGTGGATTTGCCGCTTCCCGAAATGCCTGTCACGGCCACGATCCCCCCGGCTGGGATAGAGACCGAAAGGTGATTGAGGTTGTGGAGGGTGGCATCGGTGATAGAGATTACAGATTCGCGATGCGCGATGCGCGATGCGAGATGCGAGATGCGCGATACGCGTATCCCTTTCCCAAAGCTACGATTGTGTGATGTGATTTGCAATCGGTTTTTTTTCAGGAAGGGGCCTGTGACGGAATGAGGATTTGCAATAAGTTCGGTGGGGGTCCCCATGGCGATGATCTCGCCTCCATCGTTGCCGGCACCCGGACCCATGTCGATCACAAAATCGGCTCTGTTGATCACCTCCGGGTCGTGTTCCACCATTAAAATGGTATTCCCGGAGTTCCTGAGTAGGTCAATTCGTTTGAGCAACTTGGCGGTATCAACGGGATGAAGCCCCGCAGTGGGCTCGTCGAGTACATAGGTAATTCCGGTGAGGCCGCTCCCCATCTGCCCGGCCAGTTTGATCCGCTGGAATTCACCTCCTGAAAGGCTATCTGCTGCCCGACTCAGCGAAAGGTATCCCAATCCCATTCCGAGAAGCATTTCCAGTCGCTGGTTTATCTCATTGGTGAGAAGAGAGACAGCATCCTTGTCCTTCTCTTCAACACGATTCGGCAACTTGTACATGTATTGTTCAAGCTGCATTACAGGGAGTGCAGTGATGGAGGCTATGTCAACTCCCAGGAGCTGGTAGGATAAGGCTTCCAGGTTCAGTCGTTTCCCGAGGCATTCGGGGCAACCGATCTCCTCCAGCACCGATTTCATCTCTTCTCCCCGGTGATCGGCATGTTTGCGTTTGTATTCCTGATTCACCAGGCCGGAGAATCCGATCCACTTTCCTGTAAAATGATGTTCTCCGGTGCGGTCTTTACGTTTGAAGTGCCATGAAACATCGTAATTTTCTTCACCGGTTCCCTCCATCGCCAGCTGTTTCTCCATGGCAGTGAGATCCGACCAGGGTTTTGAGTACTCTATGGCATGTCGCTCGCCCACAGCTTTTAGGATAGATACATACTGTCCGAACTCCTCGCCGTAGAACCGGCCTGTCTTTGTCCCGTCAAGGGCTCCGGACAGCAGTGACCTTTCGGGATGGGTGACGAGTTTCGCCGGAGAACAGACCCACACAGAGCCCAATCCGTCGCAGTGCGGACAAGCTCCCAGTTGTTCATTGAAGGAGAAGAGGGAGCTGAGGACAGGATAATGGATGCCGGATCGCGAATGACCCCTCCCCGGCCCTCCCCTGAAGGGGAGGGAGTAAGTCCCCTTTAGGGGATTTAGGGGTTCTGGATGCCGCAAGGCAAACCGTGAAAACAGCAACCTCAGAATATCATAGATCCCCGTATATGTCCCCACGGTCGACCTCGGGTTGTTCCCGGGATCGCGCTGATCCACGGCAAAGGTTGGCGTCAGCCCGTGTGCCTCCTCAAAATCGGGTTTCTCCTTGATGCCCATCTGTGCCCGGGCATAAGCAGAAAAACTCTCCAGGAAACGGTTCCGCCCTTCTGCATAGATGGTGTCAAATGCCAGGGATGACTTCCCGCTTCCCGACACTCCTGTGATTACGGTTATTTTGTTGTAGGGAATAGAAACATCAACTCCTTTGAGGTTATTGGTGGTGACGCCGGAGAAAGAGATCTGCGATCCGGGATTCGCGACACGCGATGCCGGATAACCCCTCCCCATCCCTCCCCTGAAGGGGAGGGGGTAAGTTCCCTTTAGGGGATTTAGGGGTTCATTCATCCCGAATCCCGAATCCCGCATCGCCTTTCCCGTCAGCGAACCGGGGGTTTCCATGATCATTTGCGGGGTGCCTGTCGCGACAACGGCACCGCCGTTTTTTCCGCTGCCCGGACCCAGGTCAATCACATGATCTGCTGCCAGGATGAGTGAATGGTGGTGCTCAATGACGATCACGGTATGCTGCTGTTTCACAAGTTTGTGAAGGGCTTCAAGAAGTTTCGCTACATCGGCCTGATGCAGGCCGGTAGTAGGTTCATCCAGCAGGTAGAGGGTATGGGATGCAGCTGGAAGGGATAGCTCGGTGGCCAGTTTGATCCGCTGGGCTTCCCCGCCGCTGAGGGTAGAAGAGCGTTGCCCCAGGTGCAGGTATCCCAGTCCCAATGCTTCCAGTACATTCAGGTACCCTAAAATTCGCTGCTGATCACTAAAAAAGAGGATCGCATCGGTGATGGTGAGATCCAGCACTTCGGCAATGTTTTTCTCAAGATATTTCACCTCCAGCGTTTCATCGTCAAATCGCTTTCCCTGGCACGTGCTGCAAATCACTTCAACGGTTCCGAGAAAATGCATGCCGGTCTGATGAAACCCGCCTCCCTGACAGGATTCACATCTTCCGCCGGATGTATTGAAAGAGAACCGGCTTTTCGAGTAGCCACGCTCTTTTGACTGAGGTAAAGAGGAATAGAGGTCACGGATGTGATCAAACAATCCGGTATAGGTAGCTGGATTGCTTCGGGATGTCTTGCCAATTGGAGACTGGTCAATGGCTATCACTTTATCAATTGTCTCCCATCCGGTCATCTCCCGGAAGGTCAGCGGGTTGCGTTTTGCCACTATTTCATTTACCAGCGATGATTTTCCTGCTCCTGACACTCCGGTCACAACATTGAATGCGTGAAGCATAAAGGTGACATCGATATTTTTCAGGTTGTGGAGGGA
>JACZJJ010000133.1 GCA_014860625.1 Bacteroidales bacterium | reverse complement strand
AGGTATTTATGCCATCCCAGACGAACAACTTTATTTATTTGTATCTGCCATAAATGAATGGAATGATAAAACGTATTAGAGCACAGGCTATTTGGGCTATGTGGTTTATGATTACGTTTTCAAACGTGCTCTTTTTTCCTGCAGTCGGTCAACACACAAGTAGCTGTCCCAATTCAAACTTCAGTCTTGGAGATTTCACGGGTTGGACAGGGTATTACGGTGATTTCTGGCATCCTGAAGCCAATAGCGGATTTGCACCAACCAGGCATACAATTATAAAAGCTCCCGTAAATGTTGATCCACACACATGTTATATGTTAAATCCAGTTCCTCCCGGTGCAGAATATTCTCTCCGGCTTGGGAATGACCAAACAGGTGCTCAGGCTGAGCAAATCAGATATTCGATAGATGTAACAGAAGAAACCAGTCTGTTTGTTTACCAGTATGCTGTTGTACTGGAAGATCCGAATCATGATTCTGTGGAGCAACCAAATTTTACCATTGAAGTTGCCGATATTAATGGCAATTTGATTGATCCAATCTGTGGCTATTATTATGTCTATGCACACCAGGGAATGCCAACCTGGTATTCCTGCGAAGAAGTTGTCTGGAAAGACTGGACCACTGTGGGAATAGATTTGACACAGTTCATAGGACAAACTATTTCAATAAAATTCACAACAAGAGATTGTTCTCAAACGGGCCATTTCGGATATGCCTATCTATCAGCGTATTGCAGCAAAGTACAATTAACCTTCGGTTTTTGTCCGGATGACACGGTTGCCACAGTCACTGCACCTCCCGGATTTTCCTACTTATGGGCGAATGGCGACACCACCCAGTCAACAACCATTTACAATCCGGTTTTTGGAAGGGTCGACAGTTGTGTCCTCACATCAGTAAATGGTTGTGAAGTCACTGTCACCGGCACATTTCAACCTACACTCATCAATGCCGATTTTGGTTGCACCCGGAAAAACTGTGTTGGTGCATCTGTCCCATTTCATGATTCCAGTACAATAAACCAAAATACGATAACAAACTGGATTTGGGACTTTGGAGACGGGTCCCCTGCTGTCACAGATATTCAGAATCCGGAATATGTCTATAATAAGTCCGGAGAGTATGTCACGACATTGATTGTTTCTTCCACTGATGGTTGTCCGGATACAATCACAAAATTGGTCGACGTCTTCATAATCCCCGAGGTAAATTTTACAACAACTGATCCTTGCGGCCCTAATTCATTTTTCGACACAATATACTTCGACCAGGAGGTTCAACTGGAAGTTGGGCAACGGTACGATCATTATTCATGGAACACAGGCGATAGTTCATATTCAATACTGGTTACTGAAGAAGGATGGTATAACGTAACCATAGATAATGGGGCCATTTGTTATGCATCCGATTCGGTCGTGATGCTGTATTGCAATGTGCCACTTAAAATGCCCAATGCATTCACTCCAAACAATGACGGTTTGAACGACCTTTTCCGCCCCGTGAGCCAGCCTGAAAAGATTACCACATTCAATATGCTTATTTTTGACCGATGGGGGGAAACAATCTTTGAAACGCAAGATGTCTTTCAGGGATGGAATGGTACAATCAAAGGGAGGCCGGCTCCTTTAGGCGTATATGTGTATACTGTCATATACGGGAATCCCTCCGGGCTAACAACATTCTTGAAGGGTACATTTACATTGGTTCGGTGAAGGTTCATCATCGCTCCGGAGTGCTCCCGACATGCTTCCGGGTTTTTAAGGAGACGACCCCGGTCAATAAAGATATTATTGAGATATTCCAACTCTTCCGATTTCTTTCTTAATGCCTCTTCTGCTTGTTTGATATCAGTGATATTCGCATTGAACCCATACCAGGTTACGCTCCCGTCTGCCAATTTCTCAGGAGATGATTTTGAATAGATCCATTGGATTGGCTTGCCGGGTATTTGCACCCTGAACTCGCAGGTAAAATAGGTTAAATGTTCAGCCGAGTATCCTGCATCTTGAACAAATGCCTTAATGCAGCTCAGGTAGCCAAGGTTCCTGTCCTTCCAGAACACCCTTGAAGGAATGGTGTTGATGAGACTTTCGAGAATAAGCGTGGACTCCTGCAACTTTTCCAGCAGAATTTCGCTTTCGGTGATCTCCCGATTAAGTGGACATTAAATGTATACTCATTTTTCGTTCGTCTTTCATTTAGTCTTTGTTAATTTGGGCATTTGGTCTGATAAAAAAACCGCCTAAAACATTCATTTTAAGCGGTTTTGTTTGTCGTTGAAAGATTATCTGTAGCCCCACCAGGACTCGAACCTGGATTTAAAGTTTAGGAAACTTCCGTTCTATCCCTTGAACTATAGGGCCAATTCTATTTACGAATGACGAATGACGAATTAAAGTTAGAAATTAGAAGTACATCCCTCGTCTTTCGTCCCTCGTATTTCGGTGGCAAAGGTAAAGAAATCCTCAGAAATTTCAGTGATTGGTTGTGATCACTTTTTGTGAGTGGATCATCCCGGTTGAGCGGATCTCTTTCTGAAACATGACCTGTCCGGAAGCATTGATCAGGGTCAAGTTGTATTTCCCGGGAGCCGGAGGCTGACATTCCATATGTATCCGATCGGATGCCAGAATTGGGCAAAGAGGCTTACCAACATCAGGATAAATGCCCATGTGCTCAGGAACGTTCTTTTTTTCGTTGTCTGATTGGTTTAATGAGAGGTGTAAACGCATCCGAACCTCCTGGATATTAAAAAAGAATCTGTAAACCCGGTTCCGATTCGATGAATGGGCGAGATAATCGAAGAGTGAATCTCCTGCTAGGGTGTTCTGAAGGGATTGAACCAAAGAGAAGCGCCAATCCATTGGATCAGCACGTTGCCACCGGATGATGTTACTTCGTAAACCCAGGGAAAAATTGCCGAATGCCCTGTTTTGCCGAAAATACGCATTTTTTAAATGGCTATTAAACTGTATATTTGCTGACACTAGGTGTTAGGGTATAACCCTTATCGTGCAACTATGCTGAACCAAAAACTACAGCAACGACTACAACAAAAGCTCTCTCCCCAGCAGGTGCTGGTCCTTCGACTGCTGCAGGAGCCCGTTCTCTCATTTGAACAGCGAATCAAGCAGGAAATTGAAGAGAACCCCGCTCTTGATGAGGCTTCTGAGATGGATCGTGAGGAGGAGTATTCAGAAGAACAAACCCTCGATTCCATTGTTTCTGATGAGGATGAACTGCGTGATGACATCTCTGACAGCACTGAACTGAACAATGAATTCTCGCTTGAAGATTACCTGGAAGATGAAGATGCTCCCGGCTACCGTCTTACCACCTCCTACAGCAAGCCTGATGAAGAGCACCATGAGCATCCTGTCGTCTCTTCAATCAGCTACCAGGATTTTCTCCTGGCGCAACTTGGCCTGACCAGGAGCAGCGACCGGGAATTTATCATTGCAAGCACCATCATTGGCAACCTGGATGATGCCGGATACCTGAGACGGGAAGAGTCAGCGTTGATTGATGATCTGGCTTTCAACCAGAATATCCATACCTCCGCGGAGGAGATAGATAGAATGCTGAAACTGGTTCAGGGTTTCGACCCTCCCGGAATTGGCGCAAGGGATCTTCGTGAGTGCCTGCTTCTCCAGCTGGACCGGGTTGATGAAATGACGCCTGCCGTTGAGCTGGCTATCCTGATCCTGCAAGACCATTTTGACGAATTCAGCAGACGCAGGTTTGATAAACTGATGGCACGTCTCAAGATCACAGAAGAAGAGCTCAAAGCTGCCATCCAGGAGATTCAGAAACTGAATCCAAAACCGGGAGGGAATATTCCGGAAACAACCCGTCTCAATGAGTATATCATCCCCGATTTCCTGATATCCAATATCGACGGAGATCTCGAACTCACTCTCAACAGCAGGAATGCGCCTGAGCTGATTGTGAACAGACAATATCAGGATATGCTGCAGGCCTATGTGCGAAAAAGGAACACGGCCACCAGCAGCGAGAAGGCCGCGATAACCTTCATCAAACAGAAACTCGACTCGGCAAGGGGCTTCATCGATGCGATCAAACAGAGGCAGGAGACCCTCTTCAAAACCATGAGTGCCATCATGGAGTATCAGCGGGAGTATTTTCTGACAGGGGATGAAACAACATTACGCCCAATGATTCTGAAAGACATCGCTGAGATTGTGAGTCTTGATATCTCCACCATCTCGCGCGTGGCAAACAGCAAATATGTCCAAACACCTTTCGGGACCTTTTTGCTGAAAAGTTTCTTTTCCGAATCCATGCAAAATGTCAAGGGGGAAGAGATCTCCACAAGAGAGATTAAAAAGATTTTGCAGGATGTGATTGAAGAGGAGGATAAAGCCGCCCCTTGTACCGATGATCATCTGGTTGACCTCCTGAAGGGCAAAGGATACAATATTGCCCGGCGTACAATTTCCAAATACCGCAAGCAGTTAAACATCCCTTCTGCCAGGCTTCGTGTTGAGCTTCAGTAGGTTAATTTCAGTTGGCATGAACAATAGTGCAGCCCGTATCTTTTCAATTCTGTTTCATCCGTTGCTGATCCCCATATACATCCTTGCCATCCTGCTGGAATTTGATCCTACGTTTACGGTGTTTCTACCGCTCAACATGAAATTATTGATTACGGGTACCATCCTGGTAACAACATGTATCTTCCCCCTGTTCATCATTTACATCATGTACAGGATGAAAATGATTACCTCCTTTTACCTGCCAAAAAGGGAGGACCGGATTTTCCCATTGATTACCATAGGGATCTTTTACTACCTCACCTTTTACCTGATAAAAGACCTTTACATGCCCCGATATTTTCAGATTTTTATCCTGGGAGCCACACTGTTAACTGTTATTACAGTTCTGGTGACCCTGCGATTTCGGATCAGCATGCACATGATTGCCCTTGGAGGTGTTTCGGGTCTGTTTTTAGGTATGTCTATCCTATCAGGGGGATACTCCATCTTCTGGCTGTTCGGTGTGATCATCATCTCCGGGATGACAGGATCAGCCCGCCTGAAACTAAACGCCCATCTACCTTCGGAAATCTATTCCGGTTGGCTGATGGGCGCTGTGGTCATGTGTCTGGCCTCGTTTCTGCTTTAAAATGGCATAAAGAGGAATCCGAGCGAGAGCGAATTCATCTCCGGTCCGTTTCCTTTGGTAAAAAGTTTCGAAAGGGAGTAATAGGCATTGAAATTGAACCACCTGTAACCGATCCGGAAGGTAGGACCATAACTGAACTGTTCAAGGTTTTTGATCTCTCTGAATTTTACTCGGTATTTTGTTTTATCGAGTGTTGTGTAGTTTTCACCAACATACTTCGAATGCGCGGGTAAGAGATAGGCTACCTTGAAGCCGATCCCTACAGCTATCTTGGATTTTGACTTAAACCTGAATTCGATCGGAAGTTCAATGTACGGCAGCACCAATTTGCTTCGTTGGAAGTTGACAGAGGCCGTATCGCCTATTTTCTCAAGCCATGTGGAGTCCTGCCGGCTTTTTACCAGAAAATTTCCGTACAGGTTCTGTGCCCTGAATCCGAGGCCAATCGCAAATCCAAAATTGCTTTTTCCAAACGGAACATTATACAGGGCAAAGGCCTGAAACCCCTGGTTAATTGTTCTGGTCTTGATGCCTTGAGGGACCCCGAACCAGATATCAGTGAACATGCCAACTCCAATGGTAACACGCTTTTTAGCTACCTCGTTGACCATCTGCGCATTCCCATTCAGGGAAAAGAACAGGAACAGAACCATAAAGGCTCCCAGAGCGCCGGATAGGTGATTTCGTTTCATAGTTAATCTCTTTATCTTGTTACAAAGATACACTTACTCTTGGTAACGAAAAATTACGTCCATAATTTTTCGGGATACTCACCTTTTTCAATTAATTGTCGTATCCCTTTCACTACCATCTCTTTATCTTCTTTATAGGTGATTCCGTACCATTTTGCTGCACAGGGCAAAACTCTGACAGTTGCAATCCGGTCCTGGATCAGCCGGTTTACCGCTGTAGGTATGTAATACTCGGCTTTCAGGTTTTCTCCGTTGGTTTGAAGAAACTCGCTGAATCCCGTTTTCAGGTAACCGAAGAAGGAGGGTGTGAAGCCCCAGAAATTCATGGATACAACCGTGTCGTCCGTAAGCAGTATCAGCTTCTCCTCTTCATCCTTGTAGACAATCCCCTCAGGCTTGCGTTCAATCCAGGTCCGTTCAACCACATTCTCAAGGTAGTCGGAGGTATCTGTGGTGCATACACCACGGCAAACAAATCCGTATTCCGACAGGGTTTTGCCAATCTCAAACGCAACCATGGCAAAATCGTTTTCCCGTGCGGGTGTCCATCCAGCATAGTAATCGGTAAGGGTCTGATAGGCTTCACGACCGTAAAAATCATCGGCATTGATCACCGCAAAAGGCGTGTCGATCCTTCCATCAGCCATTAACAGGGCATGGCCTGTCCCCCATGGCTTGGTCCGTTCTTTCGACCAGGCGATTCCGTCCGGAAGTTTCCAGATCTCCTGAAATACATATTCGATCCGGATATAGGGCTGCAATCTTTTTATAATGACATCCTGGAAGTCTTTTTCAATTCGTTCATTGATTATAAATACAACCTTGCCAAATCCCGCCCGGATGGCATCAAAGATAGAGTAGTCGATGATTGTTTCGCCATTGGGCCCAATCGCATCAAGCTGTTTCAACCCTCCGTAGCGACTGCCGATTCCGGCAGCTAATATCAATAATGTTGGTTTCATCTCTGTTCAAATTGATTTACTATACAGTTCAAAAAAAACACCCTACCTTCCTACCTTCCTACCTTCCTACCTTCCTGCCCCACCACCTCACCTTATGCCCCCACCACGCATAGTAAACGATCACCATGTAACAGGGTACTGCCAGCCAGTATGCTTGCTGCGAATTCCAGACATCCGACAAATATCCCCACAGTAGCGGAAGAACCGCACCACCGGCAATTCCCATAATGAGGAGAGCAGATCCCGTTTTAATAAACCGACCCAGGTCGTGGATGGCAAGTGGCCATACGGCCGGCCATACCAGGGCGTTTGCCAGCCCGAGGAGTGCAATGAACATGACCGTATAAGGAAGCACAAGTGTGATCCCCTGGAAGGTCATCAGGTCAATAAATGGAAATGAGACAAACGCTTCAGACGGAACTGCAATCGCCAGGATCGAAAACAGGATTCCCAGGATGCCACTCCATGCCAGCGCGCTCTTTTGTGAGAGGATCTTAGGAATGGTGAGGATTCCGATGATATAGCCAACAACCATAGCTATCAGTACCAGTGATGTATAATACTTTGCCGACTCCAGGGGTATGCCTATCGAGTTCCCATACCGGATGATGGTATCTCCGGCAATCACTTCCACCCCCACGTAAAAGAACAATGTGATCACCCCGAGGATCAGGTGAGGGAACTGGAAGATGGAGCTTTTCGACGCAGCATATCCCGAATCTGCATCTTCATCCTGTTCGATCTCCACGTCGGGAAGCGGTGCGTAACGAATGATCAGTCCCAAAACAAACAGTACCCCTGTCATCACCAGGTAGGGACCGATCACCCGGCGGGCAAGTCCGTCAAGAGCCAGTGACCTGGCAGTTTCGTCCATCCCGTTGAGGCTAAGCAGGAAGGCATCACCATCGTGTAGGATAAAGTAAGCCAGGACAAGGGGAGCGATCGCTCCGGCGACTTTGTTGCAGATTCCCATGATGCTGATTCTCCGTGCGGCACTTTCGCGGGGTCCGATGATGGTTATATAAGGGTTGGAGGCTGTTTGAAGAATCGCCAATCCCGTTCCCAGCACGAATAGTCCGAGTAGAAACAGCGAATAGGTGCGAAGGAAAGCGGCAGGAATAAAAATCAGGGTTCCCAGTGCCATCACCCATAATCCAACCATCATGCCGTTTTTAAATCCGGTCTTCTTCAGAATCCAGGAAGAGGGCAAAGCCATCACGGTATAAGAGATATAAAATGCAAAGGCCACGAAGAGAGCCTGAAAGTCTGTAAGTTCACAGGATATCTTCAGATAAGGTATGAGGATGCCATTCAACCAGGTAACAAATCCGAAGAGAAAAAAGAAAACACCAATGATCGTGATCGAAATCACGTAGTTTTTGGAATTGGTTGTCATAGGCTGCCTGTTTTTCCTGAATTGTGGAATGAGAGTACAAAAATAACGGAATTTCATTTTGTTAACATTTCTTTTATTTTTGATTTTTCATTGTATCTTTGACCAAGAGGCCTAAAATGGATTACTAAAAATCTTGAATTGCCATCTATGGAACATTCAACTGATAAATTCAATATTTTAATTGTCGATGACCGAAAGGAGAATCTGATTACCCTTGAGTCGATCATTGAAAGTCCGGAACTTAACATCATTGAGGCCATGTCGGGGAATGAAGCACTCGCCGCCATGCTCGAACACAACATCTCTCTGGTACTGATGGACGTTCAGATGCCGGGAATGGATGGCTTTGAGACGGCTGAACTCATGCGGGGAAGTGATCGGACAAAGAACATCCCAATCATATTTATTACTGCCACATACAGACAACCTAAACAGATATTCAGGGGATACGAATCGGGAGCTGTTGATTACCTTTACAAACCTCTCGACAGAAAAATCCTGCAGAGTAAGATCCGCGCTTACATTGAATTTTTCAAGCAAAAACATGAGCTTGAGGTAACAACGAGGCAACTGAAAAAAACCCTTGAAGAGGTGGATATGGCCAAGCGGGCTGCAGAAGAAGCGACCATTGCAAAGAGCTCTTTTCTTGCCAGCATGAGTCATGAAATCCGTACTCCCTTAAACGGCATCATCGGGATGACAGACCTGATCCTGATGGACTCAGAACTCCCCGAACACTACTATGAACACCTCACTGATATCAAGCAAAGCAGTGAATCACTGCTTGAAATTATCAATGAAATCCTGGATGTTTCAAAGATTGAAGCCGACAAGCTGGAGCTGGAACACATTGATTTCAGCCTGCGCGATGTGATCGGGAAAGTAGTCAGGTTACTTTCTGTGAAGACATTCCAGAAAAGCCTGGAATTTATCTGTCATTGTCCACCCGAAACGGTCGATAATCTGGTTGGAGACCCTACGCGCGTGCGCCAGATTATGATCAACCTGCTTGGCAATTCGGTAAAGTTTACCGAAACTGGTCGAATAACCATCTCTGTCAAGCAGATTGAAAAGACCGGCAATGTCGTCAAGCTCGAATTTTCGATTTGCGATACAGGGATAGGTATCGATGAATCCAAACTGCCAAAACTGTTCCATTCATTCAGCCAGGCTGATAAATCCACTACCCGAACCCATGGGGGAACTGGCCTAGGTCTCTCCATTTCCAAAAAATTGGTTGAGATGATGAAAGGAACCATCAAGGCAGAAAGTACTCCGGGAGAGGGGAGTTGTTTCACCTTTGTAATTCCTTTTGAAATCGGCAAAGGCGAACTGTTTGAAGAAAAACTCTGCTTGCCGCCTGCCATAAAAGAGCTGCATGTCCTGCTTGTTGACAGGCAAACGGAGCACAACAAGGAGCTAGAGAGTTTCTTTGAATTCTGCCATATCTCGGTCTCAACAGTCACCTCCGCTGAAGAGGCGATCGCCCTGGCATCAAAGCCTGATGCAAAGAAATACGCTGTGATTGTGATTGACCATCTTCTTCAATTTGTTGACGGGAAATTGCTTTCCTCTCTTCTTGAAGAAAAACTGCCGGAAGAGACAAATCCGCTTTTTATCATGCTGACCGATGACAAATCCATTCATTCGACCAAACGGATCAAATTAACCGGCATTGATCATATCCTGTTTAAACCGGTGATGCAAAAGGAGCTTCAATGGATGTTCCAGAGAATTTTCCTCAAAGAGCTGGACGAGCCTGGTAAGGTTAAAGAAACTCCCTCTGCAGCTAAGGAAAATGCGCTTCAGGATCTTACCGTTCTCCTTGCGGAAGATAATCTGATCAATCAGAAGATCGTGGTACAATTACTCTCCAAAAGAGGGATTAAGGTGATTACAGCCAGTAACGGAGTTGAAGCGGTGGAAAGAGCCGGCGAACGGAAATACGACATGGTATTTATGGATGTACAGATGCCGGAGATGGATGGGTTTGAAGCTACACGTCAGATTCGCGGCAAAACGAAAGGGCCCAATGCCAACACTCCGATCATAGCACTCACTGCCAATGCCATGAAAGGCGACAGGGAGATGTGCATTGAGTCGGGGATGAATGAGTACATCTCCAAACCGTTGAACCCGGAAGAGGTCTTTCAGGTGATTGAGCAATATTGTAAATAAGCTGTAACAAATCCGTCTATGTGGAATAAAATTACACTGAAAATTCAAAACTACTTCCCCGATTTTCAATGGAGAACCCTGAAAAACCTTGGCATTGGCAAAACCATGTTATTATGGTTTCTCGCTATCTCCTTGATCCCGTTGGCTTCACTTAGTTTTATTAACTACCTCTATTATTATCAGGGATTGAACATCCTTTCCAAAAAGTCGCTTTTTACAACATCTCAGCTCAGGGTCAATGATTTGAACAACTATTTTGAGCGAGCAGACAAGTACTTGAACTTCCTTACCGAAGACCAGCAACATCTCGCACTGTTAATCGAAATGGACCAGGAGATGGACGCTTCAGGAATGCCTCCTTTGGAATTCATAACTACAACACAATACCGAAACCTAACTAAACAATTGAAAGCTAGTTTCAATAAATCATGGAAACTCGAAGGCCTTTATAACATCCTGATGATTGACAATGATGGGAACATTATCTTCAGTTTGAAAGATCAGGGTATGGCAGGTGAAAACCTAAACCAGGGCATCCTTGCTAACACCCTGATCAGTCAAACTTTCGAAAAAATTCTTCAAAGCGGTTCCATTCTCTTTTCAGATTTGGAATATTTTCCACCATCAAATGGAGTTATTACCGGATTTATCGGTCGACCTGTTAGTGATTCTCAGGGTCGAAGGATTGGTGTGATGGGAATCCAGATCACCACAGAACAAATCGACCGGGTCATTCAATATAGTGTTGGATTTGGAAGCACGGTCAGAGTTTATATGATCGGGCTCGATCTTATGTTGCGATCTGTTAGTGATTTTGGGAATCACAACTTGATCTTGGTGCAAATGGAAGATAACTCTAAGACGAGAATCTGGCAGGCTTCCAAGATAAACGCCTCTGCTTCCACCCCCGAAGGCAAGCCAATTATCGAAGAGGTCAGCTATTACAGTAATTCCCAAAATGTAGATGTGATGGGTCTGTTCAGGGAGATCGACTACCTTGAAACCTTAGGGGTAAACTGGGCGTTGATCGAAGAGGTTGGCACCTATGAAGCTCATGCTGTTGGCAGAGAGCTCTCAACCTTTGCAAAGATTTCCCTTGTTGTGACAACGATTTTTGTATTCATCATTTCACTGTTTGTGACCCGTCGGTTTGTCACACCGATAAAAAGCATCTCTGCCTGGGCAAAACAGGTAGCTCTGGGTGAACTTCAAAACAAAGACATCATGGTGTCGGATGATGAAGTTGGAGAGATGAAGCACACCTTTAACCGCCTTGTCTCCACCCTGCAGCAATATGCCGATGTGAGTCAATCCATCGCTCTTGGCGACTATACCAAAAAGGTTCCTATCCGGAGCAAAGAGGATACCCTGGGTAAATCCATGAACGAAATGGTTGTAAGCTTCAAGGGGGTTGTAAAACAGGCGGAAGCTATTGCAAGCGGGGATTATTCAACAAATGTGGTTCCACGAAGTGACCAGGATACCCTGGGGATCTCCCTCTTTAACATGACCAAAAAACTTCGGGAAGCCTCTCTTGAGATCAGGAATCAGGACTGGCTGAAGACAGGGTTAAATGAGCTTAGCCTGAAGAGCAGCGGCGAAAAGAGTATCAAAGATCTTTCCTATGAAGTGCTCACCTTCCTCGCACACTACCTCAACTCTCAGCTTGGGCTGCTGTTTGTTACCGGGGATAAAAACCTGCTCAACCTTACCGCGGCATTTGCCTGTGAGCCTGAAATTACAAAAGTTGAGTTTGGAAACGGTGTTGTGGGGCAGGTTGCCAAAGAGAAGAAACCTCTGATATTCAGTACAGCATCAGACGACCTTCCCAATGTGAATATAGGACCATCCAGTGAAAAGCCGGATCATTTTATCATCGCTCCCATTCTTTATGAAACCCAGGTTCTTGGTGTCATCCAACTGGGTTCGTTTCAGAAATTCGATGAGGTAAAACTGCTGTTCCTCGACATGTCGCTGGAGACGATTGCCCTGGCGATTCATACTGCCCGCTCGCGCGAAAGGGTGGAACAACTTCTGATGAAAACCCAGGAGCAGGCCAATGAACTTGCCGAGCAGAAGGAGGAGTTACGCCAGATCAACGAAGAGCTGGAAGAACAGACCAAAGCTCTGCGTCACTCAGAAGAGAACCTGCAGCATCAGCAGGAGGAACTTCGGGTGATCAATGAAGAACTGGAAGAGCGTACGAAAGTTCTGGAACTTCAACGGGACGACATCCGGAAGAAGAACCAGGCATTGCAGCTGGCACAGATTGAGATCAAGCAAAAAGCGGAAGCCCTCGAAGTTGCCAGCAAGTATAAATCGGAGTTCCTGGCTAATATGTCGCATGAACTCCGTACGCCACTCAACAGCATTCTCGCCCTCTCCGAACTGTTGGCTACCAACAAGCATCAGGGGATGGCAAAAGAGGAGATCGAGTTTGCCAACGTGATCAACTCCTCCGGGAAGGACCTTCTGGAGCTGATCAACGACATCCTGGATCTTTCAAAAGTGGAAGCCGGAAAACTGGAAGTTGACATCGAGGATCTCTATCTCGAGGATCTGGAAGACTATGTGAAGAAGACCTTCTCCCCGTTGACCAACAAAAGAGGCATCGCCCTCGAAACCAAGCTGGAAAAGGGACTTCCCGAGCGTATTGAGACTGACCCGCAACGCGCATTGCAGATCATTAAGAATCTCCTGTCGAACGCCATCAAATTTACGGAGAAGGGAAGCGTCACGTTCAGCATCCATCGCCCCTTCAAGGATGTGATATTCACCAATCCCAACCTCACGGCAAAAAATTGTCTCGCTTTTGACGTCATCGACACCGGAGTTGGCATCTCTGAAGAGAAGGTCAATGTGATTTTTGAAGCATTTCAGCAGGCTGATGGAACGGTAAGCCGGAGGTTTGGCGGCACAGGGCTGGGTCTCACGATCTCCCGCAGCCTGAGTCGCCTCCTGGGTGGAGAGATCAAGTTGACAAGCACCCCGGGCGAAGGCTCAACATTTACGCTGTATCTCCCCGATAAAATGGACTTTTCGATTGGAAAACATACAATCGAACTGGACCCGAATCAGGAGAAAGTGAAAGAGAAAGAACCACTGGACCTTTATGACGATAAGCCTGTCATCCTGCCTGATCTTGCCGGTGATGACCGCGATACAGAGGAGTTGGAGGATAAGCCGAAACCCTCTGATAACAAAGCCGACAAGGTATTTGAGAATAAAAAGATCCTGATTGTCGATGATGATATGCGCAATGTATTTGTCCTGACTAAAATCCTGGAAGACAAAAAAGTGCAGATTGTGATAGGTAAGAATGGCCGTGAAGGGATTGAAAAACTCAATAAGAACCCAGATACCGCTTTGGTGATCATGGATATCATGATGCCGGAGATGGATGGATACGAAGCGATGCAGGAGATTCGCAAGGATAAGCGCTTTGCGAAACTTCCGATGATTGCACTCACTGCGAAGGCGATGAAAGGAGACCGCGAGAAATGTATCCAGGCCGGGGCGAACGACTACCTCTCCAAGCCGGTTCAACCTGAAAAATTGGTGTCACTCCTCCGTGTCTGGATTCAGAAATAGGGAGCCGGGTTTCGCATGCTTGATCATCTCCCCATCAACGATAAAGACGACCGACTCTGCCATGTTGGTTGAATATCCAGCAATGCGTTCCATCTGGGTCAGGATGATCATCAATGCTGATGCCACTACGATCACCTCCCTTTTCTGGCTCATCTCCTCCAAGATTTTATCCGTAATCTTCTGGCTAAGAGCTTCAATGGCTGATGCCTGTGCAAAGATATCTCTGACA
This sequence comes from Bacteroidales bacterium, assembly GCA_014860625.1. GTDB lineage: Bacteria > Bacteroidota > Bacteroidia > Bacteroidales > FEN-979 > QYOJ01. The sequence continues at coordinate 33,120 of JACZJJ010000133.1, read as the reverse complement.
AATGTGGTATTCCAGGTATTCAGGATGTTGATCACATCCTTGACAATCACGTCCGTTTGACGGATCAACTCTTCCATCTCCAGCTCCTTGAGGATCTCGGGGTATTCGCTGATGGATTCAATCCTGGAGGCAATACCCACGGCATGATCCCCCATACGCTCCAGGTCGTTGTTCATCTTGAGTGAAGACATGATCATCCGCAGATCAGTTGCAACAGGCTGCTGAAGGGCAAAGATGCGCTGGCACAACTTGTCGATCTTGACATCCAGCTTGTCTACAATTTTATCATTCCTGATCACCTGTGCTGCCAGTTCAATATCACAGGTTTGCAGTGCCAGCATGGTATTGTGAATCTGGTCTGCCACCAGGTTTCCCATTTTAAGAATCCGGCTCTTTAACTTTTGCAGTTCCTGTTCAAAGTGTCGTTCCATCGTTTCTGGTTTTGCTTGTTATTATCCAAATCGCCCTGTAATATAATCTTCGGTCTGTTTCTTATCCGGTGTAGTAAAAATCTTCCTGGTCTTCCCAAACTCGATCAGTTCACCCAGGTAAAAGAAAGCAGTCAGATCACTTACCCGGGCCGCCTGCTGCATATTATGGGTTACAATCACAATTGTGAAGTTCTTCTTCAGTTCAAAGATAAGCTCTTCTATCTTGGCGGTGGAAATTGGGTCCAGCGCACTGGCAGGTTCGTCCATCAGGATGATCTCGGGGTTGACAGCAAGGGTTCTGGCGATGCATAACCGTTGTTGCTGCCCACCCGAAAGTCCCAGCGCCGAATGGTTCATTCGGTCTTTGACCTCGTCCCAGATTGCGGTCCGTTGCAGGGAGGTTACCACAATCTCTTCCAGCATCTTCTTGTCGCTGATGCCATTGATTTTTGGCCCGTAGGCGATATTCTCAAAGATCGACTTGGCAAAGGGATTGGACTTCTGAAATACCATTCCGATCTTCTTTCTGAGATTTACGACATCCACCTTTTTATCATAAATATTCAGGTCGTCAATCAATACCTCTCCTTCAATCTTAACATTCGGGATGAGGTCGTTCATCCGGTTGAGGGTTCTCAGGAAGGTTGATTTTCCGCATCCCGAGGGCCCGATAAATGCCGTCACCTGTTTCTCCGGCATCTCCACGGAGACCGAGTTGAGTGCCATCTTCTCCCCGTAATAGAAAGAGAGTTTTTTGGTGACAATTTTGGTATCTTTCATTCTATATGGTTTAAGCCTTCACTCTTCTGCGGATTCGTGCCCGGATAATGATGGCTACAAAATTCAATAAAAATGTTAGCAACAGCAACACCAGTGTGGTGGCGTATTGGATGGACATGGTCCCGTCGACATCAGCCGACTGGGTAGACATAATGTAAATATGATATCCAAGGTTCATAAACTGGTCGCTGAGAGAGGTTGGCAACGTAGCCAGGTAGTAGGCAGCTCCTGTGAAAAGAATGGGGGCTACCTCTCCGGCTCCCCGGCTGATGGCCAGTATGGTGCCGGTCATGATACCCGATAAGGAACCGGGAATAACTATTTTCTTAATGGTCTGCCACTTGGTAGCACCCAGCGCCAGGCTCGCTTCCCGAAGTTCCCTGGGAACGGTGCGGATTGCCTCCTCCACAGAAACAATAACCACAGGAAGTGTAAGCAGCGACATGGTCAGGCTTGCCCAAAGGATATTAGGCTGGGCCCATTTCAATTCGCCACCCAGGAAGAAGGAGTCCATCCCCCCTCCAACAAACTTGATGAAAAAACCCAGGCCGAAAAGGCCGAAGATGATAGCGGGAACAGTAGCCAGAGTACGCACGGCAAACCGGATGGTTTGTGCAATCACAGATTTCTCGCTGGCATATTCGGTGAGGTAGAGAGCGGTGATGGTGCCGAAAGGGACTGCCGCCACCGACATGATAATCACCATGAGTGCTGTGCCGTAAATAGCGGGAAAAATCCCCCCCTCTGTCATGCCGTTCTCCGGGAAGGCTGTAATAAATTCCCAGGAGAGAGTATCCTTTGCTCCAATGACTACAATGACCAGGATGACCACAATGATGGCGATGATGGAGATGGCCGAAAATGCCGATGCGCCCACCAAAATGCCGCCGGTGATATTTCTTCTGCGGTTCATGAGATTTTACCCTGGATTCGTTTCATGAGACGTCCTTTTACGTAAAATTCAGCCAGTGCATTCAGGGTAAAGGTGAATACGAAGAGCAATGATCCGATGAGGAAAAGCACACCATAATGGGTATCACCAAATACCACCTCCGCCATTTCGGCTCCAATTGTAGCTGCCAGGGTACGGACTGATTCAAACGGATTGGCGGAAATGAGGGCTGCATTTCCCGTCGCCATCAGGGCGATCATGGTTTCACCAAACACCCGTCCGATGCCCAGGAGAATGGCAGCAAAAATACCGGGGGTTGCTGCAGGGAGTGTTACGAAAAGGGCGGTTTGCCATTTTGTTGCTCCGAGTGCCAGGCTAGCCTCTTTGTATGTGCCGGGGATCGCGGTAAGGGCATCTTCCGTGATGGTAAAGATGATGGGGATAGCGGCAAGCCCCATGGCAATTCCACCGACAAATGCGTTCAAACGGGTTTCATAACCAAAAAGTTCCTGAAGCACAGTGGCCATCACCATCAGGGCAAAGAACCCAATCACTACAGAAGGGAATCCTGCCAGCAATTCGATGGCCGGTTTGACCCACTCCCGCATCCATGTTGGGGCAAAGGCGGCCGAAAAGAGGGCTGCCAGGATAGCAATCGGGGCCGCAAAGAGGATCGAAATAATGGTGATCTTAATGGTTCCCACAAAAAGGGGAATTAACCCGTAACGCGGATTGGAGGATACCGGATACCATTGATCCCCAAGCAGATCCGATACTGTAACCCGTTCATCTTCTGCCGTTGAAGCATCCGCCCCGTAGTCGCGGCTTCCCATCAAAGCAGAATCCAGCTCCATCCCGTAAACCTCAGGCCTGTCATCCTCCTCCTCCGATTCGGCGAAGACTCCGTACTGCTCCTGTACCAACTCTTCGCTGTCTATTGCCGAACCTTTGTCGGGCTGTTGAAAGACAGGAATCGTCTCCTTGAATACGAAAAAAAAGATCAGAACGATGATCGTGATCGAGAGAAAGGCAACTCCCGTAATGATTCTCTGAGAAAGATATTCAGATAACCTGAACTTCTTTCTCAGAGACTCTTTTGTAAACCCGTGTTGATTCATTTTTACCTGACCGGGAAGTACCCGACCTCTGTTACCATTTTTTGTCCGTCAGCGCTAAGAATCCAGTCGATGAATTCTTTTGTCTCTCCGGTCGGACGATTCCTTGTATACATATACAGGTATCGGCTGATCGGGTAAAGACCTTTCTTGATATTTTCTGCATTGGCCTCATAGGCGGGGCTGTTTGCATCTTTTTTTACCTTGCAGATCTTGATTCCTTCGGCATAGGCAGCTCCGCCGTAACCAATTGCGTTGGCGTCCTTCATCACAGCATTTACCACAGCTGCGGTGCCCGGCAACGACTGGCAACTGGGTGCATAATCCCCTTTTACTACCTCTTCCTGGAAAAATACGTATGTTCCGGAGCTGTTCTCCCGTCCGTAAAGCTTGATCGGGGTATCCGAGCCACCCACCTGTTTCCAGTTGGTCACCTTCCCCGAAAAAATGTCGCTCAATTGCTGAATGGAAAGCTCACTTACAGCGTTGGCTTTATTGAGATAAACGGTTATTCCGTCTTTAGCACACGGAATCTCAACGCCCATCGTGTTGTAACGTTCTTTCAGTTTTTCGATCTCCGATTTTTTCATCGGACGGCTGGCATTACAGATATCGGTTGCCCCGTTGATCAGTGCCGAGATCCCGGTTCCGGATCCGCCCCCGGTTACCTGGATGATGATGTCGGGATGGCTTTTCATGAATACCTCTGCCCAATTTTGGGACAGGATTACCATGGTGTCGGAACCTTTTACGGTTATTTTCTTTGGTGCAGGAGAAAAAGCAACTCCTGCTACTGCAATCACAAGGAGAGCCAGTATCGCGATTAATTTTCTTGATTTTTTCATTGTTATTTTTTTTGACCCTTCCCCGGCTCCTCCCCTTGAAGGGGGATGCAAGGGTGGGTATGATTAAAATTTGGCCTGCAGACGTATCGTAACTACGTTCTGTGAAAAGCCCTTGTTATAATTGTTTGTGATTGTTTTGTCGTTTACTGTATATTGTTTAACCAGGTTTGAATTTCCGGAAGCATCCACGCCAACCTTTTCGGCGATCGGCATCTCATAGGCCAGCTGGATCCGGAGATTGTCTGTGAAGAAGTAGTTCCAGGCAAAGGTGAAGGTGTTGTACGACAAGTCGGAAGTTCCGCTCTTCAGAGTGTTGGTGGTCACCGTTTTCGTAGTTTCGTTGAGAACGATTACCGGGTTGGAACCATCGATGGTGGTGGTGGTCTTAATATCAGACGAGCCGTTGTCATACTTTACCACACCAATCTGGTTCCCATTCAATTTTGTATTGGGGTCGTAAAAGTCCCAGCGGAAGGCGAACTGGTTTCGCTTCCCGATATTTTTAATCAGATACACATAGCCGCCCATGAAATTCCTGCGGATGGTTGGGTTGATCTGATTGGTATTTGTAATCATATTAGTCATCATGAGTGTATCATTGACAAGGGTGGTATGAAAGGGATCCTGTACCGAAAAGCTTCCAACAGCTCCCGGATAGGCGTTGATACCCATCATATACTCAGCTTTGATAGACATTCCTCCAAGAATATCCATATAGAGTTGCATCTCACCACCAACCCAATGACGGTTGACACTCTGACCAACAGAAACATTTTTGTACAGAGTGTAGTCACTGTTCAGGACGGTCGTAGAGTTCGATTTCATCCAGCCATAATAACCATTCACTCCAATATCAAGTCCTCCGAAGTTCCCTAGCTTGAAGTTATAGGTAAGTCGTCCCATCAGGTCTTTGTAGTTGTCGAAATCCTTGTTCTTCGGATTGATGTCATTCCCATTTATATCCTTGATGACCAGGTGATCGTTTCCGTTAAACACGGCAAGTTGGAATTTGAGTGGTACTGTCGGCGGAGCGACTTCCAGTTTGGCTCCGATGGCACGTTCCCCCGGATAGAGAGCCCTGACCACCATAGATCTTTCAGGTACTTCACGTTTGCTGGACGAATATTCCACTTCATAGTCGGGACGGTTAAACTGGCCTGCCCACAACGAGAATGTTTTTAGCCAGGGATCGTTGAGTTGGACGTAAGCATCTTTCAGCACGAAACCGCTGGGAGAAAAATCGGGTGATAATACAAACGCGACCCCTTCAACCGGCTTATACTCTATCTTCAGCCGTACCCGGCGTAATGAGAAATAATTATTCGGATATACAGCAGGGTTCCCAAAATACTGCCATTGGGCCTGAATGTACCCGGATAGTTTAATTTTAGTCATCTTCTCCAGGCTATTCTCAGCAGCGGCCAGTCGTTCTTCGACTCCGGTTACTTTGTCGCGCAATGTTGTAACCTCTTCTTTTATGGAATCGTTTTTCCCCTGGGCAAAGATCTCCGCCCCGGGCATAAAGGTGGAAACGCAAATAAGCATCACCAAAACCAAATTGATTCGTCCTCTTTTCTTCATAATTTCAGATTTTTGTTGCTGCAAAAATACCTCAAGGAATCGACCTGAAAGTTAAGGAGATATTACCGGAATATTAATTAATTGTTAAGGGATTAACCCATAAATACCTGCAAAAGATGATCAGACTTCCGGAAATGAAAAACCCCTGCCTGACAGACAAGGGTTTAACACATTAAAAACCAGTTATGAGTAGTATTGTCAGCTAGTAGATCATGATCTGCGGTTTCAGTTTATAGATTAAGTGAACCGGATAGCTTGGGTAATCCGGTTTCATCATCTCGGGATTGTATTTTGTAACGGGATAAGATGGCCCGGATACCGGTGGAGTGGGATGGTAATCTTTAACCTTTGCATAGCAGGATGGGGGAAAACAATCGGGGTTCATTTGTACGCACTTATATGTAACGCTTGGAAATTGCGGATAGTCGACAGCACTTTGTGCAAAAACGGTACAGCCGAAAAGAAGTGCGATGCTGATAAGAAGGATCTTTTTCATGGCTTTTCTTTTTAGTTGATTAAAATTTAATACGACTCAAAGATGTCACCAAAAAAGCCCTTCTCCAACTTTATTATGTGAAGGAGTCTAAATACACGATATCCTGAAAAATTGGAAATATTACCCGATAAACGCTGTTTATCGGGTTTATAATCTCATTTATCGGTTTGAGAATCAGATTTATCTAACCAGAATAAATGTGTTTGTAGTCCATCTTCCCGATACATCGTCTATTTATTCGTATTTTTAGCGTATCAAAGATCACAGGAATGGCCGAGAGGGAAATGATCAAAAGGGAATGGGAAGATATTTTTCAGGCGATAGGACATCCTACTATTATCATTGATACCAGGCATGGTTTGATTGCCGCGAACAAGGCAACCCAGATTGCTGCTGGCATGACTGAAGAGGAGCTGATCGGAATTTTTGGTACGGATGTCATCGCGGATGAATTAAAAGAGATTGTAGAAAGAAGAGCGGGTGAGATAGAGATTAAAAACAAGGAGTTGCGGGACTCTCAGCAAGCCCTGACACATCTGCTCGAAGATGTAAATGAATCGCGCACAGTGCTGCAAAAGGTCATTCAGAAAATGCTTGAAGCCAATGACGAACTTCTCAAAGAGGAGGTTAGCCACTCCATCACCCTTGGTTGCAAAGATACCCTCCATCATTATTCCTTTTTTGTCAAAGATAACGGTGTTGGATTCGACATGAAACATGCCAAAAAAATTGTACTTTTAACACCTATACCCATTCCCAATGAAAATCACTAGAGCTATTGATATTCTGTTGATTGAAGATAATCCAAACGATGTTGAACTGACACTTCTTGCGCTTAAATCGAATAAACTGGCTGAGAAGATTCAAGTTATACGTGACGGTGAAGAGGCTCTGGAATATCTTTTTTGTACAGGAAGCTACGCATCCAGGGATCAATCCGACCTTCCCCGGCTGATCCTGCTTGACCTGAAGCTACCGAAAGTAGGAGGCATTGAAGTCCTTGAGAAGATAAAATCCGATAATCACCTGAAACTTGTTCCTGTTGTAGTACTAACCACATCAAAAGTGGAACGCGACCTCATACAGAGCTATCATCTTGGTGTGAATAGCTATATCGTCAAACCGGTTGATTATCAAATGTTTATTTCCATTATCGCTGAGATAAGCCAATACTGGCTCTCTGCCAATGAATTGCCCAATTAATCCATGAAGATGCCTGATCCAGAAAAACGGGCACTCATTGATTGGGATTATCAACGACATCGTCGACATCGCCAAAATAGAAGCGGGAATCATTCCCATCGAAAAGTCTGTTTGTTCGCTCCAAACTGTTTTTAAAGAAATTTACGAAATTTTCTGGGGTGAGATGCAAAAAAACGGCATCACTGACATAGAGTTCTCTTACACCTCTCCTTCCGATCTTGCCCAGGAAATCCATACCGACGCGACCAGGTTGAAACAAATTCTTACCAACCTTATCAGCAATGCGTTTAAATTCACGGAAAAAGGAAAGATTGAATTTGGGGCAGAAGTTACAGACACTTTCATTACTTTCTTTGTGAAAGATACCGGTCTGGGGATTCCGGAAGATAAGTTTGAGATTATTTTCGACAGGTTCCGGCAGGTAGACGATTCACATACCCGTGAGTTTGGTGGTACAGGCATCGGGCTAACCATCGCAAAAAGCCTGGTTGAGCGACTTGGAGGGACCATCTGGCTGGAATCAAATTTGTACGAAGGGTCACAATTTTTCTTCAAACTCCCCTTGCAACCGTTCACCTCCGGGGAGTTAAAGAGCAGGGAGACGCCAATCCCCGTGAAGCCGGTTAGTAAGGAAAACTGGTCAACAAAAACATTTCTTGTGGTTGAGGATGTGGAGTCGAACTATCTGTATATTGAAACCTTGCTGAAGCAAACAAAAGCAACAGTTTTATGGGCCGATAACGGGGAAAAAGCCATCGAATTTGTCAAAACCAATCCCGAAATCGACCTCGTGCTGATGGACATCCAGTTGCCTGATAAAACATTTGGCAAAATGACGTTATCGGGTTAACAGACCAGCCGTCTCCACCATCTGAACAAATTCCCGGCGATAGCCAAACTTATCTGATCCAACAGATTTTAAGGCCAGCGGCAGAATGTTGTCAAAAGCAGCGTCGCCTTTGAATTCCGAATCCCTGAGCACCATTCCGAATGCAGCTACAGCAGAAGCAAACTTAAGGTTTTCTGATAGAGATTTCCGGGTGATCTGGGTGGCAGTCACCCGATGAGTGATCAACTTGCTGACCGTATCAGCAGGCTCCTTGTACCGCAACTTCAAGGTCAGGAGATTTTTCCCTCCTGTGATGTCTGCCTGCTGGTATTCGAGAGGGTCAACGTTGGGAACAGACTCTTCCGAATCTGACGGAATGACCTCGTAGAGAGCAGTTACCGTGTGCCCGCTGCCAATATCCCCTGCGTCTTTCCTGTCATTATTGAAGTCCTCCTTCTTCAGCATCCTGTTTTCGTATCCGATCAGCCGGTATGCCTTCACCTTCTCAGGATTGAATTCAACCTGAATCTTCACATCTTTGGCAATGGTAAAAAGTGTACCCCATAACTCCTCGCCAAACACCTTTTTTGCTTCCAGGATGTTATCGATGTAAGCATAATTCCCATTCCCTGCATTGGAAATCTGTTCCATTTTGGAATCCTTGTAGTTGCCCATCCCAAATCCCAGAACGGAAAGGAATACTCCTTCGTTGCGTTTCTCTTCAATCAACCGTGTCATCTCCGCGTCGCTGCTTGCTCCTATGTTGAAATCTCCATCTGTAGCCAGGATCACTCTGTTATTTCCTCCGGAGATATAATTCTGCCGGGCGATCTGGTAAGCCAGTCTGATCCCTGCTCCACCGGCAGTCGAGCCACCGGCCTTAAGGTTGTCAAGTGACATCATGATCTTCTCTTTGTGATCTCCCGGAGTGGATTCCAACACACACCCGGCTGCACCTGCGTAAACCACCATAGCCACTTTGTCGACAGGCCTGAGGTTGTTTACAAGAATCTTGAATGACTGCTTGAGCAGTGGCAGTTTGTTTGGCTCATCCATTGAGCCTGAAACATCTACCAGGAACACAAGATTGGCTGGAGGGATTTCACTCCCTTTCATCGCCTTCCCCTGGATACCGATCATCACCAACTGATGATTTCTGTTCCAGAAGCACTCTCCCATTTCAAGCGTCACGGAAAACGGATCCCCATTCTCAGGCTGCGGATAGTCGTAATCAAAATAATTGACCATCTCTTCAATGCGTATGGCATCTTTGTATGGAAGGGTGTGGTTGTTCAGGAATCTTCGGATATTTGAGTAGGAAGCTCTGTCCACATCAATCGAAAAAGTTGAAAGAGGGTTGTCCAGAACCTTTTTAAACCCATTCTCCCGGATCAGGTCGTAGGATTCAGTATTAAAATCGACGGCAGACTGACAATCATCGTTTGGATAAAGACCGATACTCCCGCCCATTCGCGAAACCCGACTATCTTTCTTGCCTCCCCCCATTTCCATCATCATTGCATACGATTTCTGTTCAGTTACAGAATCTTCCTGCGCTTCGGGTTGGTGAACACGTTGAAGGGTAATATTCTGTTTGGTGGAGTTCCCAGAGGTGAGGATCACCTTCTTTTTTAGCTGTTTGTAGCCTGGCTTGGTCACCTCAAGGAGATAGGATCCCGTTGGGATGCCGGAAAGCAGAAACGTGCCGTCAGTGTCTGAATGCCCACTGGCAATGAGGCAGCTTGTCTGATAAAGCAACAGGCTGGCTGAAGGGATTGGATCACCCGTTTTTTGATCGGTGACGGTTCCTTCAAGATTCCCGAATTCTCCGTATAATGCATTAGAGCAGCATTTTGCAGAGTATTCGACCGGGATCGTGAAAGAAATTGTCAGAAGGAGTGTCAAGACAAGTAGAATACTTGCTGGGAGAAGGTTTTTTGTCATGTTGATTCTCTTTGGCGTTTTCATGATAAATAGATTTAGGTGAATAAAACCGGATTTCTCTCCCAGGATGCAAACCAGCATCGGATTTCACAAAATCCATCTAATTTTTTTACCTTTACTGAGGCAAAGCAATCTAAATCAGGAAGGTTTGACCGACAACGAGATCATTTTACGTTATAAGCAAACCCGTGATCAGGAGTTGGTGGGTGAATTGTTCAAGAGATATACCCGGTTTGTCTTTTTGGTATGCATGAAATACCTGAAAGAGGAAGAGCAGGCAAAAGATGCTGCCATGCAAGTATTTGAGGCGCTCTTTGAGAAACTGAAAAAACACGACATCCAACACTTTAAACCATGGCTTCATTCTGTCGTAAAAAATCACTGCCTGACTTTGCTTCGGAAGAAAAAAACAGAGCCGGTTTTTCAGGAAGAGTTTTACCGGGGATTTCCCGATCCTGTGGAATCTGAATACGTATTGCATCTAAGCGACGAAAAAGAGAGCATGCTCACCAAACTTGAAAGTGCCATTCTCTCGCTGAGTAAAGAACAGCAAACATGCATCGAACTCTTCTACCTGAAAAAGATGTGTTACCAGGAGGTCGCCGCAAAAACCGGATACACGGATAAGCAGGTTAAAAGTTACATTCAGAATGGGAAAAGAAACTTACGGTTGATGTTGGAACAACATGACAGATAATTTACATACAATATTTTCATCCTCAGGATGCCCTTCCGGGGAGGAACTCAGTTTATACCTGTTGGGTCGTCTGCCTGAAGATGAAAAGTACGCAATAGAAGCCCACCTGGCCGATTGTGAGATGTGCTCTGATGAACTCGAAGGACTCTCCTCCTTATCAGATCTTCAACGGCTTCCTGAAATAGTCAGGGAGATTGAAGACCGGATGGCCGCAAAACAAATCCGGATCCTTCATTTGAAACCCCGAATTTTCCTTGCTGCAGCTGCAGTGATCATCCTGCTGATTGGTTCTCTGTTCATCTTCCGTTTCGTCATTCCTTCACAACAGAAACCCCTTCTCACAGAACAACAGACCACCACCACGATACCGGTTGAAACTGTGGTTCCGGTAATCATTGAAGAAGAGATGCCATCTGTTGAAACGAAAGAATTATCCGCGCACAGCGCTGAAAAACAAAAAAAATCAGAGGCTCGTACGGAGATGATCACCAACGAAATAGAAATAGAAGCTTTGCCTGAATCAAAGACCGGAGAACCTCTTCCAACAACTGCTATGGAAAAAGTAGTGCCACGGATATCCGACGCTTCTGGAATGGGAGCACTGGCTGAATCAAAAGAAATTGTGGAAGATTCTGCCATCCGGCTTTCTGAGGTCAACCGTTTGTCTACACGACAAAAAGGCCTTGACATCGGTGGAGTAGGTTCAAAAATGGTGGAAATTAATCTACTGGAGATGGCGATGCAGCAGTTTGACAAACAGAATTTTCCGGAAGCTTCCATGCTGTTTCAGGAGGTCATCACACAGGATACCGTAAACTACAAGGCGATTTACCATCTGGCGCTGTGCTACATCGAAATGGAAAAACCCAAAAAGGCCCTGAGGATATTGGAAAAACTCATGGAAGACCCTGACAGTACCTACTTCAATCAAGCCATTGATCTAACGAAAAAACTCAAGGCCAATGAACCCGGATGACCTGAACAACCGGATCCGATTGCTGATTCAATCCCCTCACAATACGCAGGAATTTATGGATCTGGCTTCCCTGGCTAAGAACTGGAAATCCATCGATAAAACCATCACCCTTCCCAGAGAAATAGGGTTTACTGAACTGGATTGTCCCTCCTGCTGTAAACCACTCAGGCTGATCTACGACAAATTTGCGACAGTCAATTACGAACTTGAATTAACCTGTTCGCACTGCAACGGGAAAATCAGGGCAATTGGAGAGTTTACAGGGTATACGAATGAGATTTCGATGGCACTTGATTAATCCCTTGGCAGCTCCACTCTCTTCTTCACTTCGCGCATCAGATTCAGCGGAGTATCTGTGATCACCATGTTATAGAGCCAGGCAGGGACAATCCCTCCCGGATCAACAAACCCTTCAAGGGTGAGGCGTTTCATCCCGTTGGGAAGAGGCTCGATGGTCCATCGTTGCCAGTAGTTTTTAATCCTGATGATGTCTGGTTCTTCCGGAATGATGTCAAACAAAGGTGTGGCAAAAATGGTCTTTTTACCGGTAACGGAGTCTATCGTAACTTTGGCATCAGCACATAAATCACGATCCTGCAATGGCCAGGGAACGTCATAGATGAGGTAGTACTGTGTGCGTACATTTTCTTCATGTGAGATTACCTGGAGCTCGCGAATATCGTCATCCCACCAGTCAAAGTTCTTTACGTTGCCCACAATTGTCCCAATCATTTCCATGGTGGAGTAAACCTCCATGACTCCTTTGAATGATTTCAACGGACTTCCGGCTTCCTTACGCGTAAAGATTTTAATTCCGTCCCGTTCCTTGATAAACTCCCAGGATTGTGCATTAAGGTAGGTAGTCAGAAAGAAAATTACCGATATGATAATGGTCCTCAACGTTCGATAGGGTTTATCCAGGAAAATTTTATACAAAGTAACGGGAAAAATTTAAAAAATAGTACTTCTGGATTATTCCTATTTTTACTTTCTGTGATTTTCATCGTATTGATTTAAGAGACAAGAAACCGCATGCAGGAAAAGTGGCAGGAAATCATCACACGAATCATCGCAGGAGACCAGGAGGCTTTCCGAGAAGTGGTTGAGTACTACCAGCATCAGGCGTTTTCACTGACATTCAGGATTCTGGGAAACGAAGAGGAGGCAAAAGATGCGGTTCAGGAGGGTTTTATTAAACTATGGCAAAACATTAAAAGTTATAACCCCGCTAACAAATTTACCTCCTGGATGTACCGGATTATGGCTAACTGTGCCATCGACAGGTACCGGAAGCTGCAGAGGCAAAATGAAGTGACAATCAACCTTGTGCCTGAAACATCCATGAGAAGTTTTTACGGTGACCCCAATACTTCGATGGACAATCAGGAGATCGCCCGGATGATCCGTCTTTTGGCCGGAAAACTCCCGGAGAAACAACAACTGGTATTTATTCTGCGTGATATTCAGGGAATGGAGTCGGCTGAAGTACAAACCGTGCTTGGGATCTCTGAAACCAACGTAAAAAGCAATTTACATCATGCCCGGAAGTCAATCCGCGAGAAAATTGACCGCATTTTTCAACGTGAAAAGAGCTGATAATGAAACAAAACGATGACAACAATGCCGGCAGTATCCTTGATGCAATGCTTGTAACATTGAGAAAAAGCGAACCTCGTTTGGAAGATCCCCGTGAGATTCCTGACAAGGTGATGCAATCAATCAAGGATCTCTCTCACGGAAAAACCGATGAAATTCCTGCCCAGGCTTCCCCAATCAGGTACCTGACCTATGCCCAGCGTTTGCTGACGGCAGCCTCTGTTTGCCTGCTGATTCTTTACGGTGTGGAAGAGTTTATCATCGTCAGGAAGATGAACACCCTGGAAACGCATACGGCTTCATTTAAGGTTGAGCCCGCAAACACTCTGTCGAAAATATTGGTAAAAAACAATCTGACCATTCAATCATTGCAGCAGCGGTTCCCCGGCCGTCTGAAATTCTTTGCAGCAAAACAGTATCTCTCACAGGATCAATCTTTCCACTCCTTAAAAACCTTCATCCCATGAAAACACGTGAAATTCTAACAATCCTGTTCGTCGCCGTACTCATCATCAGTGGCTGCCGCGAAATCAGCGTCACTACGCAGGTGCATCGCGATGGATCCTTCACAAGGATCATCCGGATCACAGGCGACTCTTCCTCTGTTTTCAAGGAAGACCTGCCATACCCGATCGATTCAACCTGGCAGAAGCTAGCCTCCAAAGACACCAATAGGAGTGCGAAAAATGACGATGCATATATCCTCACTTATACCAAGACCTTCAGGAACAGTGAAGAGCTTATGGCTAAAATCTCACAGGACACCAGCTGGAGAAAACACCTGCAATGTCAGGTAACCGTTACCAATCGTTTTGGATTTTTTTATTCCTACCTGACATTCAACGAGGTGTTCCAGCCCGCCAATCCCTTTACCTGCCTTCCCTATCAGGATTATCTGACATCTGATGACCTCCTCTGGCTTACCGGACAAAAAACCGCTATCAGTCATTCCGATTCCAGCCGGTTTGAGGAGGTAGAAAAAAAAACAGAAAATTTTATCGTTTCCTCTGTAACTGCAGAGATGGAACAGATCCTAAAGGATGGGATCGTACGTCTTAACGATCCGGCTTTGATGCCTGCAGAGGTAGAAAATCTTCACGACAGCATCCTTCGTTATGTGGGTGAGTGGGAATTTGACCAGCCTGAGAATTTCATTAACTACCTCATCAAATGGACGGGTAATCCTGTATTTGACCAACTGAATGAGCTAAATCCCCCTCTCTTTGTTGAATTCAATAAAAAGGTGGCTCTATTCAACAACCTGATCATGATGGATACCTATCCCGAAACGGTTGAGATGCCCGGTTTGATTATCGAAACCAACTCCCCGATGCTTAAGGGAAACCAGGTTAGCTGGGAAGTCGAGCCAATGAACCTGATGTTTCAGCCATTTCAGATGGTTGTAGAATCAAGGGTGGTGAATAACTGGGCCTTTGCAGTTTCTGGAATCATCCTGATCCTGCTGATCGTAGTGTTCGTCGTCAAAGCATTCAGGAAATAACTGGATGTCCATGAGAGAATCTTCAATGCTACATTTCAGTCAATTTTTCTTTCAGATGTTTGATCAGGGTTTCGTTGGAATTTTCCAGGTCAGTATAATGCTTCTGGATATTCTGTAAAAATTTCATATACCAAAGGTATTGTGGTCTCAGTTGTTTCGTCCATAGATTGTAGAATTCACTCTTTGGTAAAGAGATTCAACATATTGAGCTTGTTGGTCTCATACTGGTCAATCATCCTGATGGTTTTAAAATCCATCACTTCGGTGCCTCCTGATAGTTTGTAAGGAAAAAAGCCCCCCATACGCCGTCAAAAATAAAACTTATGGTAATATGTACAAAAGGATTTTCATATTTTTGACCGCTAAACCGATCCTCTCACCAACTCTTCTCCATGTCCAGAAATTCCCGAACAATCACTCTTGGCCAGCAAAATTATCTTGTCGTTGACCTTACACTCCCTCTCACAGTTGACCAGGAAGGATACCCGGGGGATTTCAAACCAACCCGATCCGTTATCAGCGATATCGAACGTGATGGATGGCAACACTACACCCATGAGCTTGGGGATCATTGTTTTCACCCCCATTGCGATGCCCCGAAACATTTTCTGGGCAACAGGCAACACGATGGAATGGAGAAGTATGACCTGTCGTGGTCGTTTCACAAGGCATGCCTGATCGATCTCTCCGGATCACCGGAAGCTGGCGGAAACGAAGGAATCCGGTTCCTCACGGAAGTCAGAAAAGGAGATCTCAAACCCTTAGCAAGCATCCTGTCAACAAGAAGTGCCCTGATCATTCGAACGGGATACGATCGATGGGTCGAAAAAAATCTTCCGCATCTTCCCGAATGGTTGCCCTATCTGACTTCTGAAGCCGCTGAATTTTTGGGATCGTATAAAAACCTCAGGGTGGTTGGGATCGACTCGCTGACAGTTGATCCAGTGGGTTTACAGACTTCGCACCTGGCTTTAAGGGAAAAGATGATCGTTGAGGCGCTGGTTCATCTGGATGAAATACCTGCCGGGAATCATCTTGAATTCGACCTCCAAACCACGCCAACAAGGATTGTCGGAGCAACGGGTGGCCCGCTGGTCGTTTATGCCTACATCCCTGTGTGACCTATTTTAATAAACAATGTTGATGAGCTGATGAAAACAGAAATCATCCATCGGGAGACCGGCCGCCTGCTGGATAGTTGTCCCGATTTGACTGTGCACCTCAATTTTTCGATTGACGGGTTGGGTCATACACATGATAAAGTCAGGGGTGTTCCCGGGAACTTCAGAAAAACCATTGCTTCAATGGCGTTGGTAAAGAAAAACTATGGAAGCAATCCAAAACTCCTTATCAATGTGGCTACCGTTGTCACGCCCGATGGGTATAAAGAGGCATTCAATTTAGGCGTCTATCTGTTAAAGAAAGAGCTGATCGCCACCCAGTTTTTTGAGGTGGTTCGTGGCGACCTGCGTGATCCGGCCACAAAAACCCTGACCAGAGAGCAGATTCAATCCTTACGATCTAAGGTTTACCCTTTGGTTGAAGAGCAGGCAAACCGGCTTTTCAGGGATTTCAAAGGGGCGAAAAAAGCGATGGCAAAGACATTCTTCATGGGATTTGTCCGGTTTGTCAACAACATTCAGGATGCCAACTATTTTGCTCCTACTCATTGGGGGATGTCCTGCACCGCCGGAAAAACCACTATCGTGGTTGATCATAACGGGGCATTCCGCTCCTGTGAAGTGCGCCCAGCCATTGGCAAACTGCAGGATTATGACTTCAACATGAAAAGAGCTCTCTATTCGAAGGCGATGAAGGCTGAGATTCAGGAGATTGGAGGAGGAGGCAAAGCCAACTGCTGGTGTACACATGGCTGCTGGATCATGTCGTCGGTCAAATTCAATCCGAGAGCGATCCTGTTCCGTATTCCGTGGTCGCATTACCGGGCGAAAGCCGACAGGATTCCGGGTTTCACGCTCCCTGAGATACACGTCGAAGCCATCGAGAACTATGAATCGATTCCGGTGACGACATGAAGATTGTGTTGACAAGCCGGGGGTCGCGCGGGGATGTGCAACCGATTATTGAGGTAGCTTCTGCACTTCAAAGCAAAGGACACCAAACAGTGATTTGTGTCCCCGACCTTTTCAGGGATGAGATCACCCGCCTGAATTTATCCGCATCGTTTTATCCGGAGGACAGCAAAGAGCTGATGATCGGATTGGGCAGTGGATTAGGATCCACGCGACAGGCCCTTGCGTTTTTTTCAAGATCCATCGAAGAGCAGTTCCAATTCATGCTGGAAGCAACAAAAGATGCCGATATCCTGGTAACCAGTGTCAATGAGATGGCGGCACCAACGATCGCCGAAATTCGTCATATTCCCTATTTCCGTATCGGTTTTGCTCCTATACTCCCAGGAAACCAACCTCCTCCTCTTTTCCCCTGGCAGAACATGCCCGGTATGGCTAACAGCTTGGCGTGGTCGGCGATCAACAGCATGGCGGGTGTCCTGATCCGGAAATTTATCAATCGGAAACGAAAGGAATTTGGACTAAAAGCAGCCCCGGGTACGAATCGGTATTTCACGGGTAGAAGTCACACCTTATTGGCCATCAACGAAACTTTGGGGCCACCGTGTGACAGTTGGTACAATCGGTACCGCTTCAATTACACAGGATATTGCTACAGTCCGCCAGTTGGTGGCTTGGATCAGTCATTGCTGGACTTCATTGAAGAGGGAGTGCCACCTGTTTACATCGGATTTGGAAGCGTTACCATGAAGGATCCGAACCATTTGGCTGCAATCATTAAAGAAGCTGTTGATCGTTCAGGTATACGGGTGGTACTCGGACATGGATGGACTGGTTTGAAACCCGGACAGCAGCACAAACAGATCTATTCCGTAGGCGACACCTGTCACCAGTCTCTCTTTCCAAAAATGGCCGGAATTGTCCACCACGGTGGCAGTGGCACCGTGCACACAGCCGCAAAAGCAGGTATTCCGCAATTCATCCTCCCTCAAATCATCGACCAATACTACTGGGGTAACCGGATCCACAAACTGGGATTAGGCCCAGCCCCAGTTATACCCAAACGAATAACAGCAAAAATCCTGATGAACGTTTTAAGTGATTTCACTCAAAAAGGCCATTTCCGCGATAAATCCAAGGCGCTTGCAAAGTCAATGGAAGAGGAGAATGGTGTAGAGAATGCTGTGAAATTTATTACCCTTCCGTCGGAGTATCCTGTAATTTCACTGTTTTCATCGAGGAAATCCAACCGCACTTCGAATCATGTAGCTTGTTAACAAATAAGTTTCACTATTTTCGCATGTCCCTAAAAGATATATCATGAAACATTCAGTGACGAACAAGTGGATTCCTCTCTTTATCTTCGCTATTTTATTCCTGACCTCCTGTGCTCCAGGCAATATCCGTTTCGATGAGGCTCCTGCCGGATTCTTGATGGGCCTATGGCATGGGTTCATCTCCCTGTTCACCTTCATCATCAGCCTCTTCACCAACGACGTCGGCATCTATGAAGTGAACAACTCAGGATGGTCGTATAACCTGGGATTTATCCTGGGTATCATGTTTTTCTACGGTGGCGGGACAAAGGGCGGAAGCCGGAAGTGGAAATAGCCAACTCGTTTATGGAGTCTCCTGGTACTCTTTGAACGCTTCGCTTACATTCAGGATGTAATCGCCAATTCGCTCACTGAGAGAGAAAAGATCACCATAATAGGCACCCGTCTTGTGCTTGTATTTCTTCTCTTTCAGGTCTTCCACATGTTGTTGCCGGATCTGGTCTCTTTTCTCATTGATCTTTTCCTCCAGCAGATAAGCCCTCTCGGTATCTACCTCACTGAAACCCTTGTCGAGGTTGAGGTTCATTTCTTTGAAGGCCTCAAGAATCAACTCGAACAACTCTTGCAGGGACTCATTCTGGTGGGCATGCAGCTTTATTTTTTTGGAGCTGTAGTGGCTAAGCTCACCTTCAGCCACATTGGTAAGGTATAACGAAATCTCTTGTTCCAGATCATCGGTTATCTGTTCTCCTTTTTCAATCTTGCCCTGTAATTTATAGTACTTTTTCGATTTGGCTTCAGTGAACATAGATTGAAGTTGAAGGAACATCTTTTCGATGCGCAACCCGAAATTCGATATCTCCTTCCGAGCTTGAAGAATTGATAATTCACTGGTAGAAAACATCCCCGAAATCCACGTTGGATAGATGAGTTGTTAATATGGATACTCCATGCTTTTTTTGCAGAAAATAGTTGATAGCAAGTAAAAAATAGTGGAATAACGGAAGCATCCAGAGTACCCCAAAGATGTTAAAAATCAGATGAGCTCTGGCGGCTCGTTTCGCAGAAACATTCGCCACAATGGCAGCCAGGTTTGCTGTGATGGTGGTGCCGATGTTTTCTCCCAAAACCATCGCGGCTGCCAATTCAAACGGGATCAGCCCGTTGTAGCACATAACAAGAGTAAGAGCCATGGTGGCACTGGAGGACTGGATGATGATGGTCAGGACGGTTCCGATGGCAACGAAAATCAGGATCGATAAAAACCCGAGATCAGTGAACGATGAGAGAAAATGCAGGGACTCTGGATTGTTGTGAATATCAGGAACAGACTCTTTCAGGAACTGAAGCCCGATAAACAGGATGGCAAACCCGATGATGAATTCACCCCATGATCTTCTCAGACTGTTCTTGGAAAAAAATAGTGGAAGGCTAAGGCCAATTAACGGAAGTGATAAGAAGCTCAGGCATATTTTAAATCCCAGAAGTGAAATAAGTCATGGCGCCAAGAATATGTCTCATTCTGCTCCCTGCCACTTTCTGCAGGGCATCACTCATTAGCTTCATTCCAAAAAGGAAGAGCCCAAGCGAACCTACCAGGGTGAAAACCTGCCCGATAATTGATAAAACGTTCATTGTATTTGTTTCAAAATTATGAAGGAACCAAAGTAGGGCATTTCCTTAAGGAATCCCGAAGAATAAATACTGGTTTTATGAAAAGTTATTTATTGATTTATTTCTATATTTATCCTTACCTTTGAAAAGAAACCATCACTATTATCTTTCATTTAAACCAAACCATCATGGACGGACTTATTGGAATTCTGGTATTTCTCGCCATCGGAGCAATTGCCGGTTGGCTTGCAGGTGTAATATTTAAAGGAAGTGGCTTCGGCCTGCTGTGGAACATCATCATTGGTATTGTGGGGGGGATTTTAGGCGGATGGTTATTCGGTTCCCTTTTCGGCACCAGCTGGCTCGGAGGTATCATCACTGCGGTTGTTGGCGCAATAATTCTGCTGATCATTGCAGGTCTGATCAAGAGGAAATAGCCCTTCTTGCTTATGGAAAGGGATATTCTCAGCACCAACCGGAAAGCATTAATCCTTAACCTGGATCTGTCGGTTTACGGGTCTATTGCCGAAATCGGGGGCGGACAGGAGGTAGCCCGTCAATTCTTCCAGGCAGGAGGCGCTTCGGGCACCATAGCCAAATCGATATCCGCTTACGATAAACTGTTCAGCGATAAGCTTTACAACCAGAATAAACCCGGAAAATACGTTTCGGAAGGGCGGTTATGCAAGATGCTAAATGCTGAATACAACGATCTTGTTGGTGTTCTTGGCGACAAACGGGAACTCCCTACAAGGTTCTTTGCATTCGCCAATACGGTGGCAACCCTGAATTTCAGGAAAGACAACTACAGTCATGGCTGGATAGGGATGCGATTCCAGAAGGATCCGGGCAGCGAACCCAACGAAGTGCTTTTTCATGTCAAACTGCTGGAACGGGATACCCTTCTTCAGCAACAGACATTGGGCATTCTCGGCGTGAACCTGATCTATGCCTGTTACCATTTCCTGGAGAATCCTGTCAAGTTCATCCAGTCAATCATGGATAACATCTCCCGCGACCGAATTGAGATCACCATGATGCGGATGCGCGGACCGGATCTGGACTTTGTGGACAATCGGCTGCTGGGGGTTCAGCTGGTGAAAAACGGTATGACTTCGGCTATGATGTTCGACCGCTTTGGGAAGGTCCAGCAACCGGATGACATGCTTTACAAGAAAAACGTCCTGCTCTTCCGGGGCACATTCCGACCGATTCACAATGTAGGATTTGACATGCTGAAGTCGAGTTACCGGATCTTCAAACGGGATGAGGATTATGATCGCGACAACACCATTGCACTCTGTGAGATCTCGGTTAACAACCTGCTTCGTCAGGGAGAAATCGATGAGCGGGATTTCCTTGAACGGGTCGATCTCCTCAACGGGATGGGACAGCACGTTATGATCTCAACCTTCAGGGAGTATTACAAACTGGTCAGTTACTTTTCGCAGTTTGCCATCAAGAACCTGAGGATTGTAATCGGGATCCCAACATTCCTCAAACTGATCAACGAAAGGTACTATACCGACCTCAAAGGCGGCATCCTGGAGGCATTTGGAAAGCTCTTTGTGGAAAACATGAAATTGTATATCTACCCAACCATCCCGGCAGTTTCTATAGATACCAGGGAAGCCACAGGAGATCTCCTCACATCAAAGGATATGCTCTTGTCGAAAGGGCAGGAAGACCTCTATCAGTACCTGATAAAAAACAGGAAGATCATTGATATCACAAATGTAAAGAGAGAATGGCTCTACATCAGTTCTGCCAACGTCTTGAGGATGATCCGGGAAGGAGATCCCGGTTGGGAGGAGATGGTGCCAAACTATGTGGAGAAGGCAATCAAGGAGAAAGGGTTGTTCGGGTTTCAGACTGTTTAGTTCATTTCTCTGGATAACCTGGGATGGACTGTTGGGAGTTTTGTTGTCCTCCTTATTTTCCCGCCAGCACAATGATATCTTTCGGTTTCAGGATTTTTTTATCGTATCCCTTCAACACTGAATTGATCATGGCCAGTCCGACCTGTGTTGTGTCAACGACTGAATCCGGTGATATTGCTTTGATCCCTTTGATCATCCACATAAAATAATCATACAGGAATTGGTACAATTTCGTTCTGGATTTGATCCCCCGCAATGGAATGATGGCGCCCGGTCTGAACATGAAAGCCTGTTTAAAGCCCAGGGCCAGCAGGTCATTTTCTGTTTTCCCCTTCACTCGTGCCCACATCATCCTGCCTTTTTCTGAAGAGTCGGTTCCCTCACCAGAAACGTAATTGAATGTCATTGCCGGGTCGAGTTCAACAAGTATCGAAGCGAGCGCCAAGGTGGAATCGTACGTGACATGTTTATACTGTTCTCCATTCAGACCTGCGGAACTGATTCCCATACAGAAAAAACAGCCATCATATCCAGAAAGCTGATCTCCTACCGTTGAAAAGTCAGAAAAATCCTGATGAATCAACTCTTTTAATTTAGGATGCTGAACCCCGACAGAATTTCTACCAATACTCAACACTTCAGCAACGGCAGGATGCTCCAGACATTCCAGCAACACCCCTTTGCCAACCATTCCTGTGGCTCCGGTAACAATTACTTTTATTTCCATGGCAGAAAGTTTTCCGAAAATTACTCAAAATTCCAAATCAGAAACCCTGAAATAAAAAAATCCCGAGGATACGGGATCTTTTGTCGGCGTGGGGTGGTCAACACCGTCGGCCTGCCCAATAAGCTTTCCAGTCTCCCTAGCTTTCTGCCATTTTTTTGAGAAAATCTTCTTTTCGCCTTCGTGAAACCTCTACATTAGAACCATCGGTCATGATGATGGAGCCGCCGTCGCCTTTAATGTAACGGTCGATGTATTTTGAATTCACGAGGTGTGACTGGTGCACCCTGATAAAATCGAGTCCCGACAGGGTTTCGTCATACTCTTTAAGGGTACGTGTAACGAGCACCTTTTCGCCGGAGCTGAGAAAGAAATTGGTATAATTATTATCTGCCTCGCAGCGGATGATATCTTTCAGCACGATAAAGCGCAGGCCTTCAAAGGTAGGAAGGGTGATGCGCTCGAATCCATTTTTATTTCTGAACAATGTACTGATCTGTTTGGAGATCATACCAAAGTCGGAGGGATGTTGCTTTAACTTGGCAACTGCATCGATGAGTTGCTCTGGTTCTGCAGGTTTTAAGATATAATCCAGTGCACTGAATTTTATGGCTTTCATGGCATACTGATCAAAGGCGGTGACAAAGACTACCTTGAAGTTAACCTCAGGGATCTGCTGCAGCAGATCAAATCCGGTGCCATCAGGCATGTGGATATCAAGGAAGACCAGCTCAGGTTTTTCCTTTTCAATGGCAAGCAAACCACTTTTCACATCTTCTGCCATGCCAACGATCTCCACATTTTTACAGAAGCTGCTCAGCATATTCACCAGGGTGTTTCTGCCTTCCTGCTCATCATCGATGATTAACGCTCTAATCATGATTCAAATATAAGTATTATTCTATTTCGAACGGAATGAGAATTTCCACCCGCGTTCCACAGGCCTTGCCCTTATCATCTTTCATGTCGAGGATCGTAAAGTCGCAATGGGTATTCATCTCCTTATTCAGGGCCTCTATCCGCTCTCGTGTAACCTGCATGCCAAGAGAACGATGCCCTTTGCTTTGCATGGTTTTCAACAGGGCGGCCTGGTCCCTTCCGATCCCATTATCTTCAACAATGCATCTGATCACCTTATCCTCTTTTTTAAAAGAAAGCTTGAGGAAGCCATCACCTCCTTTATTTACCAATCCATGCTTGATGGCATTTTCCACAAATGGTTGAATGAGCATGGGAGGCACATACAACCCTTCAAGGTCCAGTTGTGAATCCAGTTCCTGGGTGTACTCAAACTTGTTCTTGAAGCGCAGGCGTTCCAGTTCAATATATAAATTCAGAGTTTCCACCTCCTCTCCCAAAGGGATCATCGACTGCCGTGAGTGCTCGAGAATGCCCCTCATGAGCCGGGCAAATTTCGAGAGATAACTCATGGCAGTCTTGTTATCGTTACCGGATATATAACTCTGTATTGAATTCATAGAGTTAAAGATAAAGTGTGGGTTCATTTGGGAACGTAGCATGCGCTGTTCGTTCTCCAGACTTTGCTTTTCGAGTTTTGTTCTGATGTTCCGTTGCCTCATCCTATATAAAACAAATGCCAGCAGGGCCAACAACAGGATAAAACAAATCCCTCCGATAAAGATCCAGAATCTTGTATGCTGATGCTTCAACTCGAGGGTTTGTATTTCTGCTTTTTGAATTAAAATCTCATTTTCACGCTCTATCTTTTCAGTTTCATATTTCGTTCTCAGCTCAGTAATCGACTGCTGATTTTTTTCATTCATCATGCTATCCTTTAGAGCAATAAAATCTTCCAGATATTGGTAGGCCTCCTGATATTTCCCCATCTTATAATTTAGCGTGGCAAGATGGTTGGCAATGTCCCATTCGTGTCGACTATAGCTTTGGTCTTTAGATAATTTCAATGCCTGCAAATAGAATCGCTCTGCTTTATTTAAAAATCCTTGATCCTCATACGTATTTCCAATTTTTGTGAGAATAAGAGCCTTATCCCAGAACAATGACAGGCTGTCAGCAATCTGCAAGGCTCCGGCAAAGCATTTATGAGCTTCATCCAATTGATTGGCTTCGCGATAATATGACCCTATATTAGACATCAATCCGGCCACGTCAGCCATATTGCCCATTTCCATCTGATAATCCATCGCCAGCCTGTAATAATACATTGCAGAGTCGGCCAGCCCCATTCTCCTGTAAACATTCCCCATGTTATTGTATCCATAGGCCAGGCCTAACTTGTCATTGATCTCCTGATCTATTTTAAGAGAAGCACGCTGATACTTTAATGCCCTCTCATAATCTTTCATCCGGCCGTGCAATACGCAGAGATTAGTGAGCAAAATAGATTGCTTCCTTCTCATTCCTCGTTTTTCAGCAATTTTTATCGCCTCAAAGGTCATTTCTGCACATTTCTCGTATTCGCCTTTGTTGCCATAATACAAACCCAGATAACCCAAAATGGTCATGATCTGGGTTGAATCCCCCGAACTTCTGGCATACACCATTGCAGCATCGAAATAGAATTTTGCTTCTTTTAGCTTGCCCTGGTAAAGCAAACATCTTCCTATGCTTCCCTGCAACAAAGCAATCATTCCATCATCTTTCATTTCCTCTGCCATTTCCATGGCATAATCATAATAATACAGGGAAGTATCATAATTTGTTTTCCTGTACCATTCTGAGCCGAGGTAGTAATATGTACTGCAAACCTCCTCAGTAAGGCCGAGATCAAGACCCAACAGCCTCGCCTTATGAAGGTATTCGAAAGACAGGGAGTCAGAATGTGAATCGGAATATAGCTGTGCTATCCTCAAATAGAGATGAACCTTTTTTTCATTACTCACTTCATTGGATAGATCTATCAGGCTGTCCAGTGATTGGTTTGGCTGACAAATTGAAACAAACCGACATGCAATAAAGATCAGGATGGCTAGTGGTTTCTTCAAAAGATCAGGTATTGGTTTGGCTCACTAAAATACGCATTTTGATGGACAAGAACAGGAATATGGTCCCCAAATTCTAACTTATGTCTGCCACCTACCTATAAATCCCCACCAGATGCTATACGGTGATTGATATTCAATGGTTTGTGGATTAATTTTACCTTAAATAAATTAAAACTCATTGTTATGAAAAACCTTTACACCTTATTCATTTGCATTTTCATTTTTACAAACCTTCCTGCCCAGAATCCCGGTGATCTCGACCCGGCCTTTGGAGGCAGTGGCGTGAGCACCGTATCATTCCTATATGGAAATGCCATGAATGATATTTCCATTCAGGCCGACGAAAAGATCGTAGCAGGTGGCTACTATCAATTTTCTTCCAAGAACCTCCTGGCTTTTAGATTTAAAACGGATGGAACCCTCGACAACTTTGGAGTGGCTACATGGTATGAAGCAGACCTCGGTGATGATGAAATGATCACAGCCACAAAAGTACTTCCTGATGGTAAAATTATCCTGGCAGGATACTACGGAAGCCCCTATTCTTCTTTTGTGATCAAATTGCTACCAGACGGAATGCCAGATGGTTCCTTTGGTATCTCAGGCATTGCGGAATACAGCGCGGACTTTATTGCAGAAGGAATCGACTATTATGAAAGTGGTGGACTTTACGACTTGTTTTTATGCGGACACTCTACCGATTTCTCCTCACCGGGAATTATGAAGCTCGGAGCATTTGGAATGATAGATCTGACTTTTGGGACAGATGGCATCTCCAGTTTGGGCGCCCATGATGGCAGCTATTATGATATTGTAGTCGATGGCGCTAACGATCATATCTATGTTTGTGGCTCTGAGTTTATTGGTAACGATTCCTATATCAGCAAACATAAGACAAACAACGGATCCCTGGTCAGCACGTTTGGCAATGCCGGATGTTTTACTTTCTCAGCCCCAACAGGCAATACCACAACTTCTACAACATTGTTGTATCACAGCACACCCAATCTTGTTACCGTATTTGGTGATTTCATACATACCGACCTCGACAGGGATATGTTTGCCATCCGGATAAGCGGAGCTGATGGCAGTCTTGATAACACCTTTGGCGTTAATGGATGGTCATCCATGCGGGTTCCCGATAGTGATGAATATATCAATGATGCGGTGGCTCAAAACGGTGGCAAATATATTTTCGGAGGATATACTGACTTTAATACTGACAAAGATTTCCTGCTGGGACGGGTCATGAACAATGGATATCTTGACCTTGGCTTCGGTGATGCCGGCCTGGTAATAACTGATGTTACTGGTGAAGACATTATAAACGGGCTTGCACTGAATAACGACCATACCCGTGTGTATGCCGGAGGCGTGAGTAATGCGGCTGCTACTGATGTAATGGCATCTACCGTTGCCTGCTACTACACCAGTGCTCCTGTAGGGGTTGAAGCAGTTAACCCGAATAATAAGTTAAACGTAAGCACATTCCCAAACCCCTGCTCCGACATCATTACTATTAAAGTAAATACAGAAGGGAATTACACCCTTGATATTGTTGACCTCACAGGAAAGTTAGTGAAACAGAAAGAATCGTCAGGAAAAAGTATGCAAATGAATGTTAAGAGCCTCGACAAAGGAGTATACATCCTTAACGTCTATAACAGTAGAGAACAACATAGCAGTAAGTTAGTTAAGCAATAAAGAATTCAAATAATAAAAAAAATACTACATAAAGATGAAGGCAATAGTTACAAGTATTTTATCAATAGTTATTCTTGTCGGTATACAGGCGCAGGATCCGGGAGAATTGGATCTTACCTTTGGGATAAACGGTATTTCCAGGTTGCCGCTGAATTTTTCTAACAACATTGAAACAATAAGTGTGCTGCCTGATGATCACATAATCACCGGAGGACAGTATTTTGAAGAAGATTATGGTTCTGTTTGCGTTTCGGCAAAGCTTGATGAAAACGGAACAATGATCAATTATGGCAGTACCGGAACTGTAGAACACAATTTCAATCCGGGGGTTGAAAGCGAATGCATTTATGCAAGCCAAATCCTTCCCAATGGTAAAATTATCCTGGCAGGACATCAGTCTACCCCGGCAAATGTATTTGTAATGCAATTGCTTTCAGATGGAACCTTTGATGCATCCTTCTCAGGAGATGGCATTTTTACAGATGACAGCTTCAGTTTTAAGGTGAATAACATAGAAATATTCGGAGATGAAACGAACTACACAATTGCTGTTTGTGGAACAGATAACGGATACGACATCCCGCAAATAATCATGTTAAACCAGGAAGGATACGTTGTAAGTGGTTTCGGGACAGGCGGCTTGTATCAAATGACCGAACATGATGGTGAATTTCTAGATATTGTCATCGACCCGGCAAACAGTTGTTTCTATGGATGTGGATATGAGTGGCTGAGCCCCGATGCCTTTGTTTCCAAACATCAACTTTCAACAGGGACTTTGATTGAAGAATTCGGGACGAATGGGATCTATACCTTTTCGGGCCTTTCATCACATATTCGCACCGAAACCATGCTGATGAATGAGGCCGCAAACCTCATCACTGCATTCGGATATTTATTGCATCCCGATGGAGACAATGATATATTCGGCATCCGACTGAATGCTTCAGACGGAACATTGGATGAAACATTTGGAATCGGTGGATTTTCCTCTTTAAGAATTCCCGGACAGGATGAATTTATTGAAGATGCTGTTTCACAAGGTGATGAGAAATACTATGTTGGTGGCCATACCTTTAGTGTAGGCGATGGTGCTGACTTCATGGTTGGAAGAATCCTGAATAATGGATATGCCGATCCATCTTTTGGCTCTGGTGGATTTACAGTTGTTGATATCGACAATCATGATCAGGTCAAAAGCATCGCCCTGAGCAATGACGAAAGTAAATTATATGCCGGTGGAATGAGTGGCTATGGAAACCCATATTACACCGGAACCATTGCATGCTTTCATACCGGATATACGGTAGGAATAGCAGAGAAGAAATCAGAACCAGGCCTTATTTGCAGGGTGTATCCAAATCCTGCTAATGAAATAATAACGATTGAAACCGGAAATGAAGATACCTATACTATCGAAGTATATGACCTGGCAGGAAAGCTATTGAAGAGTGAAACCCTGTTTGGAGAAAATTTACATCTGAATGTAAGTGGGATCCATGAAGGGATGTACCTGTTAAACGTCATTTCCGGCAATAAGTTCATCAAATCAAGTAAAATTATTATCCAATAAACAGCTATGAAAAAGATATTAGCCATTCTATTAGGGATTTTCCTTATGGTATCCCTTAAAGCACAAAACCCGGGAGACCTTGATCTCAACTATGGTGAATATGGAATTAGTATTCCTGAGTTTTATTACAATAATTTCCTTAATGACATTGATATAATGTCGGATGATAAAATTGTGACTGGAGGATATTATATTGATGGTTCATTAGATTATGGTCTACTTTCATACAAACTCAATACAGATGGCTCTTTGGCTCCCTTTGGCGCTTCCACCTGGTTCAATTACCAGCTTGGTTTTGACGAGGAAAAAATAATGGCAACTTATGTACTCCCTGATGACAAAATACTCATAGCCGGATACACGTATAGTAGCGGCGGAGGCTTTGTCTATTATTTTGTCATGCGGCTTTTGCCCGATGGAAATCCGGATACTGACTTCGGCACCGGGGGGATCTCAAATGCAGCAGGTATCGACATTGAACCCCGAAGCATAAGTGTTCATTATGGCCTAAGCGGTGATTACAGCATTTATGTATGCGGATACACAATCAATGCTATGGTGGAGCCTACAATTCTTAAATTGGATCAAGACGGCCAGATAGTAAGTTCATTTGGTACTGATGGCCAATTTGTGTTGAGCAGACCTGGTGCTATCTATAAAGATATTTATCTCTATAATTTCTCAGGAAATTCTTACATCTATGCGGCAGGAAATGACCTCGATGGGACAAACGCATTTGTAAGCAAACATGATATCATTACCGGTGAATTGGAAAACTCTTTTAATACGGATGGAATATTCAACTTTACCCACCCAACAGGAATATTAATTGAAGCCAGCAAGCTGGTATTTCACAGCACCTTAACTAATAATACAATTGCACTTTTTGGCCAATACAAACACAGTGATGGAGATTATGACATGTATGCGATCCGATTAAACTGTGCCGATGGATCTCTGGACAATAACTTTGGTATTGGCGGTTGGTCTTCCTTAAGGGCTCCGGATTCCCAAGAATTTATCAGTGATGCCATACTTCAAAACACAGATGATAAGTATTACTTCGGTGGGTCAACAAACGCCAACGGAAACTTTGATTTTATGCTGGGTAGATTATTGAACAATGGATTTTTTGACACTAGTTTCGGCATCAATGGTCTTGTGCTTACTGATATCAGTGATGACATGGATATGTTGAATGGGATTGCCCTAAATGCAGATCAGAGCCGAATATATGGAGGAGGAAGGGCTTATCATTTTTCAAATAATTACGGCACCATAGCTTGCTATTATACAGGGCTTGGTGTGGGAATTTCAGATTCTGATGTCAGTCAGCAGGAAATTTCAATTTATCCTAATCCTGCTCAAGATCTCATTCATATCAGTACCAGCCTTGAGGGCAATTACCTCATCGATGTTTTATCTCCTGAAGGGAAATTAATCATACAGGAAAGTCAGGCAGGGAAAGACCTTCACATCAACATTCAACATCTTGAAAAGGGTATATACTTTCTGAAATTGTCCAGAGACAACCTCCATCATACAAGTAAAATAATTAAACACTAAAAAACATGAAAAATATTTTAAGTCTTTTATTGGGCATATGCCTGACAGCATCACTCAGCGCCCAGGACCCGGGCGACCTTGACCTGAACTATGGCATTGATGGTATTGCAACCTTTAGTTTCACAGGGCAATCCACGATGTTATTCAGCATCTCTCGTCAGAGCAACGATCGCATTATTATTGGCGGGTTTATGGAAGACCTGAGCACTTTCGACACATATGTGATAGCTACGAGGATGGATGAGACCGGTTCCGTGGATAACTTTGGCAATAACATCACGTATTTCGCGAATTATTATGATGATACGGAATCCGTTTTGGCCACCTATGTGTTGCCGAATGATGAGATCATCATCGCAGGGTATTATGGCGAAGGGTATCCTTTTGTCAGCCGTTTGGATCAAGATGGAAGCCTAGACCCTTTCTTCGCGGGTACTGGTTCATACATCAATGAATCCACATCCTTTGTTCCAACCTGTATCGATGTCTACAATACCATTGACGGATACAACATTGTAATGTCGGGCTATTCGGTCGATTATGAACCACTGATGCTTTGCATTGATCAGGATGGAACTGCGGTAACTTCCTTTGGGAGCGATGGCTTATATGAATTTCCTGTCAGTTTGGGGATAATGAG
Organism: Bacteroidales bacterium; assembly: GCA_014860625.1. Classification (GTDB taxonomy): domain Bacteria; phylum Bacteroidota; class Bacteroidia; order Bacteroidales; family FEN-979; genus QYOJ01. Next base: position 2,257 of record JACZJJ010000133.1, on the reverse strand, counting down.
GAAGCTGACCATCGACAGCGATGCCGGATGTATATATACCTGTGGTGATGATATTGCCGGCGTAAATGCTTTTATAAGCAAGCACAACCTGAGTGATGGTAGCTTGATCACAAGCTTTAATGGCACGGGCTATGTCATTCTGGAACCATTTGGCGATGCCTTGAGCTTTTCAGCCAGGGGGCTTGCATACAATGCTGGAAGCGGAACACTTGCTATTTTAGGTGATTATCTGCACATTGATACCGATTACGACATTTTTGCTGTTAGGTTTAATACCTCTGATGGGAGTTTAGACAATAGCTTCGGTTTGAATGGCTGGTCAACACTGAGGTTTCCCACATCCAATGAAGCAATCTACGACGCGGTTCAGCAGTCAGATGGAAAATATTATCTGGGAGGATTTACAAACATCAATGACCCCAATGATTTTATGATTGGCAGGATAAACAACAATGGGATATTGGATATGTCGTTTGGCGTAAACGGTTTTACCCTTACCGATCTCGGTGAGCAAGATCGGGTTGTCGATCTGGTACTGAGTGAAAACCAGAGCAGGATCTTTGCCGGGGGCGATATGAATCCTTTTGGCCATCACGAAATGAAGGTGGCCTGTTACCATACCGGCTTTACGATGGGTGTAGCAGATCCGGAAACAGTTCAACCTGAAATATCAATATATCCTAACCCCACAACTGACATCATAAATATTGAAACCGGAGAGGATGATAGTTATCAAATAGGCATATATGACCTGGCGGGCAAACGCTTGTTACAAAGAGATGAAAGAGGCAATAAATTCCAGCTGGATATTAAGGAATTGCCAAAGGGTATATACATGCTTAGGCTCACAAATAGTAATAACAACAACAGCAATTTCAAGCTGATAAAACAATAGCCATGAAAACAAAGATCTATGCACTTGCATTCATCCTATTCACATTTGGAAGCCTATTTTCAACTGCAGCAGAATTTAATGTTTCCAGCCCTGTCGATTTCCAGTCGGCACTCACGACGGCTGCCAACAATGGTGAAGCCGATGTGATAAATGTGAACGATGGCATATATAACCTTACTTCCACACTTATGTTTTATTCGGAAGAAGATTATACACTTAGCATAATTGGGGAAGGAGCTGAATTTACCATCCTTGATGGCTCTGATTCCCGTAAATTATTGATCATCGAAACCACTATGCCCAATGCAGATGTATTGGTTTCCAACCTGAGCTTTATGAATGGCTTAGGAACCAATGGCGCAGTAAGCATGAATTTCGAGACGGCGACACTAAACATTACCAACTGTGTGTTCGAAAGCAATACTGCCACCGATTTTGGTGGAGGGCTTACCGTTTACAGCATTAGCGGGGAAGTATATATCGACGGATGCTATTTCGAGAATAATAAGGCTACAGGAAATGATGCCGGTGGATTATTCGTTGGAACCGACCATGGCTTGATCTCGCTCAGCAATAGCACTTTTATCAATAATGAAGCCCAGGGGGATGATGCAGGTGGCAGCATGTTGTATTCCGATGCAGGAGGAACGGCCATCATGTTTGGGAATACCTATCGCAACAACCTGGCTTTTGAAGATGCCGGAGGTGCTATGGTGTATTTGTTAGGCACAGGCGCGGCAGCTGATATACATAATAACCTTTTTGATGATAACCATTCCGGCCTGGGTGGAGGCGGATTATGGATGAGGTTACCCGGAGGTGGAGAGGTGAACTATCATAACAATATTCATATTGGCAATACCACGCAGATCGGTGCCGGTGCGGGCTTGCTGCTTGAACTTCAGATAGAAGGCGACCTTTACATGTCAGAAAACCGTTTTGAACAGAACGAGGCCGGATTGGCCGATAGCGATGTGGGTGATGGCGGGGGCTGCTGGATCGAGCACGGAGCAGGAGTCCTGAGTATCTGGGACAATGATTTCTTCGATAATTCCGCCTATAATAATGGAGGAGGAATTTCTGTATATACAGAAAGTGGCGACATGGATTTCTACCGCAACAGGATATCCGGTAATCAAGCGGGGAATGTAGGAGGCGGCCTGTCATATGCCACTACCAGCGGAATCCCCTATGACTATCACAATTCCTTTTATGGTAACTCGGCAGGTGCAACAGGCGGAGCCATATACTTTTATATGGATCAGGCGCCATCGGTATTGTATTTATGGAACAGCATATACTGGAACAATCAGCCAAACCAATTTGAATACGACGGCCCGAACGCCATCATGGCCATGTACT
>JACZJJ010000132.1 GCA_014860625.1 Bacteroidales bacterium | reverse complement strand
CCTTCATGGAATTCCTGCGCTTCAAAGGGATTAAAGTTCATTCAGAACTTGAATATTTCTCTGCCAAGAACATGATCCGTCATCATTTTCATGATTACCTCAAGTATGGTGGGTTCCCCGAGGTTGTCCTCAAACAGAACGATGACGACCGGGAGCTGCTGCTGAAAAACTATTTTGAGGATATTCTCTATCGGGATATCGTGACCCGCCACGAGATCCGTGATGTGGCCAACTTGCGCAACCTGGCGGTTTTTCTGCTGACCAATAACACTCGGCTGACCAGTGTCAACAAGCTGAAAAGCAACTTCTCCATCTCCCAGGATAAGACCGAGAATTACCTCTCCGCGATCCTTGAAAGTTATCTGACCTTCCAGTTGCAGAAGTTCAGCTGGTCCCTCAAAAGCGTTCAGCGGGCAGGATTCAAGCCCTACGCCATCGACACGGGGTTGCGCAACCGGGTGGCCTTCTCCTTTTCGGCCGACGCCGGTCGTCTGGTCGAAAACGTCGTTCACAATCAACTGCTACGTTGCTACGAAGAAGTCTACTTTGGCGCTGAAGGAGGGGAGACCGACTTTATCGTCAAGGAGGGTGTATCTATCACTCAGAGGATTCAGGTCTGGTATGAGGATGCATTACAGACGGAGATTCCGCAACGCGAACTGACCGCCTTTGGTGATTTGCAAAAGGATACTGGGCAGTGCCTGCTGCTCACCAACGATCTGGAGAAGGAAATCGAGGTCGGTACCACGAAGGTCCTTTGTGTTCCAGTGGTTAAATATCTGCTGCTGGGAGCAGGAAGTGAAGGTAGGTAGGCAGACGCCGATATCTGACTTATCTTCCAGATTATGCAAAATTTAGGGGTATCAATTGGGGTAGACTTGAAATTTTAAATTTACGTATCTCAGTTAATTTAAGTGCTTAGGCAAACAGTTATAATGACGTCACTTCCACAAAAGCGATACGGAACCAAGCTCTACACCATCCAGGCTATTGATTAATCTGGCCTGTTATAGCCATTTCTTACAGCCTGCTCTATGGCCGCAAATTCTTCATCGGTCAGGAAATGAAAGTGAGCCGATCTTTTTCTTGCTGAAAGGCTGCCGTTGTTCTGCAGGCACAACTGGATGAATAGGTCAATCAGGCGGTCAGGCATGTCAATGATGTCCTGTATCGCCTTCTTGGTATTATCATAGTTAGCCAGAAAGCTGAGTTCTTCCACGAGCTCTTCTTCAATTGTTTTGGTTACAAACTCGTACAAGGCTTCTGCCTGAGATGTCATATCCATATACTGATACCAGCATGCAGTATCATTTTCGACGGTCATTTGACCCATTTCATCCAGCCGATAATCAATGAGCCCCTGTAAAAGCCGTGAGAACGCTTCCAGCGATGCATCGTAATCCGCAGGATTCTTAAGCATGACTGCCGAAACCGGGAACATGAGTCCGCATGGTACCATTTTCTGCAGCGAAAGGATGTTATGTATCAGGAATCGATGGATTCGTCCGTTTCCATCCTCAAACGGGTGCAGGAATACAAAACCGTAGGCAATCGCCGCTGCATGGATGACCGGAGAAACATTTCCCGCCTTCATCCGTTTATGGGAATCGATTAGACCCAACATCAGATTTGGCAGGTCATCAGGCTTTGGACAGATGAAATGTATAATCTCTTTCTGATAAGCGACCGTCTGTCCGACGAAATTCTGGCTCGACCGGTAGTCACTGTCTTTAAATCGCGGGTCAACAATACGGTTCTGAAGCTCTATCAGCCTTTCCTTCTCGCAAAAATCCTCCTTTTCGGCAAGTTCCAAAGAGGCAATGAATTTTTCAGTCCGGGAAGCATTGGGCTTTATGTGTTCAATTTCAAAGGATGATTTCGTTTCTTTGTTATAGAGGTAGCTCAACGCCCGGCGAAGGAGTTCCGGTGGATATGCCGTGACAATATCCTCACACCTTTTACGCAGATCGGCTGAATCCAGTTTGGAAAGTTTCTCAGTTCGCCTGACGACCGGACAAAAGGTTTTGGTGCCAAGGAGGTTGTTGACAATGCGGTGGCGTGAGGATTTTTCTCCGTTTTGAACTGTGTAATATTCTTTTGCCTCCAGTACATCGACATAGTTACCGGAAGAGATGTTAT
>JACZJJ010000131.1 GCA_014860625.1 Bacteroidales bacterium | reverse complement strand
GACTATTACAGAAAGACCGGCGAGAAAGAGAAAGTATTTGAGGAACTTAAACTCGGTTTTGGGAATTCCAACCTTGACATTGACACAAAGATCAACATCCTTCTTTCTTTCTATACCATCAACGAAATTGTAACGGACCTGAAAGAACAGGCGTTTGAACTGGCAGAATTACTGGTTGCAACGCATCCTGACGATCCCAAAGCATATTCCATTCACGGGGACCTGCTGGCTCAGGATGAGCAGTTTGAACAAGCCCGTGATGCCTTTCTCAGGGTTATTTCCATGGACAGCAGTAAGTTTGTGGTGTGGGAGGAGATTTTACGGATGGATCTGTTGATGAATGACTACGACCACCTGAGCACATATGGTCATCGTGCCATTGAACTATACCCCGAACAGCCAGTGCTCTACCTGTTCACCGCGCTGGGGGAAATGCAGGTCAAGAACTATACAGAAGCGGAAAAACTCCTGAACCGGGGTGTCAAACTGGTTGTGAGCAACAACGAGATCCTTTCACAGTACTACATGTACCTGGGTGACACCTACCATGCCCTCAACAGGCCGGCCGAATCAGACAAAGCCTATGAGAAATCCCTGCAGATCAAAGAAAACAGTCCCTATGTCCTGAATAACTACAGCTACTACCTGGCCATTCGCGGGAAGGAACTGGAGAAGGCTGAACAGATGTCGAAAAAAGCGCTTGATAGCGACCCCAATAATTCATCATTTCAGGATACCTATGGCTGGGTCCTTTTCAAACTGGGCAAGTATGAAAATGCCCTGGAATGGATCGGAAAGTCCATGCAGGACAAAGAGAATATTTCCGGAGAAGTTCTGGAACATTACGGAGATGTACTCTTTAAGCTGGGGAGAGAATCAGAAGCAATGGATTATTGGAAACAGGCGCTGGAAAAAGGAAATGGCTCGGAACTACTTCCAAAGAAAATCTCCGGCAAAAAATGGATCGAAGAATGAAATTACAAACCCCATTTTTCTCGAAATTCATATTGATCGGTATTGCCGGTGTGCTGTTGTTCTCATCCTGCAAAACACATCGCAGCATAATCAAGCAACCAATAAAGGTTGAGGGATCCGAATATTTATTTAGCAAGCTGAAGGAGAGGGAACTACAGTTTACCACTTTAAGTGCACGCTTCTCAGCTGACTACAAAAACGGGAACCAGAAATACGCTTTCTCCGGCCAGATCCGTATCCAGAAAGATACATTGATCTGGCTCTCCTTATCAGTCATGGGTTTGGAAGGAATGCGCCTGATGATTTCACAGGATTCGATCAAATACATCAACAGGTTAAACAACACCTACCTGATCGGAGATTGGTATGACCTGAATAAATTTCTGAATACGAGTATTGAATACGATATCCTGCAATCCTTTCTGATTGGCAATGATATCTCATTTTACGAGGATGGAAAGTTCAAAGCCACGATTGATAAAAACGAATACAAATTATCTACCTCTGCACGTCAGAAACTGAAGAAATATGTCCGGCGCCAGGATGAGGAACACAATGTCTTCATCCAGAATATCTGGCTGAACCCTGCATCCTTCAAAATCACCCGGGCTGATGTGAAGGAGATCCGCAAGGATAACATTAAACTTGATGCCACCTATTCCTCGTTTGAGGCCATCGGAACCCAGCTCTTTCCCCGGGAGATGATATACCTGATTACAGCAGAGAACAAGATTCTTGTTGATGTTACCTTTTCCAGAATCAACATTGACGAACCGATGAAATTCCCATTCTCGATCCCGTCGAAATTTACGCGTGTCAGGCCATGAACAACCTGTTGGTTAAATATCCGGCTCCGCGGTTCCTGTTGGCATCTGTGATAATTCTGTTTTTTTGTTTTGGATGGAGTGTTTCTGCTCAAACAACCAAAGATAAATTGAATCAGGATCGCCAGAAGCTGGAGACGGAGATCGAATACACCTCCAAACTGCTTAATCAGACACAAAAGAACAAGGAGACCTCCCTGCGTGATCTGCAACTGCTGAACAGTCGTATCAAGAAGCGTGAAATACTGCTTAACACGATCGGGAAGGAAATCAATGAGGTGAACCGAAAGATACGTGAAGACCAGGTCCTGATCAATAAGCGTTCAAAGGAGCTGAAGGAGTTGAACGAAGAGTATGCCAGGATGATCTATTATACCTATAAGATCACCAAGGCCCAAAACAGACTGCTATTTATCTTTTCAGCAAAGGATTTTAACCAGGCGTATCAGCGGCTAAAGTACTACCAGCAATATACGGCGTACCGCCGGAAGCAGGCTGAACGCATCCGTGAAGCCCAGGTTGCCTTGAGTAAACAGATGCATGCGTTGGAACTTACGCGTGCTGAAAAGCTTAAGTTATCCGAAACGGAGTCGGGGGAGAAATCCAAACTTGATAAAGAAAAGCTGTTGAAAGACAGAACAGTTCAGGACCTTTCAAAGAAAGAGAAGCAGTTGCTGGCAACCTTGCGCACAAACCAGAAAGCATTGCAGAAACTGCAGAAGGAGATAGAACGCATCCTGGCAGAAGAGGCAAAGGCAAGGTCATCGGATAAAAACCGGGATGCCGGTGTCAAAGCTGCCGAAATGAGACTCTCTTCCAACTTCGCCGCCAACAAAAGACGTCTTCCATGGCCCACAGACCAGGGAGTGGTCACATCCACGTTTGGAGAACATCAGCATCCGGTACTTAAATACGTGAAGGTCAATAATAACGGGATCGACATCATGACCGGACAAAGAGCGCCCGTCAAAGCTGTTTTCAATGGCGTCGTGAGCAAGGTTCTCTCCATCCCTAACCTCAACATGGTGGTGATGCTGCGTCATGGCGATTACCTTACTGTCTATTCCAACCTGGATGAAGTCATGGTCACGGCTGGCGAGACTGTGGTAACCGGACAGGTCATCGGCAAGGCCTACTACAATGCAGATGAGGGAAAATCGGAAATTAATTTCCAGATATGGCAAGCCAAAACGATCATGAATCCCCAGGACTGGCTAAGTAACCGATGATTGAGCACTGGGGAGAAATAGCGGCACTGATCACAGCGGTTTTCTGGACTGTCACAGCGCTTGCATTTGAAGCTGCCGGAAAAAAAATAGGGTCTCTCGTTCTCAATCTTCTCCGGCTGATTCTCGGCTTCTTCTTTCTGAGTTTCTTTACCCTCTTTTACAGAGGGTATTTTTTCCCTGTTGATGCCACGGCAGAAGCCTGGTTCTACCTGCTTATTTCCGGACTGATAGGCTTCGTCATTGGCGATCTTTGCCTTTTCAGGGCTTTCATTTTGATCGGCGCCCGTGTATCGATGCTCATCATGTCGCTCACACCTCCAATAACAGCCCTCATTAGCTGGATCATCCTGGGTGAGACACTTACCCCTCAGAACTGGCTTGGAATGATTGTGACCATGGCCGGGATATCCATGGTTGTTTTGAAAAAAGCTGACAGATCGGTACATAAGGGGATGTTCAACCGTATCCAGATCGGGTTTCCTCTCATTGGAATTTTGCTTGCCTTCGCTGGCGCTGTAGGACAAGGAACCGGACTTGTTCTCAGCAAGTTCGGAATGCAGGACTACGATGCATTTGCTGCCTCTCAGATCCGTATCCTCGCCGGAATATTCGGATTTGTGCTGATTTTTAGCTTCCTTAGAAGGTGGCGGGATGTTGTACTGGCTTTTACATTCCGCAAAGCAATGCTGCAGATGTCGCTCGGCGCCTTTTTCGGACCCTTCCTGGGTGTCTCCTTTTCTCTCATAGCCGTGAAGTATGCCTCCGCCGGGGTTGCCGCAACCCTGATGTCGATCGTCCCGGTTCTTATCATCGCCCCTTCTGCCGTGTTTCTGAAAGAGAAAGTTACGTTAAAAGAAATTATTGGAGCCGTTATTGCAGTGGGTGGTGTGGCACTGTTCTTTTTATAATAAGATTACTTCACAAGAATAATTTTTTCCGTTGTTTTTCCGCTCCTTCTATCAATTTCCAGAAAATAGATGCCTGATGCCAGATGCCGGATGTCCAGATGCCGGATGACGTTACCGCTCACAACAACCTCTTTCTCTTCAAGAATGACCTGACTTCCGGAAGAGAGGATCCGGAAGGAGAGAACTTCCCGTTCAGGAGAATGGATCCGCAGATCAAACTCCCCGCTGGTGGGGTTTGGTGACACTGAATAGGAGAACCGATCGGCAAGTTCGTCAATCGCCGTACAATCCTTAAAGGTAATCTCTACCGAGTCGGAAGTGGAGCAGCCTTCGGAGTTTGTTGCAGTAACCTTGAACCAGGTTGTCCCAATCCCTCCGGCAACCGACGTATCAATCGCAATGGAGGGAGCTGTATTTCCCCCGGGAGACCAGATATAGGCCAAGCCGGGCAGCAATTGAGTTGAAAGCGTTCCGGATTGCCAGGAGCATAGGGTATCCTTCGGATCAACAAGAATGGCGACCTCAGGGCTCTCTCCGATGGTCAGCATCAGGCTGCTGACGGCACTGCCAAATTCCACAAACCCACGGAGCAATAATTTTACCTCTCCGGAGAGGATATCGTTGGCCCCGGGATAATAGAGCGGATTGAGAATCGTATCGTTGTTGAAAGTCCCGTCTCCTTTGGTCGTCCACAACAGGCTGTCCTGTCCCGATGCCATCCCGTTAAGCTGATAGGAAGAGCCATTACAAGCGGAGCCATCAGGTCCGGCATTGATCTCGGGTAGAATAGGAGGCGGGAAATCAATGAAATCTACCCATGCCTTATCCAACCCTACACCAAGAAAAATATCCTTTGCATACCTCCACTTGAAGTTGTGTGTGCCGGCAGATACGGGGAATGCAATACGTCCCCAGTTAACATCCCCCGACCAGCTTCCCTGCAGATTGCCATCAATATAGAAGTGCAGGAAATCGTAATCGGGTTCCGACGAAACCCTTCGGTAGAATGAGATACTGTCGTCAACGCCAGCCGTGTAGTCAACATCCAGGATGGAGGCCTGGTAATCATCCAGCTCAAAGGTGACAGCACAATAGATTCCTTCATAGGGATTGACCGTTGTAATGGTCCAGGGCTTGTTCCCGGTATTACGCCAGGGGAACTTGTTGAAGGAGTTTGTCTCCCAGTCTTCCACTACGATCCCTATTGTTTGCATGAATGATGCATCGGCATGATAGAGACCTGAAACAGCCCGGTAATCAAGGAATAGCCCAACGCCGGTGGGGGCTTCATCATCCACAGAAAGAGAGAAAACAGCCGTTTTTGGTGCAAGGATAACAATGGTGTCGAGGTAGGAGCTGTCGGTATGTATTGTGATATATGGTGAAGCACAGGAGAGGAGCCCATACGTATTGAGGCAGGGAAAGTCGCCCCAGTTGGCAGTAGTGACTCGTACCTGAGCAGTCTCTCCCGGGTCGAGTTTACCGTTGTTATTTCCACCGCTTTCATCGTCAATCACAAGCCTGGTGACCCGCAACGACGGGGCATGGGATTCTATGGAAAAGTGGCTTTGCCAGCTGGTATCCGAACTGGTAACCGTTACGGTGAACTTTACCTTGATGCCGTCGGGGATAGTATCCGACACCTTGAACGCATATCCGTTGGGGATGATCTTGATCTCCTCAGCCTCCAGGGTGCCGTAGTCTTCCGTTGAGTCTGTGAGTGAGATAAAGGGTGAGGCCACTGATATAACGGCAGTGAGGTTCTCAGCGGGCTGGTCACCGATGTTTTTTAGTCCGAGACTCAGGTGAAGGGAGTCCCCAAAGTTCATTGGTTGTGGAATGCCTCCGGGAATTCCAGTAAGCTCATTGGAGTAATACGATACATATGGCTGGCCGGGAGGAGGGCCCAGGTCGAATGCCGAAACGTATGCCAGTGCATTGCCGGCCCGGTTATCTGTCCATATCGGATAAACCTTCATGTTCTGTGCCTTGATGCCAATATAGTCACCAAAATAGTCTGCTGCCATACCTGCGATTGGCACCGGAGTAAATGCCACATCGGAGACCTTGAAGTCAGTCCAGCTATTTCCGGCATCATACGAATAAGAGACCCAGGTTTCAAGCATGGTGCTGTCGACATTGCGGTCATCGTAATAGATCACGCAAAGATTCCCGTTTGTCGGATCACACGTTACCCAGGGGAGAAAATGTTGCTTTCCCAAACCCGAAGGGTCCTGGTTTACGCGTATGGGTGTCGACCAGGTATCCCCCAGGTTGGAAGAACTGATCATGTAGATGTCGATATCGTTGCCCGTATTGAGGCCGGGGACCCCGATATTGGCCCAAACAATGTAGAGGTTTCCCTGGTTGGGACCATTGCTCAGGTCGACGGTCATCACCGGAAATGAGGCTACCCTCATATCTTTGCTGGTGCCGCTTGCCCTGATGCCTTTGATGTCTGTTAGGATACGATTGCCGGGGACCCAGGTCTCACCTCCGTCAAGAGATTTGGCAAATCCGATAGCGGTTTCATCCGAAGGCCAGGTGTCATAGATAATCCATGCGGCATAGACCTCACCGTTGGGGCCGGTCTGAATATTCACTCCCTGGTTGTGTTTTCCTGCATTCACATGTTCACTGATCCCAATGGGAATCGACCAGGAGATTCCCTGGTTGGTGGAACGGGCTATCTCAATCTGATTTTGGTTGGGTGATCCGTCAACATAGCATGACCAGGCTGCGTAAAGGTATCCCTGATAAGGACTCGTTTCCGAGTTGTCGATCCAAAGATGATTTTTATCTAAAAGGTCTCCGAACCCTCCCGAAACCTGGGCTACCGGGACATCCGTCCAATTTTGGCCCTGGTTGGTGGAATAGGCGACCGACTGCCCTCTGCCATTGTTGATCTTTCCCACATAGTACCATCCGTTTCGTCCTATTGCAGTAGCAGGGTCTCCGTTATTGGCCTGACCAACACCATAGATGGATCCTCCCCAGGTTGAAGCGGCATCAAAAGACCAAAACCTGTCGCAACCATATAAATTTTGCGCGTACGAACCGTTCCAGTCGCTGGAATTATTTGAGTTTATGAGGATAGATTCATCCTCTGGATCAATGAAAATCGAATTCTCACTTTGGGTAGTAGCTCCGCTGGCTGTCACCGCCACATCCGGCGAATCCTGCACAAACATGCCATCCGGTTGAATCATGGAGGTGCCATGAATGGCTTTTGGGATCACTCTCCACGGATTTACCTCCACATAGCCCATTCGTGCCATTTCATCCCAGTAACCCATGTTGTCGATATAGGTATTCACTTTCCCTTTCCCAGCAGGAGTAATCTTTGGCCAATGAGGCAAATTCTGGGAAATGGCAGAGATGGCAGATAAACCAATGAAGCAGATAATTACGTATATCGGATATTTTCTCATAACAGTCTGATTTGCCTTCTACTTCCGAAAGCCGGTATATTGACCTGCAAAGAGACAGAAGGGTTGCTTTCGGGCACAAAGAATTAGTTCAAAACAAGGATCTTTTCGACCAACAGGGATGTTTCTGAAATGATTCGGAGGAGATAAACTCCATCCTGTGCTCCGGGGATTGAGATTTCTTCCTGTACCGATTTGCCAGGATTGACCAATTGTTTTCTAACTGCTATCCTTCCCTTCATATCTGACACCTCAAGAATAAAGTTACCAGGATTTTCTGAGGCAATATCCAGCACAAAGTCGCCATTGTTGGGATTTGGAATAATCTGTATCCGGATGCCATGGTTCGGATCTGAGATGAAAACCGGGTCGGTATAGGTGACTGAAATTGTATCGCTGCCGGAACATCCGTCCAGAGTGGCTTCTACCCAGTAAGTTATAAACGGGTTTCCGGTATATGAAGCATCGATGGTTTGGGTTGTATCGCCTGTTGACCAGAGATAATCAGCACCCGGATTCCCGGCATCCAGGATGAGGGATTGGGTATAGGTGATGCTTGTGTCTTCGCCAAGGTTCACGTCGGGGTAAGGGAAAATCGTGACGTCGAACGGGCCTGACCATTCGCTTTCATTGCAGGCATTGATGCTCTTCACCTGCACCGAAGCAGTTCCTGCAAACAGATTACTCCATACGACGGTCCCCACGGTATCGCTTCCCGAGATAGATCCTGCTTCCACAGGAGAGAGAGCCCATTCATAACTCAGCGCATTGGCGGCCGGACTGGTGGTGTACAACGTATTTGAAGATCCCTGGCAAAGAGGTGTGGCGCCCGATGGGGCAGCTGGCTGTTCAGGGAATGGCCTGAGGTGGATCTGAAGGGCTGGTGATGCAGGGGTGGTGCCGCAGTCTCCGCCGGCCTGAACCGTGAGGGTAGCATATCCGGTCCATGTATCAACCCAGTCAATCAGCACGGAAGTGTCGGATGGAGTGAGGATTCCGGCTGTGTCCGGCTCCAGCATCCAGGTATAGGAGGTTGCGTTGGCAACGGCATCAATCGTGTAAATCGTGCTGGGATTGTTTTCACACAGAAGGGTATCTCCATCAGGGGTGCCGGGAGTGTCCGGTAACGGATCGACTGTAATGTAATCGGGTTTGGTTGCCGAGGTTGTATAGTTATTCCATGTTGTAGTGAGCGTTACGTCGTATGTTCCGGGAGAATTATAGACAATATCTGCTGGATTTTGTTGTGTCGATGTAGCAGGAGTCCCTCCTGGAAATGACCAGCTCCAGGAAATTGGTGTCCCCGAAGAGAGGTCGGTGAAATCTACATTCAAGTTCTGGCAGATTGTGGTTGAATCGGCCGAAAAATCTACGGAATAGGGGACGTACATATCAGATCCCCAAAGTCCCCGGCCATACGTACTCGCTCTGATCACATCGGCGCTTACCGAGTCATTATCGTAGTATACTTCAAGTTCTGTTATTTCCGCACTCACCGGAAGCCCTGAATTGAAATTGATCCACGTAACGGTATTCAGGTCTTTGTAATAAACACCGGCATCAGTGCCAACATATAATGCTTCGGGACCGTTTGCGTAACATACGATAGTATTCATATGGATGCCGGGAAGGTTTCCGGTAATTGTTGTCCAGGAGAGCCCTTTATCAGTTGATTTGTAGACATTGTTACCCATTGTCATATAAACAGTGTTAGCCTCCGTGGGATGAGCAGCAAGATCGGTAGCTGTGCCTGTGGCAGGAAGAGAAGAGGTGAGGTCAACCCATGTGGGGGTTGCGGCCATGCAGTTATCAGTCCTGAAAAGTTTGTTGCCGGAACGAGCTGCATAGAGAATATCTGTGTTAACTGGCGATTGTTCAAGAACGGCCATGTTGCTGCTGTTACTTCCTGCCAGGTTGTTGGAGATCTTGGTCCACGTTAGATTGTTCGTGGTTCTTACATCATTGCACCGCCATACATTTTTGAAGCCTACAAACATCATTTTAGCATCAGATTCACTAAGAATAAACGGCGTGATCCAGGCTCCGCTTTCGGTGATCCCGAAAGTCCCGTTTCCAGCAATATGAAGATCATTCCCGTTATTGAATAACCGATAGATATCTCCGTAGTAGATGGTGTAGTATGTATAGGCGGCATTGGTAAAATCAACCGCACACTCCATGCCATCACCCCCGCCTGATTGCTCCCATCCGGAGGCATTGTATGTATAGGAACCATTGTCCTGGAAGCCATTGATCACCTTCTCCTTCACAGTCTGGCTCTGACCAAGTTTATAGATCTGCCCGATTGTCATGGTCTCGGTACGGTCTGTCCAGGTAGTTCCACCATTGGTGGTGAAGTAAACCCCGCCGTCATTACAGGCCCAGAGGGTTCCGTTTAGAGGGGAGTAGGTGAGGAAATGGCAGTCGGCATGCACTTCGGCCACCGAGCAACCGCCATACCAGTGTGAATTAATTGCCCAGGAAGTCCCGCCGTTGGTGGACTTCCACACATTGACGCCTCCAACATAGATCGTTTCCGCGTTGAGGGGATCGGCTGTAAGGGCCAGGTCATACCAGCCCTGTCCGCCGGTTCCGCTTCCGTTGCAAGACCAATCGAGAATATTGGGGGAGGTTGAGCGGGTTGAAAAGTTTAACCCTGCATCGGTTGATCGGTAAAGCCCTTTAAAACCGGATGATGTGTTTGAGTGAACAAAATAGACATAGTTTGGGTTGGCAGCCGTTACTGCAATGGTTCCACGTTGTCCGGTTGTAAGACCCGATGTGATTTGAGTAAAAGAAACGCCATTGTTTGATGACCGAAAGAAGTCTGCATTTTTAGCAGCATAAACGATGGTGGGATCATTGGGTTTGAAACAGATATCTTTAAAATTCCCACTGACAGAAATTGTCCATGAAGCACCACCGTCGGTTGACCGATACACTCCACTATTCGTAGCAGCCAGGAAGATGGTAGCTGTTGTGGGATGTTGGATGATCTTTCCAACAGTTTTATTCCCCATCCCGGAGTTGGATGCAGCCCAGGTAAGGCCACCATCAAGACTTTTATAAACACCCATTCCGGGAGCATCTCCGGCATCCCGGTCTCCTGTTCCTATTAAAATCTTAGAAGGGTTACTGTAATCGGCAACGATGGCTGAAACACCCAGCGTGGGCATCGCATCGGTGGTCGTGACCCAGTTCAAACCGCCATCAGTCGTTTTCCAGAAGCCTCCCGAAGGGGAGCCAACAAAAAGGGTGTTGGTATCCGTAGGGTGAAATCCGATCACATTCAATCGTCCTAATCCTATGTAGCCCGGTGGTCCCGGTGAGGGGATGAGGGATGGGCCATAGGAGATCCAGTTTCCGCTTGTAGATTCTGTGTTATCGGTAAATGCTTTATAGGCTTTGAATACCTCATCAGGTGCAGGTCGGGTTCCGTTAGGGGATACCCTGCTTTCCATCATATACTCCCAGCGTTTGAACACTTTCCAGCCGCTGCTTCGGGTTACCGGCCTGTTTTCCCAATATTGGTCAAAAGCACGCTGAACCTTGAAAAAGTTGACCGAGGGATCCTGCATCATGTCAATCCAGTATGGATAATTTGCCGTATCCATTGCCGTATCAAGTGATTCAGTGTTCGTTTGAGCAAACGAACCCAGGTGCAGAAACATGCCTGCGACGAGGAGTAATAAGGATCTGTGCATAATCTGGACTAAATAATAATAACAACAAGACAAAGGTAAGCATAAAATGGTTGCTTTGAAGAGGGAAGAATAGTAAAAACAGGCAGTTGTTGATAAAATACAGGTGTAAGTATCCGTTATCCCTACCGTTGAATAATGATCTTTTTAGTGATTACCTGATCGCCAATATGGATCTTCAGGGAGTACATGCCATTCGGAGTATCCTGAACATTAATCCAGGAAGAATAGGATCCGGAGACAGAAATATCATTATTTTGGAAGACTGTGGCCCCAAGCGTGTTCACAAGTTCGAGATGCAGCCTGATTTCCTCTTTTGATGTAATTTCAATCCTGAAAAGACCTCTGTTTGGATTTGGAGCGATCAGAAGTTGCAGGTTGCCGAAACTTTCAGGGCTCCCAACCGGGTCTGCGAACGAGACCACAATCGTATCGCTGGAGATGCAGCCACTGTTGTTGACTTCAGCCCAGTAGGTATCGGATAGATTTCCCTGGAACGCAGCTGTGACTGTCTGAGTAATGGCTCCGGTATTCCAGAGGTAGGTAGATCCGGAATTACCGGCATCCAACAAAAGAGTTCCTGTAATCAGAATGGTGGTATCGTTGCCGAGTTCCACAACAGGGTAGGCAATGATAGAAATGTCCAGTGGGTCAGACCAGGGTGATTCATTGCACGCATTGGCACTTCTAACCTTTACTTGTGCTGTTCCAAAGAAGTAAGGATCCCAGTCAACAGTACTTGTGGTTCCTGTACCCGAGATGGCACCGGAGTTTGTGGGTTCCAGTTTCCAGATATAGCTTTCGGCATTCAGCGCCGGGGTTACTGTATAAATGGAGGAAGCGATTCCTTCACACATGCTGGTTGGACCTGTGGGGACTTCAGGGGTTTCGGGGAATGGGCGTAAGTGAACCTGAAGAAGTGGACTCGAAGAGCCTGGACCGCAACCGTTAACCGCCTGTACACTGATACTGGCATAACCTATATAGGTGCTAGACCAATCGACGATTAATGATGTGTCATTTTGGTTCATGAAACCTGCTGTATCCGGCACCAGGGTCCACGTGTAAGAGCTGGCGTTAGAAACCGGATAGATCGTATAGAGGGTGTTTGGACTGTTCTCACAGAGCAAGGTATCACCAGAAGGAGTATTTGGGGTTCCAGCAGCTGAGCTCACATCAATATAGCCAGGTTTCGTCGTACTATTGAAATTGGTTCCGTTGCCAACGGTCAGCGAAACGTTGTAACTGCCTGGTGAGTTGTAGACGATGTTTTGCGGATTCTGTACCGTAGAGGTGCCGGGTGTTCCACCCTGAAATGTCCAGCTCCATGATGTGGGGTTGTTGGTACTCAGGTCGGTAAAGTTAATGCCTCCAGCAGCACAGATCGTCGTAGTATCGGCTTCGAAATCAGGGATGGGGCCTGAAGGATAGATTACAGAGACCTCTGACTTGTACCTGAAGTAGTTTTGCATTGTGACAGTCACAATCAACTCATCGCCAACAATCAGAGATCCGGGAATGGTGATAGATACCGGAGAACCAGTTCCATCAGCAATCCCTAGAATCTCATCATCAACAGAGAGGCAGATGAACGAACCGGAATTAGCGGTAACAGTGAATGAAGTGGAACCTTCTGGGATACTTGAGTTATGAATCACTGTAAGAGCCTGGGGTACTTCGGAGTAGACCACGGAAAATGCATCCCCATGGTGGTGGAAGAGGTGGTATGTTACCTGTTTGTTCCCGGTGTTGTAAGGCCAGTTGGACTGTTCCAGGAAAATTTTTCCTGCGGCATTGCCGAAACAGGGACGGAAATCCCTTGACGCTGGTGTAGTTCCATAAGTTGGCATGAAATCGGTCCAGAAATTATCCATCATCCCCCATACATAGGTGTCATTCACAAAACTATAGGATACTTCAGAAGCGGCAATCAGGCCTAAAGCCCCTGCATTGGCCCCGTTATAGGTATAGCGGTGAAACTTCTCCGCAAAACATTCGTTGCTCCAGTTGTATTTTCCGGTGAGACAGTTGATTGAAAAGATGAAAGAGAGCAGGTTTGTATTAGTCAACCCGTTAATGTTATTGCTGTTATATGAAGGTTCTCCCCATCCGGTTTCAGCGCCATGGTCACGGTGCATCAGGCAAAATGCCCCTGCATTGAGTGCATTGTTAATTGCCGTTGCGTTGCCTCCTGTCCAGCAGCAGGGCATCGCCTGAGGTGTTGCTGGAATATAGTTCTCCCCATTGGGGCCAAAATAATTCATTACCGTACTCGTATTCGTTGCTGTTGACCAGGGATCTGAACCAGGGTTGCCGATATAGACCTCATTGATCCGGGTTGGATCCTTCCCCTGTTCATATTTCCAGAAACCGCCAACAGTCTCGGAACAGATCTGGAACCAGCGAACAGTTTGCCATCCAAGCGCCGTGATAGGTTTGTTATAGAAGAGAGATGAGGTGGGCGGATTCCGTTCGTAATTAAGGAACTTTGAGCACATCACCTGGAGTTGAGTATTGTTGTTAGCCGTTATCCGTGCCAGGCAGATTTCGGGTAGATGGTCGTTGTCAACATCGGCATAGATATTATCGGAAGCACAGTAACTGTTGTAGATAGGTGCGATGATACTGTTGTTGGCATTGGTTCCGTAATCTCCCAGCAACAGAATAGCTGCAGGAGCGGGCGTCCATGTGTTATAGGCAGTATTGATGTAATTTTCGATAGCGGTGGTGGTGTTTCCTCCTACATCGGTCAGTGTTTTAACCATTGTGGTAATCCCTTCGGCAATACGGAATTGGCGGATTGAATCTGCCCAGGACTGGAATTCAGTGCCATTAGGACAAATAATCAGGTATTCACAGCCAACAAGGTCAGTTGGTTCGGTTATTCGGGAAGCATAATCGATTGGCGGAAGAGAGGTGTGGTTAAGGATTGCATCTTCCAGAAGTGGATCCCAGAAACGGCTTCTCAACCGATCCTCTCCAAAATGGCCGTTGCCACCTTCGAACTCGATCTCTACCTTCATGTCGCGGTATACAACCAGCTCCTTCGTAACAGGGTTGTACTGAAACGGTGTAATCCCAAGCATCACAACATCTACTCCACGAAGCTTCATCGGGGCCGACAGTGCTACCGGATTTTCGGGGTAGTAGCTGTTCTTGTTATAGATTTTGCGATCCTTATGGTAGAAGAGTGGCTCGTCTTCATTGTCTTTCGGAATGCGTGGGGCAGGAGCAATCTCTATTCCCTGGATGACCTCCGATTGGATATTGATTACGTTAAGTTTGGCAGTAGCTCCCTGAGGCACGGCGATATAACGGCTATAACCCGGAAGGTCAGGAGCACCCTCTTCATTGAAAAGAAATGAACCGGAAATGGTTACACTTTTCATAACCTCTCCCTTTACTGATACATCAACAAGTTCAAAATTGTGGATCGAATAGTCAATTGACACACTTTTCTCAGAACTGGTTTTAAGGGCAAATCCCTCGGAGGATAATGCATCGGGGTAGCTGAATACCTGGGCGGTTATAGATGGAGCGAAGAAAATGCTCACAAAAACAACGCATACAACGGCCAACAAGCCGGCGATATGCCGTAGAAGATGTTTATTCATGGAAGGTCGCTTTTTTGTTTCTTTCGGGGTTAAAGATACAAAAAAGAATGTTGACGAACTACTTATGTTAAAAATATCACAACCGTCACAGGTTAAAGATGACCCTGGCTTTACCTGAGGTAGGAAATGCATTGGTTGATGACGATCCGCTTGAGCCACACACCAAATGTACAGTCACCCCTGAATGTTTTCAGTTTGCTAAAGGCTTTGATGAAGGCCTTCTGCAGAAGGCCGTGGGCTTCATCCTGATCAGCTGTCATGCGCAAACAGTAGTGACGTCAAGAAATGAAAAAAGTTGGAATGTGACAAAAAATTTCGTTCAAACCAAAAAAAAGTAGGGGCAATTCATGAATTGCCCCTACTACAGGATGGTATTTTAAAACGCTCCGGTTACCGGTCGATTACAACGCGGATAATTGAGGTCCCTTTTGTTCCTTCCACCTTCAGGTGATAAATGCCTTTAGGAAGAGTTGAAAGGTCGAGGGTTTTCGTCAGTTTGTTGAACACACTTACATTCTCTTCGGCATATACCATTGTTCCGAGGAGGTTGAAGATCCTGATGTTTACAACACTTTGCTCATTGGTGAATAATGCCAGGTTGAACCTTCCGGTAGTTGGGTTCGGGTAAACAGAGATGTTATATGCATTGAACTCATTGATGCCGAGGGTATTCTTCACCGTTACCAGTTTGGCGGGTGAGAAATATCCTTCACATTCATCGGAAACGCCTGCGTAGGTAATGCTGGCATCACCCCTGAAGTCAGGATCCCAGGTAACGGACAGTTGCAAGCCATTTGGAGTTAATTCACCGGCTGCTTCCGGATCGATCATCCAGGTATAGCCAACAGCTCCAGTTACCTCAGTGGCTGTGAAATCGGAGCTGGTTACCTCTTTCAGGTCAACAACACTGGGTCCTTCAGGTGCAGCAGCAGGTGCAGCAAGGATTTCCATGATGTTCAACGTCAGCGCATCGGAGATGCCACCATTGCCACAATCATTGATACCTCTTACGCGGAGGACAGCACTTCCAGAAAAGCTCTCGGCCACATCCAGTGTGATCTCAGTGCCTGTTCCGGTGATGATTCCAGCTGTTGGGGGATCGATGATCCATTCGTAGGAGGTTGCAAGCGGAGTACCATCGGTGGTGAAAAGATTGCCGGCAGAGGCCTGACAGAGCGTGGCATCTCCTTGAGGTATGGATGCCTGTGCAGGTTTGGCTCCAACTTCGATCTCCTTGTTGTGGGTATCGGTACACACGCCATCGTTTGTCACGCTCAGAGAAACCGTATAGGTTCCAGGAGTTGTGTAAATATGGCTGGGGTTTTGCATCGTGGAGGTATCGTAAATGCCCGAAGTGGGATCGCCGAAGTTCCACATCCATTTGGTGATGGTTCCACCGTTGGGGTTGGAGAGATCACTGAAATCAATTGGAGTATCCTCGCATAGCATGCTCTCTTCAAAGTCGGCAGTGGGTGTGTTGTATGTGTGGATGTAGTTCGACTTGCTTTCGGTCGAGTTGTTGCCGTCTTTCGTCACAGTAAGTGAAACCGAATAGGTGCCGGCTACATCGTAAACAATACCGGTCGGATTCTGAGCGGTTGAAGTGCCCGGTGTTCCGCCGTCAAAGGTCCATTCCCATGCAGTTGGCTCTCCACTCGAAAGGTCGGTGAAATTAACTGCATTGGGCGCACAGGTCTGGGTCTGGCTTGCAGAAAAATTGGCGATGAGCAGGTCTGTTACAACGGGAACATAATCTTCGTAGCGGAAGTGGTTAGTCTTGGTAACAACTACTTTCATGTTGCTTCCCGGAGGCAAAACCGGAATCGTCATGACAACCGGAGTTGATCCGGCGCCAAAAGCAGTTGCAAGCAGTTCACCATCATGGCTTAAGGCGATGAAACTCTCTTCCGTAGCCGTAATGTTAAATGTGGTACTGCCGTAAGCAATGGATAGGTCGTGGGTCACATCGAGGAAGTAAGGAACCGTATCGTACAGGCAGGAGAATGCATCTCCGTGATGATGGAAGAGGTTATAGGTAACTGCTTTGTTATTTGTGTTGTAAGGCCAGCTCGACTGTTTCAGGAAGTATTTTCCTGCTGCGTTACCAAATGCAGGCATAATACCGCGAAGAGGGACTTCAGAGGTCTCATCCGGCATAAAATCGGGCCACATATTGTCCATCATCCCCCAAACATAGGTGTCATTAACAAACGAATAGGAGGTCTCAGACGCACCGGTTACACTCAACGCGCCGGCATTGTGTCCGTTTTTGGTATGACGGTGGAACTTCTCGGTGAAACATTCACTGGAGATGTTGTATTTCCCGGTTAAGCAGTTGATGGAAAAAATATGGATAAGCTTCTCGTTTGTAAGCTGGTTGATGTTGTTGTTGTTGTAAGCAGGTTCACCCCATAATGTAACGTTGCCATGATCCCGATGCTGGAGCATAAATGAGCCGGCGTTAATTGCATTGGTAACCATGGTTGAAGTGCCACCTGACCAGCCTCCTAATTCAAGCGGAGTGGCAGGGATGTAACCCAATCCGTTAGGGCCGAAATAATTAACAACCGTTGACGTATTGGTTGCAGTAGACCAAAGGTTACCGGGAGTTCCCTGATAAATGGCATTGATACGGGTCGGGGTACGTCCTTTCACATGCTTGAAATACCCTCCGACCACTTCAGAACAGATCTGGAACCAGCGCTCGGTTTGCCATCCAAGAGCAGTAATGGGATGGTTGTAAAATGCAGTATCTGTTTCCGGATTTCTTTCGTAGTCGAGGAATTTGGTGATGAAAATTGTCAGCTGGGCGTCGTTGTTCGCCGTCATCCTGGCAAAGATTACATCCGGCATCTGGTCACCGTCAACATCTGCATAGATATTGTCAGATGCGCAGTAGCTGTTCCAGATAGGAGAAATGATGCTGGCAGCTCCATCGGTGCCGTAATCGCCTAAAAGAAGGCAGGCTGCAGGAGGTGTGCTCCAGGTGTTGTAGGCATTGTTGATAAAGGTCTCAATGGCATTGGTGGTATTTCCGCCAACCTCATCTACTGTGAAGACCTTTGTCAGGATGCCCTGTTCGTTTCTGAATTTGGCGATTGAATCAGCCCAACGTAAAAAGTCAGCTCCGGTTGGAGATATGATGATGTACTCGCATTCGTCATCCTCGGTAGGATTCTGAAGGGTCTGGTTCATTCTCTCAGCATAATCAACGGCTGGCAGTGCCGAGTAATTCAGGATTGCATCTGACATTAGTCCGTCCCAGTATGGGCTGCGCAATCTGTCGTTGCCATAAACACCGGTACCGCCATCGCAATCGAGGGCTATCTGAATGTCCCTGTAAACGATCAGTTCTTTGGTAACCGGATTGTACTGAAATGGGGTTACGCCAAGAACCACGGCGTCGGTTCCACGGATCTGGGTAACCTCCGAAATGGTAACAGGAGATTCAGGATAGAAAGCATCTTTCCCGTAAATATCCATATTTTTTGTGAAATCCAAGGGGCTGTCGTCATTGTCGGTTGGGATGACCGGGGCTGGCTGAATCTCAACATTCTGGAATACCTCGGTCCGCTGACTGACGATTCGGATGCTGGGGGTTGATCCCTGAGGAATGGCAATGTAACGACCATTTCCCGGAAGGTTAGGTGCTCCTGCATCGTTGAACAGGAAGTTTCCGGGAAGCATGATGTTTTTCATTGCTTCGCCATGAATGATCTGGTCTTCAAGTTGAAACATGGGAACTGAGTAAACCACCTCAATGGCGGATGACTCTGTGGCAACCAGGTTGAACCCGGCTTTTCCCCATGAGTCTGAGTAGTTGTACTGCTGAGCCTGAATGCCAAACATTACAGCAAGCATCAGCATGAAGAGAATTGTAATTTTTTTCATGATTCTTTAAAGTTGGTTTCTTATTGGTTTCAGGTAGTCTACAAAAGTATGAAAAATATTTATGAAAGTTACTTGTGTATGATGAGTTTTAGACTTTTAGTTCCGGTTTGTGTTGTTACGGCGACAATGTATATACCGGGATTTGTTCCAGTCAGGTCTAACTGGATACTGCTGGTCTCATTTTGTCCTGAAGGGAGAGCCATACGACATACCTGTTGACCGATTGTATTGGTTAAGGTAACCTCAGCAAAATCCGGAAGCTTTCCTTGTACTAAAAGTGTCGTTTGGTTTACGGCCGGATTGGGATAGAGCCGGATCGAAGTCTCTTCTTTTTTTGCATCCGACACTCCTACCATCGGATCGTCGGTCCAGATCTCCATGGCCGGATCGCCAAACACGTTGCAATCGTAAAAACACCAGCGAAGAGCGCCAGGTTCCCACTGTCCCGGTGCTGTCACCCAGGGAGCCGTTTTGATCTTCGAGATCATATGGGTTTCACCAATGCGTTTGTATGCCGTTGTGTCATTGTACAGTGCACTGACAAATTCACGGTGAATATGAGCTGAAGGGCCCTCGGTTTGACCCTCGTTGAACCATCCGTAACGGGAGTTGAACACACCTCCAACCAGGAAATTTTCTATCGTCACCATCTTTTCTGCAATACAGTCACTCACGTCGAAAGCACCGCATAAGCATCCGTGCGAATACATCAGTGTATAATTGTGATCAATGCCGTTTACTTGTGAAAAGTTCTGGTTTGTGATATCCCAGATAAAAAGTCGTGCCACGTAGGTCTCATTGGCATGGCCAACATGGTGGATAAAGGATTTACCCATGTTGATTTCGTTCAGGAAGGTTGTTACATCCCAGTTGAATATGTTGTTCGGCAGACTGATCAGCGTATCGTAGAGTTTGGTAATCGCATTCTCGGAAGAGGGGATGCCATGCGTATAGTACCCGTTAGCTGTTTGCTCGTCAATCAGCAGATCGAGGTAATCTCCGCCAAATGTCATCGGGTTATCATAAAGATGTTCTGCTGCCAGGAACGGTTGCTGGAGATCCCCTGGAACCGGATTGCTCTGGTAGGAGACACTTTTGTGGATCATATGCTGTACCTCCGTTTCGGTGCTGAAAGGGAATCGCGTGACGGCCACTTCGGGAAGCAGGTCATCCTCTCCCGGTTCTCCCCATAAATTGTTTCCATTGGTGTTCCAGGTGCCATCGAGAGCAGAGTAATAGAGGTCGGAAGGGATGTTGCTATCTTCATAAATGCTTGAAGATTGCACCTGGCAATAGAATCCTCGGTATGGAACCAGTTCTGCATCCCCGCCCAGAAGGATATATTCCACTCCGTTCGACTGATACTCCTGGATGATATAATTGCGGATCTTCTCCTGCAGGTCCTGCCCTGTCATGGCGCTTTCGATGGTTTGTGTCGTGGTAACCTGTGTTGTTATTCCTTTTGCCTGGTAATGGTCAATAAGCTGTTGAAATGAACTGCCGTATGCATCGGTGGTGATGATCAGAATCTGGTAGGTGGACTTTAGCGGAGCTCTTTTCGGATACATTTCAGCCACCTGCAGATTCTGAACAAGTGTTTCCAGTCGCTTTGATGATGTGGCTGAAGAGGAGAGGTTCTTCAGCGATTTTTGCGCTGCAGGATCAAGGGAAGTGGTTATCCTGACCGTCACTTTTTGAAAGTAGGAGAGCTTCCCGGATGCCGGTTTGTAGATTACCGGCGTAAAGGAAGTGAGTGCAACCGAATACCCGTTGAGGTACTGGGTCATCAGATGGCCTGAAGGATCGGGAGGATAGGCATCTGCCTGTGCATAGATATCATGGTTTTGGATAAACATCCCGGATGAGCCTTCGGAGAGGGGCCGGACGTGCTGCTGGGGATAGAGAGTGTAACTGCCTGGGACCTCGGTTTCCATTTCACCGATGATCTCCATGGAAGAAGCTACCTCTCCGGGAGGAAGGATCAGTGAGACGGCCTGGTATGGCATCATTGGTTCTCCCGGTAATCCGCTCAACTGGGTGTTGCGAAAATTTACGGCATTGAATGATCCAACAGAAGTGATCATCGGATGATCAAAGTAATAAACCTGCTCAATGGTTTGTGCCTGAAGGGCAAAAGCCGATAAAATTAGCAGACAAACTAGCAACGATTTTTTCATAGGAGAATGGATTAGAAGTAACTGAAAATTAAGACAACCGGATGAGGTCTATGGTTGCCTGGTGAGGCCCTGTTTTTAGTAAAAAAAACAGAGGCTGCCGGTACATTTGGACAGCCTCTGCATTAGAATTACTTCAGTAAAAGATTAAAGAATGACAAGTTTTCTGGTCTGTTTCCGGGCGCCGTCACGCACAACCAGGAAATAGACCCCGCTGGCAAGATCCAGGTTGAGGTTTCGAATGATCTGCTCGTTCACGGAGATTCCGCGCTCGGAATAAACGACTGAATTCATGGTGTTGATCACTTCCAGATCAACCACAGAGGGCTCGTTCATATACACTTCAACACGGAACTTTCCATTGCTTGGATTTGGATAGCAATTCACTGCTGAAACAGCAGAAGGATCGGAAATGCCAACTCCCGGGGCAACATAGATGTATCCCGGCTTCAGGACATCCAGTACCTGGCCGCCCTTGTCGACAGTGAGCGTAACATCGTGTGTCCCCGACTCGGTATATGTAACCGTGGGATTTGCTTCAGTTGAAGTCGCAGGAGTTGCTCCGGGAAAATCCCAAAGATAAGATACAGGAACGCCTCCGATATATCCACCGCTCTCTTCACTGGTGAAGTTAACCGGATCCCCTACTTCTATACTGGTTACATCAGCTTCAAAATCGGCAGTGAGGTCAATGGCGCCGCGTTTCATCCCGTTTAGGATGTTTTTCACCCAGCCTCCACCGGTTTGGCCGGCGTCGGCATTCTGAAGGCAAACGATGAATTCACAGTTTTCAATAACCCACGACTGGGCAAGGGAGAAATTGAGTGTTACGGTTTGTACATCACCGCCGGCAAAACTGATCACGGTCCCATTTGCGTCAGGAACCATCAACCGGTTTACATGGTTCAGTTCGGTCATGATGAACCAGTTTTGAGGGATATGAGACTCCGTTACAAAGAAAATTAAACGAAGATCGGCTGCCGTAACGTTATCAAGTTTCGTAATGGTAATCGTCGCTGTATAGTCCTGATCGGTGGCCTCATACTCCATTTCAATCACAACGGGGCAGATTTCAACCATGTGGGATTGTACGTAAGGAAGGTACTGGGCAGCAATAGAACTGGAAGCACTTCCACCGACATACTTGTCTTTCCCATCAAACACGGCAGTAGGATAACCCGTTATCTGATACATCGAATTACGTGCATTGGAATACTGGTTGGCATAGGCGTCACCGTTCTGATTTGAAACAACAGCGATAGGAGCGCCGGCTTCAAGAAGGTCCTCACAAGCAAGGGCAGCACCCGGGCAGAAAACACACCATGTTCCGCTTCCTTTTTCAAGCACAACCATTTCTCGCTGAATGCCTTGTGCCATTAAAAAAGTAATGCTTGTTGCAAATGCAACGAGAAGTAAAATTTTTTTCATAGGTCTAGGTTTTTGGTTTCAGGGTTTCTTTAAATTCTCTTGGTAATGACAAATATAAATCAAAAACAGATTCATCAATGCATATATGATTAAAAAAAGAGGATTTCCATTATAGGACATCCTCTTTCTGAATACGTTGCATGAAACGGTTATTGTGTAATGAAGAGTTTCTGCATGGTTTTTTCAGAACCGGAACGGACTACCAGAAAGTAGATCCCGCTTCCCAGGTTCAGATTGAAATTCTTGAGAAGTTCTCCGTTAATCTGAACTCCGTTCTCTTCATATACAACAGAACCCAGGTTATTGAAGATCTGGATATCAGCCCTGGAGTTCTTCAATACCTTAAGTTCCAGTTTGAAGCTTCCGTTGTTAGGATTGGGGTAGATGGAAGCGCTTACGTTTCCTTCCTGCGAATTAATACCAACCCCCGGGTCGACTGTGATGTAGTCTGATTTTATGAGAGTGTCAACCTGACCTCCACGGTCAACGATGAGTGATACATCCCAGGTACCAATCTGTTTGTACATGACTGTCGGGTTCTTATCCGTGCTGGTCGCAGGCTGTGCGCCCGGGAAGAGCCATTCGTAGGTCTCAAGCGCGCCAATGTATCCGCCGGTGGTGGCGTTGGTAAAGGTAACCTGCGTGTTTTTAACAACTTGTGTGGCGGAAGCTTCAAAATCGACATTCAAATCAACCAGGGCACGCTTCGACGCATTGTAGATCTCTTTGTAGGTATCGCTCTGAAGGAATGCGACAAATTCGCAATCTTCTACTGGCCAGGAGGCATCCATCGTGAATTCAAGTGTGATCACCTGAACATCTCCGCTGGAGAAATCAACGGCTGTGCCACTTGCATTGGGAACCATCAGCCTGTTCACAAAATTCAGGTGGGTTTGCCCCTGCCAGCTGTACTGGATGTGTGATTGTGTTACATTGAACCGCATTTTAAGATTGCCCGGAGGAATCGTTCCAACTTTTTCAAGGGTAATGACTACCGTGTAATCCAGGTCAACATTTGAAACATCCATTGTCATCTCCACATTGGAAGGGATGTTGATACGCTGGTTGTATTTTCCCAGGTAGGAACCGTACATACTGTTTGAGTGACTGCCTCCCACAACGGACGCAACGCCGTCGAACGTAGCGGTGGGATAACCGGTGATGGCATAGTATGAATTCCTTGCGTTGGAATATGTATTGGCAAACGGATCTCCATTGTGGTTCTCAACGACTGCAACATGACAGCCGGCTTCCAGGAGATCATCAGCACCCATTGCTGCACCCGGACAGTAGGTACACCATGTTCCGGTACCGATTTCAAGAGAGACCATGTCTCGTTGAACGGACTGAGCTATAACGGTTGTCATAGCAACAAAAAGAATGAAGGATAGTACAAGTTTTTTCATAGGTTTAGGTTTTTAAGTGACAAAGATACATCAAGAACTGATTGGTTCACAAAATTTTGACCAAAGAAATGAGGATAACCGTATCAGGTCATCCTCATTTGTGCAGATAAATTATCGTCGTTACCTTGTGATCAGGAGTTTCTGCATGGTTTTCTCCGACCCCGAACGGATCACGAGGAAATAGATTCCACTCTTCAGGTTCATGTTGAAATTTTTCATGAATTTTCCATTGATCTGGAGTCCGGTTTCTTCAAAAACCAGTGATCCGAATGAGTTCATAATCTGGATATCTACGGTTGAAATCCTGGCAGCATTCAGCTCGACCATGAAGTTTCCGCTGTTCGGATTCGGATAGATAGATACACCAACCATGCCTGTCTGCTGATTGATGCCGGTACAGGCATCAAAGTAGATTGAGCGGCTGCCTGCATTGGAACAACCCCCGGTTGAGGTAATGGTACAGGTGTAGGTATGGGCACCAAGTCCGGCCTCTTCCGAAGTTACTTCAATGGTCGGGGTGGTGGCGCCACCTGGTTCCCAGAGGTATGAAGCGGCATCCGGATGGGTTGCATCCAGGGTGATGGACTGATACCAGCATGCCGTATCACCGGGAGTCGACGAAATCTCTACGAGTGGGCCAACCTGCATATATTCGCTCTTCACCAGGGTGTCGATCTGTCCGCCGCGATTCACAACAAGGGTTACATCAAATGTGCCGCACTCCTTGTACATAACAGTAGGGTTCTCATCGGTACTGGTCGCCGGCTCGGCTCCGGGGAACAACCATTCATAGGTTTCAGGAGCCAGGATATACCCGCCTGTGGTCGTGTTGGTGAAGGTGACCTGTGAGTTTTTGTCAACCTGGGTGGCTGAAGCTGAAAAGTTGGGTGCAAGATCAACAACAGCGTGTTTGATCGTTTGGATAATCTCCTTGCCCGAGTCATTCTGAATGAAAGCGACGAATTCACAATCTTCAAGCGGCCATTGGGTGTCCATCGCGAAGGTCAGGGTGGCGGTCTGGATGTCACCGGATGTGAAGTCCACCGAAGTACCTGTGGCACTGGGAACCATCAGTACGTTTATGAAGTCGAGATGGGTTTGCCCCTGCCAGTTGACCTGAACATTGGATACGGTGACGTTAAACCGGAGCTTGAGGGACCCTGCAGGGATCGTCCCGATCTTTTGCATGGTGATCACAACAGTGTAATCAAGGCCAGTATTGGTAACGTCCATGGTCATGGCCACAACGGAAGGGATTCCTATCCGCTGGGTGTACTTTGGAAGATAGGATCCGTACATGCTGTTGGTGTGACTTCCGCCTACAACTGACAACACTCCGTCAAAGACGGCAGTCGGGTATCCGGTAATGGAATAGTAGGAGTTCCGGGCGTTGGAATAGGTATTGGCAAAGGCATCGCCGTTGTGATTCTCAACAACAGCTACCAGGCATCCGGCTTCAACCAGGTCATCGGCACCCATGGCTGCACCCGGACAGTAGGTACACCAGGTTCCGGTTCCGATTTCGAGAGCGACCATTTCCCTTGGCACAGTTTGAGCTATAACAGCTGCCATAGCTACGAAGAGGATCATAGAAAGTACTAATTTTTTCATAGGTTTAAGGTTGGGGTTAGTTGTTGCTAATTAAACTAAGGCGCAAAAATATATAAAAAAACAACGATGTCAGTTGAATTATAAAAATTTACAGATCAATGGAATACAGAGCAAAAGCATAAGCCCCCAATGCTACTGCCCGGGAAGTACCAAGAGAAGATATCCCAACTCCAATCTTCTTTTCGGGATTGTATGTTACCACGCTGTTTGTGAATGGTACCAGGATTTCAATATTCCCGGGCGTGAAGAATTGATGCTGCTGGGGAGGATCCATCAGGTTGTATGCGACAACTTCCATTCTCTCCAGAGATTTCCCCGATACAGTATTGAACGGCTGGTTCATCTCCTCAATTAGCGCAGGCATAAATAGCGGATAAGCGCCCGATAGCCCTCCGCCAATCACGATCAGTCCGTCGACAAGAGTAGTGGCATTCGCAAGGGCATCTCCGGCAGCCTGGCCAAAAGCCTTATAAGCAGCCAGCGCTGCCTCCTTGTTTCCTTTCCGGTTTCCCATGCCAATTTCAAAGATCTCCCTGGGATCGGGGCAGCTTCGGATGTTGAGTCCTGAATAATTCGCATACTCCCGCTGGATTCCACGAATACTGACACTCTCCTCAGCATCAAAGTTTTTGAATACACGGTTTCTTAGCCGGTTGATCTCTCCAGCCGCCGAGTTATCCCCTAGAAAGAGTTTTCCTCCGGAAACAATCCCCCCGCCAAAACCGGTCCCGAAGGTCACGCCGAACAGGTTTTGATACCGTTTCGGATTGCCCGCCTCTTCCAGTTTTGTATTGACTTCGGGAAGCAGTCCGGCGATGGCTTCACCATATGCAAAGAG
>JACZJJ010000130.1 GCA_014860625.1 Bacteroidales bacterium | reverse complement strand
GTATGAGTCGCTTTACGGATACCTGATCATCAAAACCTACAACCTGATCGGTCACTTCAAGGAGAAATACAAGGCAAGCAACGAGCTGCTGGTCAACAACCTGCTCCGCTCCACACTGATTTCAAAACTGGTAGGTCCCATCAACGACCTGGCCTCTTTCGTAGGGTTGGGACTGATCCTCTATTTCAGCATCTCGCAGGTGCAGTCGGGCAGCCTGACGGTGGGCAGCCTCGTAGCGTTTCTTGTAGCGCTCATGAAGTTTTATCAGCCGGCAAAAGCACTCTTTAACCTGCACAATTCGGTCCAGACAGCATTCCCGGGCTACCTCAGGCTGAAGGGCATGCTGGAGTCACACCAGGAGACCATCAGCAAAGACGAAACCCAGCCTGCAACATTCGAAAAGAGCCTGGAATTCAACCATGTCGCCTTCTCCTACGACAATCAGAAGATGATCCTCGACGACGTAAACCTGACGGTGAAAAAAGGGGAGAAGGTAGCGATCATCGGACGTACCGGTGCCGGGAAATCAACCCTGATCAGTCTCTTGCTTGGACTGATCCAGCCGGGGAAAGGAGATGTGCTGATGGATGGGAAACCCTACCGGGATCTGAGCAGAGAGAGCATCTTCAACCTCTTCTCCTACATCTCGCAGGAGCCTATCCTCTTCAACGATTCGATCCGGTACAACATTCAGCTTGGGAAACTCTCCAGCTCGGCAGAGGAGCTGATTGAGGCCAGTAAAAAGGCTCAGCTGCACGGATTTATTTCGAATATCCAGGAGGGATACGATACCCATGTTGGCGACAGGGGGGATATGATATCCGGGGGAGAGCGCCAGCGGATAACCATCGCACGGGCACTGCTGAGGAATGCGCCGATCATCATCTTCGACGAAGCCACCTCTTCACTCGATTATGAAACCGAATCAGACATCAAGGAAGCCGTATTTAAACTCTCTGCTGACAAAACGCTGATTATCATTACTCACCGTTTAACAACACTGAAGGGCGTTGACAAAGTCTTTACCATCAAGGATGGAAAACTGGTGGAGTCAAACTGGGAAGAGCGACAATAATGGAGATTGAGTATACCACAGAGATGACCCTGGCACTTGACATCCTGAATGTCAGCGGTTACCTGTGGACGCGCGTGAAAGCTGACAACTCCGCTCCCCTGATCCGGGAGGGTGATATGATCTGCCTGAAGAAAAGGGGTGCAGCGTTGAAAGAGGGAGATCTCGTTGCGTTGGATTACCATAAACTTTTTATTGTACAGCGGATTATCAGGATTGAGGGAGATACCCTGCTCACCAAAGCAGATCACTCGGAAAAGGGCCCATTCAACCAGAAGATCGAACACGTTGCAGGAAAGGTTGTCTGCATCAAAAGGGGTGAGGAGGTGGTAAACATCGATAACCCGGCATGCGAACGAGTTCACCGGATGATCCTGAGCCTCTCAGTTGGGCGGGGTAAGCCCGATACCGGCTTTTTCTACAGCAAGTTTTTTCACAAACTGAGAAGGTCGATCCTGAAACGAGCCTTAAAACTGGAACTTATCATTGGCAAACGCTATGCGAAAAACATTGATCCCGGCATACAGATCCCTTGAATTTAAACTCCTGGAGAATATGTTCCGGCTGCTCACCGATTACCGGGAAGAGAGGCTGAATGCGTCTCTTCCCCTGATCACCCGCTTCGAGATCAGCCAGTACTACCTCTCTTTTTTGCAGCAACAGGATGGCATTGACCCGGAAGTTATCGCGGCACTGGCCAAAAACAAAAAGAAGATCCTGTTCGACAACCTCTTTTACCTCAATCATGCTGCCAAACTGCTAAAACAGTTAAAAGAGAACGACATCGAATGCATGGTGCTGAAAGGGCTCTCGTTTATCAACCATCTCTATGAAGATATTGGTCTGCGATCGTTTTGCGACCTGGACCTGCTGATTCACCGGGAAGATGTTAGAGGGTTTATTGCCTTTGCAGAAGAACATGGATTTTACCTGAAATGTGAGGTAGAAGATCCCGGCAATACAGACGATTTCGACATCTACAATGAGCAAACGAAACTCAAGGTCGATATCCTCACCACCCTGACTGGAGGCTACTATTTCAACCGCTATTTCAACCTCGATCTGTCGCAGATCTGGGAGCGGAAAAAAGCGCTGAAAATCCAGGAGACGGAGACCTCCCGCTTGAGTGAGGAGGACGAGCTGCTCTATGCCATTGTTCATATGGCCTTCCACCTGAACTTTCATGTCGAAATCAAATGGTTGTTTGACCTCTGGTACCTCCTGGAGAAATACGAGGATTTACTCGACAGATCCTACCTCAGCGAGCGTGTGAGAACGGCAGGACTAGAGAATGTCATTTTTGCCGTCACAGAGTTGATGCAGTGGATGTTTGAGAAGGACTACAGCGCCATTTTTGGTGATATAAAGCCCCGTTCTCTGCTCTTTAATAAAACCTGGCTCCGTTTCTATGCCTTTCCGCCGCGGCTCTTCGGAACCAGCCTGGAATTCCCGGGAGTGGTAAACAGAATGGCGATCACCTTCATGAAGTATGCCCTGATTGGTACACCGAAGAAAAAATGGAAGTTTGTTACCGACCGGGTTTTCCCCGACTTCAACAGGATTAAGTTTGCCTATACAAAGAAGTATGGGATTCCCCTGAAGTTCTATTACCCGATAATCTACATGCTTTTTTTATGTTTATCACCTCTCTTCCTGACCTCCCTGCTGGCCATCTTTCTCACCGGCACAATCTATATTAAAATCATCCTGTTGAAACACAGGTTTCTGAATGGATGAGCTGGACAGTATAAAACTTGAGCTGGTTGCAAACCAGTTACGGGCCGGCAAAACGGTTCAGGTGAAGGCGGATGGCCATAGCATGAACCCGCTTATCATTAAAGGAGACCTCCTTACCATAGAGGGAATCAACAACGAAGATCTTTTTCCCGGAGAGGTTGTCGCCTTTGTACGCAGGGAGCTCCTCTTTATTCACCGGATCATCGAGGTTGGACGAAGCGATGGAATGGTACTGACTAAAGGAGACAATCTCCTGATTTCCGATGCGTTGTTAAGTCCTGAAAAGATCATTGGAAGGGTGATCACCACCAACGGAAGATCCCTGACTGCCCACAAATGGGTGCATCGACTCTTTTTTAGACTCTACCGCACTTGTCTGCTTACAGGGAATCGGACGAATTTATGTGAAAAGGGAAGGATCATCCAACTTTCTGTCTCCCGCTTTCGGTTCAGAATCAGTAGGGTTATCCTGAGTGTCTACAGGTTTTTCGTTTTTCAATGATTAGTTTTCTTATTTTTGACGGCCTAAAAATGCTAAGAATATGACTGCTATTGACCCACATTTGCTCGAAGATTATTTCAAGAATGTAAGCGACGACGGGTTGGAGAATTTCAACCTTAAGGTAGGTGGAATTGGCCTTTCAGTAAACGCCACAAAAGACGAGCTGTTTGAGACGGCACTTACCAAATACGAAGAGTTCCTTGTGCCTGAGGCATTCCCTGAATCTGTTGTCTTTTACGATGTGCAAACCCTTCCTGATCCCGATGCCATCATTCAGGCATTCGACCAGTACAAGGAGATCTATACCTCATCTGCCGGCCGTTTTTTGAACGTCTATCGCTGGGACTTCTTCGGGATCATCGATATCGAAAACCGTACCGGTAAATTCATCCTGTTCAATACAACCTTCATGACCTATGAGTCGATCATCAGGATCTTTTACTCCCTGCTGGCTGTGGAGAATCACGGATTTCTGATTCACTCTTCTTCTCTTGTGCACAAGGATAAAGGGTATGTCTTTTTTGGGATATCCGGAAGCGGAAAATCAACGGTAGTGAAACTCTCCGAATCGGATGAATGCCTTACCGATGAGCTTACAATGATAACAAAAACTGAGGATGGGTATTTTACCTCGGGAACCCCGTTTCATGGCGAACTCCCCATTTACAAAAATAAGACTGCCCCTCTCGCTAATCTCTTTTTGCTGACGAAATCGGAAACAACCTATTTCGAAAAGTTAAAGCAGTCAGACATTTATCCCATTCTGTTGCGGAATGTACTCTTCTTCAGCGACGACTGGGAGTTGAGGCAGAAGATATTCAACACGGTGATTGACCTTGCCAAACATGTGGATATCTATGAAATGTATTTTGAGAAAAACAACAAATTCTGGAGGATCATTGACAATGGATTTAAAAACGAAGATTAAGCGAAACGGAAACAGCTCTTTTCAGGTTGCCGATGGGAAAGCTGTAGTGATGCTGGCGGTGAACTCAAATATTTTTACCCTGAATGAGATTGGTACCATCATCTGGGGGTTGCTGAACGAAACAAAAACTTACGAAGAACTGGTGTCGGGTGTTCTAAGTAAATTCCCGGATGAGAATCAGGAGGCAATTCAGGAAGATATTCTTGCTTTCGTCAAAGATTGCCTGAAGGAACAGTTACTGTTACTGGAGGCATAGGTGTCGAATATTGAAGCTACCGAGTCGTACCGGCTTCTGAAGAGGAATGCCGTAAAAAATCTCATGCCCCTCACGGCACTGATTGAGCTTACCTATTCCTGTAACCTCAACTGCACCTGCTGTTACAATGTGAAAAATGAGAAGCCGCTGCTGACCCTGCAGGAATATGACAAGTTGTTTGCTGACCTGAGAAAAGAGGGGACCTTTATTTTGACCCTTAGTGGGGGTGAGCCGATGATGCGGAAGGATTTCTTCGACATCCTGGACCTGGTGAAAAAGCATGGATTTGGTTTCAGGATTTTCTCCAATGGTACACTCCTGGATGAAGAGAAGGTTATTCGTCTGAAGAGTTATCCCGTAATAGGCATCGAGATGAGCCTGTGGGGCTCCACACCAGAGCTTAACGACAAACTGATGGGCAAGCCCGGTGCCTTCGACAAGATCGTTCAGGCAGCGCAGAACCTGAAAAAGCATGAGATCCCTTTCACGGTCAAGATGACCATCTGTTCGGAGAATTATACTGACTTTGGCCGGGTAAAGGATCTGGTTGTGATATTGGGAGGCGACTTCCGTTATACACCCTGGCTCACCCTGAAACTTGATGGCGATACGGCGAACATGAATTTCAGGCTGAACGAGGAGCAGGCAAAAGATTTCTATAGGATCCATGATGAGGCTTTTGCCGAGCTTGATCCGGCAGCCCAGCGCAAAAAGAACCTGGGGAAATCCACCATAAGCAATGCGGAGGATTACATGTGTTTGGCGGGTATCTCAACGTTTGCTCTCACCCCGTTTGGTGATATTTTTCCCTGTGTGGATGTTCCTGTTTCGGCGGGAAATATCAGGGAGACATCATTCCACGAGATCTGGAAAGAGGCACCCGTCATGAAAAAGCTCAGGAGTCTCCGTATGGCCGATGCAAAAACCTGCCAGGAATGTGGGTTAAAACCCTATTGTACAAGATGTCCCGGTATCGCTTTGGTTGAAACAGGGAACCTTACGAACCCATTCCCCTATGCCTGCCTCTTTGCCAAGGTTGAAAAAGAGATTCAAAATAGTTGAGAAAATACTTGCTTTTTGATTTAGTGTTGTCTATTTTTACTCAATAATTCTTTGCTAACAAAAGTTGTTCAACTAACAAGAACCTATTATGGAGAACAAAAACGAAACTCCTTTGAAATGGGAAAAACCCATGATCGAAGTTAAGGAAATTTTCGAAAAAACTGCTCTGGCTTGCGACGGTAGCCCATTTAATAATGCACAGGTAAATCAGAAGGCCAGCGCCGGTACCTGCGGTTATTACTACAGTTAATCGCTCCCTGCCTGTTTACGTTTTAATGACAAATCCATAAGAAACAGGTAAGGGGTAGTTTGAGGAAATAGTTTAAAATCCATGGATTGTATCTTACATTAACAGGTACAATCTGTGGGTTTTTTTTGCCATGAAGATGCCGTTGAACTCTGTGTATATCACATCCCTTCCACGAAGCGGATCCACATTGCTATCCATGTTGCTGGGTTCGCATGATGGCGTGGCTGCTTTGGGCGAGTTTGTATTGTTTGGACAGGCCCTCTCCACCAACTCCCTCTGCAGTTGTGGTAAACCTCTTCAGGAATGTGATTTTTGGGGAGAGATCACACGGCAGTTGAATGACCAAAGAGATTCCTTCAGCACCTTGGTCTATCCCTTCGACTTCAGTAAAACAGGCTTTCAGAAGAAGCTTTCAAAACTCTATTCCTATGCATTGCGCCACCACCACGCGTTGTTGCTGGATCTAACAGCTGCCTTCCCTCAGGGTTATCCATACCATATGAAAAAGGCTGCTGACAATACGAAGAGTCTTTTGGAGATGCTGGCAAACCGGGTGTCAGATACGGATACCATTTTTCTGGATGCCAGTAAGACCACAACCCGGCTGGATTACCTCATCACAATGAAGTCCTATCCGATAAAAGTCATTTCCCTGGTACGGGATGGTAGAGGCACCCTTCATTCGTGGCTCAAGGATAGCGACAGGTCGTTTCCCGACACGGTAAGAGCCTGGCGTTGGCATATGGAGAACCAGCTAAGGTCTCTCAAAGAGATCAGGGAAGAGGATAAGATCGTTGTCAGGTACGAAGATCTCTGCCGGAATACGGAGAGCGAACTCAAACGGATCTGCGATTTTTTACAGATCACCTTTCAGGAGAAGATGCTCAGCATGGAGGGTCCCTTTCACATGCTCGGAGGGAATCCAGGCACCATTGGAAATTCCTCAACAGTCCGTCTGGATATCGGCTGGGAAAAGACTTTCACCCAGGAAGAGCTAAACCTGTTTGAAGAGCTGGCAGGGGAGGTGAACAGGGAGATGGGATATTAAAAAAAACCCGATAACATCGGGTTTTTGAATTGGGTTGCGGAGAGAATGGGATTCGAACCCATGAACCACTTTTGGCGGTTACACACTTTCCAGGCGTGCGCCTTCGACCACTCGGCCATCTCTCCAGATAATGATTCGCTTTTCCTCTTTCGCTTTTCGCAGCATGATAAATGCGAACTGCGAAAAGCTAACAGCGAATTGCTAAAAGGGCCGCAAAGTTAAACTATTTTCTGCGATTTCTCAAACTGTCATCTCTCCCCGTAACGGGGTTTGAAGGAGCTTCTCAATTTTCTCTCTGGAGTAGCCTGCACCCAGCAGGTACATCAGTTTCGCAACAGCCGATTCGGTGGTGATGTCGGCCCCGCCAATCACGCCGATCTTTTGCAACTCTGCACTGGTC
>JACZJJ010000129.1 GCA_014860625.1 Bacteroidales bacterium | reverse complement strand
TAACAAATTTATTTTCTGTTTTTTTTCTGATTATTACCGAACGATATGCTGATTTTTCTCACCGGTTTTTTTGCAGGGTCCACACACGTCCTTACCGGTCCCGACCACCTTGCTGCGGTCACTCCATTTTCCATCAATTTCAGGAAAAGGGCCTGGATCATTGGTTGTTCATGGGGACTTGGACATACCATCGGAGCGCTGTTGCTGGGAGTACTCTTTATCCTCTTTAAAGAATATTTCCCTGTGGAGATCATCTCTGCCAACAGTGAGCGGATTGTCGGGATCATGCTCATTCTGATCGGCGGATGGGCGATTGCCAGGATTTACATTAAATCTCCGTTTAAAAAGCATGCCCATCCGCATGTTCATGCCAATTCGGAGGTGGTGATTCATGTTCACCAGCATGACCATAGTGTCCGTCATGCGCACGACCATGAGCATGAAATTAAGGTCAAACAAACGGTATGGACAACCCTGGGTATCGGAATCCTACACGGGCTGGCCGGATTTAGTCACCTGCTGGCTGTACTGCCCACACTGGTTCTTCCGGGCACACTGGAACCGGTTATCTATCTTTCCGCTTTCGGTGCGGGAACTATCCTCACCATGATCGCCTTTACCTGTACCATGGGCATCATTGCCCACAAACTTGAAGCCTCCCGACGCTATAAACTATTGACCTGGATCTCATTTGCCGGAGGAGTAGCTGCGATCGTGATCGGGGTCATATGGCTTGTGATTCCTGTATAAAAGGAATAGATTTCAGAGATCAAGGGAAGAGTGAGGTGGGAAATTAGGAAATTGGGAAGGAGTAAGATGTTTAGTAACTTTGGGGGTATGGGAAAGTTGCATTCGATTATTTTACTTCTTTTTATCCTCTTCATTGTTGCTGGCTGCAGGAAGAAAGAAGATCTGGCCTACAGTTTCACGTTGGCAGGTGGGAACGGGATCAATGAACAAGCTCTCTCCGAAGCATATGTCAGGGCAGGAGAGATTAAAAACCTGCGAAGTTTACTGGTGGCCAGAAACAACGTACTTGTCTCAGAAGTCTATTTCGCCCCCAATGCACGGGATGAACTGCACGACGTGATGTCTGTAACCAAAAGTGTGACCTCCACACTGGTTGGGATTGCTATCGGCAAAGGCTTTATCACCAGTCTGGATCAGACCCTTGGCGACTTCATTGGTTCTTCTGTATACAATTTACCTGAAGACAAAGCTGCCATTTCATTATACAATATGCTACGCATGAGCGCCGGGATACCGTGGAAAGAGCTGGGTGGAGAATCTGAATTTGTGGACTGGTACTATCATTCGGCTGATCATATCAACTATATCCTGGATAAGGAGATGACCTACACTCCGGGTACTCATTTTAATTACAGCGACGGGACCGCTCATTTGGTATCTGTAGTGCTTACAGAAGCTACGGGTATGGCGGTCAGTTTATCGTCATCCTTCCTGCGTTGGAAATGGTAGTGGTGGCGTCAAATACCATCTCTGGCGTTCCCGACGCCATCTGCGGAGAGCAGTGGTATCAGACCTTGGATGTCATTGTGAATTCTATTATTCCGGCTGCGTTTTAATTTCGCCTCGTCTTTCCTTCGTCTTTTCTTCGTCTTTTGTTCGTCTTTTGTTCGTCTTTCCTTCGTCTTTTCTTCGTCTTTCCTTTAGTTTAGGTTTAGTCTTCCGTTCGTCTTTCTTTACTAGACGGTTTCCCTGACACCCGGCATTCATCAGTCCACTACCTCTTTTTCGGCTTTATCTTTCCGGTTTTTGTATATTTTGTAGCCTCCATATGTTGCCCCCAGGGCAAGAAGAATTCCCAGGCCGCCATCAATGGGAGCACCGCGTGGATCTTGATTACCAGTTTCTCCATGGCCGCCGGGAGGAGGAGGAGGGCTCTGGGCGAATAGAGTAGAACTTAGGGCAGTTAAGACTGCAATCATTAGTAGGTTCCTGATTTTTTTCATGGTATGTTTCTTTTCTTAATGTTTTTCATAGTCAAAGAATCCCATGGGCGGGTTTAGAACCCGCCCTTACTGGTGTTGATCATGATCTTCTGATTACTCGCTTTATTTTCAGCTTCTACCCGAACTACATAAAGTCCGGTTTTCAACGCATGGGTTATGGTTTGTTTTGTTGTGTTTTCCAGGATGTCAGTTAACACGCATTTTCCGGTCATATCATACACCATGATGGTACCTGTAAGTTGTTCGGGATTGCTGATAGTCAGAAGGTATTCATAGTTCCAGACCACGATGGGCAATGATTGCCCGGATGCCGGCGGTTCGTCGATGCCAACGGCTTTGAAGTGGAGGAGGAAGCGGTTGGGATCGTCGCCGTCGGTGGCTGAGAAGGTATAAATTGGATT
Source organism: Bacteroidales bacterium (assembly GCA_014860625.1). GTDB lineage: Bacteria > Bacteroidota > Bacteroidia > Bacteroidales > FEN-979 > QYOJ01. The sequence goes on along the minus strand of JACZJJ010000129.1, from coordinate 25,071 downwards.
GTTGGTGAGGTTTTGATCCAGGTTGGTTTTGGTATCCAGTAGCCAGATATCGAGAGGAACCAATTCTGCCGCGTACATTTCAATGCTGAAATTTACTCCTTCGTTTTTAATAAACGTCAACGGAATGGCAGTACTTTCCCTGAGTTGAGGCATGGAGTTCACGGCCATAGGTTGGTCGTCAATTTTTGAATAGAAATAGGGGGCATAACCGGGTAGAAAATCCCCGTCATACTCCATCTCGTATCCCTCGGTTGACAAGGGATTAAAGAGCACTTGTGTCTCCTGGAATGATGGAAAATCGAGGTTCACAGCTTTCAGCTTGATCGATGGGAAAACAGCTGCTTTATAAAACGTCCCCCCATGGGTGCATTTTGAATGGGGAATAGTTAATGACCCGGTTCCGCTATTAACCTGAACCATAAATCCATTGGTTGCAGGAATTGTATTCCCGGATGTCAATGCTGAATAACTTTGTCCATCCTCATTCCAGATCTCAATGGTTCCACTGATATTTGAGGTTGTCCATGTGTCATCCCAGGTCAGTCCACTTGAGTATGGATTCCCGAGAAGGTGCCAGCTGCGATTTGTCCCGGATGGGGTAATGGAAAGTCCGGAAATAGTAACATCATCAAGATTTAAACTCCCTTCAAATGACTTTGTACCAGCGTCATCATAGGCAGCCATATAACCTTTGCCAACAAGGAAATTTGCTGTATTCTCTGTTAATCCGTTACTCAGTACGTTGGCTGTTGGCCAGTAAGGAGTTGTTGTGGATTGATTTTTATAATTCACCCACTCATTGGTCAGCTCATACCAGCAATAGAAGTCGTATGGATCGGTGGTGAAATTGGTGCTGATTCCCTGACCTGTTACCGGTGCCGACAGAAAATGCCAGCCATCTTCCCAGTCACCCCAATCCGCATTGTTCATATAGCGTTGCATTGTTATATTGCCTGTCGATGTTCCATTAACGATGAGCGAACCTGTGGCGGAAGCTGTAGATTTGATAGTTAAGGTTCCTGTTAAAAGCACTTCAAGTTTATTCCCAACAGTAAGCTTTCCCCCGGCATTGACATTTAGAGTTGATAAGGGTAGGATATACAGCGATTTTGTTACTGTGAGTAGGTTCCCGCTTTTAATATCTGAGGTTCCAATAACAAAAGCTGAGCCGTGAATTGTATGGTCTCCAGAAAAATTATCCGTCAAGGTTGCATCGTCGCCAACGACTAGATTATTACATGCCAATACAGCATCTAGGGTTGGTTGACTGCCTCCTGAATAATTTGGTATTCCAACGTTATCGGACGATGTTGGAGCAGCACCATCACTCCAGTTACTACCTGTTGTCCAGGAATTGGAAGAGGTGTTTAACCATGTATTGAATGCACTGGAGGACTCCCAGTCACCTGCAGATGCTGTATATGGGTAATGTAGTATTTTGAATGGGTTACCAACGTTAGGCATTGGATTAAAAGTTCCATTTACATAAACGGCAACCGGGTTGTTGTCAGTTATTAGGTACTCCTGATTTGCATCTCCATTAAGCTGTAAAGTATAACCGATATATCCATCAATTGGCCAACTTGCACTAAAGTCTTTAATCATGCTACTACTTCCTATTTCATCGATAGTGCCCGAATAATCTTCAACAGAACCACCAGGACCATATACGGTTCCACCATTTTCATTCCCGGAAAAATCCTGTAAAGTTTCTCCTGAAATAGTGTTAAAAGGATAATAACCCACCAATCCGTTTTCGTTGCCAGTTATGCATCTGTACATGTTTTCACGGATTTCTGTTGCTGAACGAACAGTACTCCAGATCCTGACTTCATCGATTTTACCATTCGAAAGTATTCGTCCACCGGAACTACTATGTGCACCAATGTATGTAGTATTATCAGGAGTTACTGGTGCACTTGTAAAATTAAGAACACTAATTCCATCCAAATAAATGTTTGTGCTATTTGAATTATCTGTCGTAAATGCGACATGATGCCATCCAGTGCCTATATTTACTCCGCTTGAATGCCATGCAACTGCATCGTCAATATAAATTAACTCATTTCCATCACTATCAAAAGTCCCGCTACCAACTCCAATTGCATAGCCATTTCCACCGCCTCCAACATTGATAAATGTTCCTTTTTCACTGCTTGTAGGAATATACACACAACACTCAACACACATAGTATTTGTGCCTAAACTAAAGTTTGACCCAATTTGAACGTAATCGTCTCCATTAAAATTCAAACAATTTTTTGGGCCAAACATAGCACTGGAAGTATAGTAAGCGGCTGAACCTCCATTAATTGAACCATTATAGTTATTTGAACTGGCATCTGATAAATCAGTGTTAAATGGATAATATGCAACTAATGATGCATCTGAAGGATCAGGCAATTCCCGGTACATATTCTGTCGTATCTCTGTTTCGGTCCGGGCATCATTCCAAACACGAACTTCATCTATCGTCCCGTCTAGATATCTGCCTGACCCATCATTCGTTGCCATATAAAAGGTTGAATTTGACGTAAAGGCAGCACTCTCTCCATTGGAAGCATCCAAAATTCCATTGATGTATATTTTCATACCTCCGGATGATGAATTATACACCCCTGCAATATGATACCATGTGTCAGTATTTAAAGCAGTGGTACCATCCAGTTTGACCTGATCCGATCCAATGTATAAAACAAATTGCAATTTGTTATTATCCAATCCTGAATCACCGAACCTTAAGAAGGCGGAGTTCCCAGAAGATTCAGATCCAATGATCTGGGAGATATATGGAGAACTCGCTTGAAATGCATCAACATTGACCCAGCATTCTAATGTGATTTCCAAACCTGATAAGTTAATTGTATTGCAGTTCACATAATCATCCGCCCCGTCAAACTCCAAACAATTATTCTGCCCCGCCAAAAAGAGTGGGGACAAAGCCCAAGGAACTATTAATGTAAGAATGATCTGGTATAATTTTTTCATGGTCGTTGTTTTTTTAGGTTGTGGATTCAGGCGTTCAGATTTTGATATTCTTTCATCACTTTTTTCACACCCTAAAAATAAAGCAGAAGGAATCTGATTCCTATAGGGTTTTTCCTGATTTCTTTGTAGGGCTTTCCCTACAAAGCTCCTGTATAAACGTTAGTGCTGACGGAATTAGATGCTGTTCAGGCCATTATGCTTCGCGAACATGGTGTTAGGGTTGAAATGCAAGGGGGCTTTTAATGAAAAAATGGTGTTATAATTGGTATATCCTGACATTCTTGAAGGGAATTGTCTATTTTTAGATGCCAAAATCAATCAATCCGTGCTCATCATCATGCGAACCTTTCTGATTCTCACCGGATGCCTGCTGTGGTTCCTTCCCGCTATTGTGAAGGCACAGACGGATGTTTATGAAAAGGAGCTCCAGCGACTGGAGCAATTGGAGGGAAATGAATTCAGAGTGAGAGTTGATTCCCTTTATCACAGTCTTGATCAAAATTCCCCATACCAGAGCAAGGTAGTGTTGATCGACCGGCTTTTTCAGTTAACCGCTAAAAAAGATGAGATCGCCCATATCAGGGTGTTGGTTTACAAAGCGCTTCTTGCAACTCCCCAACAATCCAGGTTGTTTAAACAGGCCTATACCCTGGCAAAGAAGCATAACCGTACTGATGATATGTGCTTCGTGGAATACAGCAGGGGTATGTATTACATTGCCCGCAAACAGTATGACTCGGCCATGATCCATATCCTCAGTTATCGCGATATGACTCCTGCTGATCAAAAGGATGAAGGCTACCGAAATATCATCAACCTCTTGGGCGATATCTATTATCATGCCAAATTATATGACCAGGCCCGGGAGATCTATTTCGATCTCTACCAGCAATATAAACAGGAAGATAGCTGGAATTTTTACCGCCCTTATGTGATGATGAACAACCTTGGCCAGATAGCCCTCTTAACCGGCAAAACAGATGAGGCCAGTCAATGGTTCAATCAATCACTTGTAACGGCCGATCAGTTTCTGCATACTCCGTATCGCAACAACACCCTCGCTTACACAAAAATAAAACTTGCCGAAACCGCCCTGAAATCCGATAGCCTTGAACGTGCAACAAGATGGCTTGATCAAGTGGCTTCCTATCCTGAGGAGACCATTTTTGAGGATGTTTTGCAGGAGTATCTGTTTACTAAGTCCCTTTTGCTGCTGCAACAAGGAGAGCCTGACGAAGCACTGGTGATTGCGCTCCAACTGCTGCCGGGCGATTCCCTGCAATTTAGTCAGTACCGGTTTCTTCCCGATATTTACCGCTTGCTTTCTGATATCTCCTCCAGTCGGGGCGATTATCCTTTAGCTCTGCAATACAACAAACAATACAACCTGATGGCCGACTCGATGAAAGAGCTGGAGCATGTGGCCCAGTCGATGATCATTCTGGCCGACCGCAACCATGAATTAACCCGGCTGGACCTGCAACAATCAAAACAGAGAATCCGCTATCTGATGATTGGGCTGAGCTCCCTTTTGATAATCCTTCTGGTTGTGATCTTTCTGTACCGGAAATTGTATAAATCCAAACTTGATCTGGTCAGGAAGTCACTTGAAAAGAATACGATAATAACACAGATGCCGGCTCGTCTAACCGATGGCGATGCAACTGTAACAACGCATCATGAAGAAGATCCCCAACAGAAGCATCTTATTGAAGAACTTAATCGCCTGATGGAGATAAAAAAAACCTACCTCAATCCCCATATTACCATCCGGGATGTTGCTGTATTACTTTCCACCAACCGTACCTACCTTTCTCAGGCAATCAACCGGATCCTTCAAACCACTTTTCCCAATTACATCAATGAATTTCGTATCCGGGAAGCGGTTCGGATGATCACCGAAGGATATACCCGCCAGCATACCCAGGAAGCCCTTTCCAGGGAGTGTGGCTTTGCCAACCGAACGGTCTTCATTGCAGTGTTCAAAAAACATACCGGCGTTACTCCCTCCTTTTTTGCGGCGAATTATGGTTCGGCAATGGACAATGAATGATAAGGCTCACTTTGTCGGGCTGATCTGTGTTCCGGGATAAAAAAAAAAGCAGGCACTTCACCTGCTAAAACTTCGTAATTCGTACTTCTAACTTTAATTCGTACTTCGTACCGCGTACCTCGTACTTCTTGTTGACCCACCAGGGCTCGAACCTAGACCGAGAGAACCAAAATCTCTTGTGCTTCCATTACACCATGGGTCAGTGCTAATTACGAATTAGGAATTACGAATTAAGAATTCCATGGTTCGTAATGAGCGGCAAAAATAATAATTCTGTATTTAAAAAGCAACTTCTGTTCAATCGGGGTTTTTTCGTACTTTCGTGGGCTAAAAAGCTCTTGAATCAATCGTTTTGTTCTATGAAAAATTACAAAAGCCTCAACAGGATCATTGGCTGGGCCGTTTTTGTCATTGCATCCGTTGTATACCTGATAACCGTTGAACCTACTGCTAGCTGGTGGGATTGTGGCGAGTACATTGCCACTGCGTATAAACTTCAGGTGGGTCACCCTCCCGGAGCTCCTACATTCCAGCTTTTAGGAAGATTTTTCTCCCTATTTGCATTCGGCGACGTTTCCCAGGTAGCCCTCATGGTGAATATTATGTCGGCTCTCAGCAGCAGCCTCACCATTCTTTTCCTCTACTGGTCGATATCGATGCTCGCCAAAAAACTGGTTGCCCCCGACGGTGAGATGACCAGCGGAAGAATGTACACCATTTTTGCTGCCTCAATTATCGGTTCATTGGCTTATGCCTTCAGCGATACATTCTGGTTTTCGGCCGAGGAGGGCGAAGTTTACGCCATGTCATCGATGATGACCGCCCTGGCATTCTGGATCATCCTGAAATGGGAGGAGCAGGCCGATGAAAAACACTCCTACCGGTGGCTTATCCTTCTTGCATTTACCATTGGCCTTTCTGTAGGTGTTCACATGCTAAACCTGCTGGCCATTCCTGCAATCTCCTTTGTCTATTACTTCAAAAAATTCAAGACCACCCGCTGGGGAATGGTTTGGACAGCTGCCATCTCTATCCTGATACTGGCTTTTATCATGTTCATCATCATCCCATGGGTCGTTAAAGGATCAGCCAAATTTGAGCTGCTCTTCGTAAATGGTTTTGGTCTGCCTTTCAACTCAGGAACGATTTTTTACTTCCTTTTACTCATCGGATTGATTGTTTGGGGACTCTGGTATACCAGGAAAAAGCAACAGGTCGTATGGAATACCATCATCCTTGGCATTACCTTTATTCTGATCGGTTACTCTTCGTTTGTGATGTTGATCATCCGTGCTGATGCCGACACCCCAATCAATGAAAATGCTCCAAAAGACGCAATCAGCATGCTCTCTTATCTCAACAGGGAGCAATATGGTGACTGGCCAATTGCTTACGGCCAATACTGGAATGCTCCCATCGTCGATTATGCTGATGGATCACCAACCTACCGCCGTGATAATGAATCGGGCAACTATATTATTATCGACGATCGCAAAGGGACAATCCCGGTGTTTGACGAACGCTTTACAACAATATTCCCTCGTATGTGGAGCCGTGCCCGAAATGGATCGGAACAGTTTTATAAGAACTGGGCAGGCGAAGGGAGACCAATCACCATTACCGGGCGTGACGGGAAGACAGAGACACTGAATAAACCTACTTTCGGAGAAAACCTGAAGTACTTTTTCAGTTACCAGATAGGCCATATGTATATCCGCTACTTTATGTGGAACTTTGCCGGCAGGCAAAACGATGTCCAGGGATTTGGCGGACCTGCCAAAGGCAACTGGCTCTCGGGCATCCCTTTTATCGATAAGATGAGACTGGGCAACGATCAAACTAACCTGCCCGACTCCATGCAGAGCCGTGCACACAATACATACTTCTTCCTGCCCCTGATTCTCGGGATAATCGGACTGCTGTTTCATATGAAGAAAGATTACAAGGATACCATTGTGGTTGCCTCCATTTTCATCATGACAGGGTTGGCGATACTTGTCTATCTGAACCAACAACCCTATGAACCGCGTGAACGGGACTATGCCTACGCGGCTTCCTTTTATGCCTTTTCAATCTGGATTGGCATCGGGGTAATACAGTTGATCCAATGGTTGAGTAAAAAGATGAATGAGAAGGTGGCGATTGGCGTTGTTTTTGCCGTTACACTTATCTTGGTACCCGGACTGATGGCCCAGCAGAACTGGGATGATCATGACCGCTCAGGAAAATATGCCTGCAGGGATTTTGCGGCCAACTACCTCAACTCCTGCGAGCCCCAGGCGATCCTCTTCACCAACGGAGATAACGACACGTTCCCTCTCTGGTACGACCAGGAGGTGGAAGGAATCCGAACCGATGTTCGCGTATGCAACCTGATGCTCGCTTCAGGAGCCTGGTACATTGACCAGCTTTACAAGAAAATGTACGATTCGGAACCAATCCCCTTTACTATCCCACAAAAAGACTTCAGGCCAGGTTCAAATGATATCCTTCCCTATTATAATGTTGGATTCGATGGTTATGTGGAGTTGAAAGACCTCATCGGATGGATCAAGAGTGCCAATCCGCAAACATACCTTACACTCCAGAATGGCCAGAAGATTAAGTTCTTTCCTGCCAAGAAGATTAAGATGACTGTCAACAAGGAAAATTGCCTGAAATATGGGATTGTTCCACCCGAACTGGCTGATAAGATGGTGGATACGCTTTACTGGACCATCCGGGCAAACCAGCTCTACAAGAATGATATTATGCTGCTCGACCTGATCGCCAGCACCGATTTCACCCGACCCCTCTATTTCGCGGCGCCATCCAGCGTGAAACATATCTTCGATATAGACTCGATGTGCTTTGTGACCGGATTTGTTTACAAATTCATGCCGGTTCGTGCCTATGCTGATGAGTACATACCCGGACTTGGCACTGTTGATCCGATCGCCTCCACAGAGGTGCTGCTGAACAAGTGTGCATGGGGAAACCTGAGCGACCCACATGTTTACGTGGACCCCGAAAGCCTCAACAATGCCATCAGGCCGAAGACGAACCTTCTGAGAACAGCCAAAGGGATGATGGAACTAGGGAAAAAGGATGAGACAAAAGCGTTGATGGATACCTATATGGAGAACTTCCCGGAGAGTAAATTCCCCTGGGACCTCTACATGATTCCTTACGCTGAGCTCTATTACCAATTGGATGAACCCGACAAGGGAAATATGATCCTCGAACGCCTGGCAGAGACCTACGGACAGGATCTCGACTATTATAACTCGGTTCAGGGGGTTTCCCAACAATACTACGACCAGGATGTTCGCACGGCATTGAGTGTTCTCAGAGACCTGGGCCGTGTAGCACAAAATAACAAGCAACCTGAACTGGGCGCCCGGCTGGACTCGCTCTTCATGCAGCGGATGCAGTTTCAGGCAAACTAAATAGCGAAATAGCGAATAGCGAAAAGCGAAAAGCGAAAAGCAAAATGAGTCTTGAAATGCTGTTTATTACATGGAACCCCGACCCGGAAATTATCCGGTTCGGCAGCGTTGCCGTTCGGTGGTATGGGGTACTGTTTGCGCTGGGATTCGTATTTGGCTATCTCATTCTCCAGCGGATGTTCAAGACTGAGGGTGTCCCTGTCAAGTTGCTTGATTCACTGACTACCTACATGATCATCGGCACGATCATTGGTGCGCGCCTGGGTCATTGCCTCTTCTATGAACCGGATTACTACCTTGCCCATCCCATGAAAATTTTCGCCGTATGGGAAGGGGGGCTTGCCAGTCACGGAGCAGGAATTGGGATCATTATTGCCCTGCTCATTTTTTCGTACGTCAAGAAAAAACCGTTCCTCTGGGTCATTGACCATGTGGTGATCGTTGTAGCTCTTGCCGGTTTTCTGATACGGATGGGCAACCTGATGAACTCTGAGATTTTCGGACATGTGACCACACTCCCGTGGGGATTTCTTTTCCTCAGGGCTTCCAATCCGGTTGAAGCGGAGGATCCACGGCATCCGACGCAGATTTATGAAGCCCTGTCTTACCTGCTGATCTTCTTCTACCTCATCTGGTACTATTACCGTAAGAATGGCAAGCCTGAACCCGGATACATCTTTGGGATGTTCCTCATTCTGGTGTTCGGCGTACGTTTTTTCATCGAATTCGTAAAAGAGCCTCAGGTTGGCTTCGAATCTACTATGGCACTTAACATGGGGCAATTGCTCAGCATCCCTTTTGTGCTGGCGGGAGTTTATTTTGTGATACGAAGTAAAAGAGGTAGGGAAGTAGGGAGGTAGGGAAGTAGGGATGTTTTATTCCTCATTCCTCATTTTCCTGGATACTTCATCAATTCTTTCTTCCAAATCTTTATAGTCGTTTTCCAGCACCATTCCCGGGTAGTTTTTAGACATCTCCAGCGCGTAGATCAGGTCGAACGTTTTTTGAGGCATGGAGAAGTAGATTTTTTTTGCCATGAGATAGCTGGCAAGGTACTCCTGCTCAGTTTGACCCGGGGTGGGGATAAAGATGGCCCGTTTTCCCATGGCAGCAATATCCATCAAACTTGAATAACCTGAACGGCAGATGACCACCAGCGCATTCCTGATATACTCCTGTAGCAGGTTAGATTCCAGGTGTGAGAAAATTCGGATATTTTCAGAAAATGTTCGCTCCTCCTGCCGCTCCGTAATCCCCCTTACAATCACCGTTTTGATGGTCGTATCCTGAAGTTGTGAAAGCAGTGTCTCTTCCAGGATGGTTCGCTGTGGCTCCGGACCGGAAAGCAGGATCAGGATCTCGAAAGGAGGGATTTTTCCGGTTCCCGGTAGATGCCTGGCTCCTGAAAACCGGGAAAGGGTCCCGATATAATGGAGACGTTCAGGAAGCCTTTCAGGATGAGAAAGATCCCCGGCCAGCCCTTTGTGATTTTGAAAATCGGGAACCCAGCATTCGGTATATTTTCCAATTACCCCGTAATTGATGCGCTGCAGGATAGGGGAGAACATGCCCAAGTACCGGGGCACTTTGATCTGCAACTGGTGGGTCATAAAAATGGCAGGGACATCTTCACTCCAAAGTCCGTACCTGTTGTCGGAGAAGACCAGGTCGATTCCGTTTTCCCCGACAATTTTCCGAAGCATTTTGTGCTCCTTGCGGATGCCAGACAGAAGTTTCGGTCCCTGGAACAATATCTTCATCACCATCAACGACCGTTGCGGGTAAATGACATGGGTTCCCGGAAATCTGACGAACTCAAGTTCGGGGAATTCACGCTTCAGGAATGCCATGGGCCTTCTGTCTGACCCAATCACTACACGGAAGCCCTGATCGAGAAAATGCCGGATCACAGGAACACAACGGGTAGCATGTCCAATACCCCAGTCGAGAGGGCAAACCAGAACACTTTTTTTCTTTTCCAGGTTTTCCATCTCAACAAAATTAACCCGTGAAACATCAAATAATACAAAATTGTGGAAAACTAGGTATTACTTTTTGACCCTAAACCCGATTAATGGGGTAAAAGACAACAGATGTTATTGTATCAGATTGCCCTTTGCCTCGTTCCTGGAATTGGGAATGTGCTTGGGAAAAAGTTGGTGACGATGTGTGGAAGCGCTGAAGCCGTTTTCAGGGAACCAAAACGCATTCTTCAGAAGGTGAAAGGAGTGGGGGAGGTGCTCAGCCGGGCTGTTGGGAACAAGGAGATTTTCAAACGGGCCGAGCAGGAGATCGCCTTTATCAGCCGGTTCAACATCGCGCCCCTCTTCTTTCTGGATCCGATGTATCCCTTACGGCTCACACACTGCAGCGATGCCCCGCTGATGATATTTTTCAAGGGAAACGCAGATTTGAATTCAGAAAAGGTTGTGGGAGTTGTAGGTACACGAAGCGCCACCAGTTACGGGAAACGGATATGCAGGGAACTGGTTGACGGCCTGGTCCATCACCATCCGTTGATCGTCAGCGGCCTGGCTTATGGCATCGACAGCTGCGCACACAGGTCGGCACTCGATGCCAGTCTGAAAACTGTCGCAGTTCTGGGGCATGGCCTCGACAGGATCTATCCCTATTCAAACAGCGCGCTGGCGGAACAGCTTCTATCCTGCGGAGGGCTGGTAACTGAATTTCTCAGCGGAACGAACCCCGACCGGGAGAACTTCCCCAAGAGAAACAGGATTATCGCCGGGTTGTGCGATGCGTTAGTGGTGGTGGAAGCTGCCCGGAAAGGAGGTGCGCTGATCACGGCCGACATCGCAAACTCTTATAACCGCGACGTTTTTGCCGTTCCCGGCAGAATCGGGGATCCCTGGTCGGAAGGCTCCAATTACCTGATCAGGACCAACCAGGCCCATCTCTGCCAATCGCACGAAAATGTAGAATATATCATGGGGTGGCGTGAGCCTGAGATGAAACCGGTACGGCAACGTCAGATATTTCTGGAGATGACATCCGATGAGGAGTTGATTGTGAAATGCCTCTCAAATGGAGCCAGTTTAGGCATCGATGAGATCATGATCCAGACGGGACTCTCGACCAGTAAAGCCACAGCTGCACTCCTGAATCTTGAATTTGAAGGAATCGCTAAATTGCTACCCGGAAAACTCTACGAACTGTCCTAACTGCCCACTGCCCACTGCTCACTGCCAACTGCCAACTAAATCTTATCCAACGGTTCCGGCTTCGTAGAGGCTGCTTTGATCCCCAGCACAAAGACGATCACCATGGAACCGAAAGCGAACAGGCTCAGCAGCTTGAAATCCTGGGTTAACAGACAGAAATTGAACAACCCGTGGAAGAAAGAGGCAGCAAAAAGGCCGGTCATGTTATAGACGAACCGCGACCTGAGGAACTTCGCCATTCCTACATAAAACCCCATGATTACGGCAAATATCAGGTTCGCCGGAACAAAGACAAAGGTATAGAGGGTGGCAGGGAAAAGAGAGCTGATGCCGATCGGGTCGAGGATGAACCAGAGAAGCCTGACAGTTGAGAACCCCAGCGCCACCATGATCGAAAAGGTGATCCCGTGGATGGGCTTGTTGATGGTTTCTTTGGGAATGATAATGTACCTGTAGATGATATAAATTCCCAATTCGGAAGCAAAGCCGACAGTAATAAAGGAGTAGAATATAGTACGTTTGAGGTTGCGGAGTTCGCTCAGGCCAAGCCACGAGGATAAATACTGGGCAGCAACCAGTAAAAGAACTCCAAGCATGCCAAGGAAGAAACTCTTCACGAGCAGTGCCGAAAACTCTTTGCTGATGCGGCGATGAAAGTAAAGATAGATCATCGCTGCAATAATAGGTGCAAACCCTAACGTGATATATACAAGAGGTCTCATGTTAGTTGGATTGGAGGTTCTGATGTTCAAATGTAAGATATTTTATACTTTTACCAAGTATTATTTTAAATTCCCCTGATTTGACAGAAATCGCAGAATCCATCGCAGGGCTGGTTGAGAAGTCGACCGGCAGCTGGATTTTTGTGCGGAGCGCAGAGGGAAAAAAATACCGCTGCAAGGTAAAAGGACGCTTCCGGATCCAGGGCATCCGTACCACCAATCCCGTAGCAATTGGCGATCGGGTGGAATTTGCGTTGACGCAAAACGAAAATGAAGGGATCATCCATAAAATTCTTCCACGCGATAATTACATCATCCGCAAGTCGATCAACCTCTCACATCAGGCCCATATCATTGCTGCTAACCTCGATCATGCCTACCTGATCGTTACCCTGGCCAGCCCGCGCACCTCCACCGGGTTTATCGACAGGTTCCTGGTGACCGCTACCGGCTATTTTATTCCGGCAAGCCTGATCTTCAACAAACTGGATCTCATCGACGAGCAACAGTTGGAGCAGATGGAAGAACTCTTCAGGATTTACCGTCATGCCGGATATCCCTGTTGTGCCGTTTCAGCTCTCCGGGGAGATCATATTGATCAGGTAAGGGAGCTTCTGAAAGGGAAAGTAAGCCTCTTCTCCGGTCACTCCGGTTCGGGAAAGTCGGCGCTGATAAAAGCCATCGACCCAAGTCTGAATCCACGCATTGGAGAGATCTCGGCCGCACACAACAAAGGCATGCATACCACCACTTTCGCTGAGATGTATCCGCTGTCGAATGGCGGCTATATCATTGATACGCCTGGGATCAAGGAGTTCGGGCTGGTCGACTTCAATACCACCGAGATTCACCGTTGTTTCCCCGAGATGGACCGTCTCCTGCCGCAATGCCAGTACAACAATTGCACCCACATCCATGAACCCGGATGCGCTGTGAAGATGGGACTGGAAACGGGAGACGTCAGTCAGATCAGATATAATAGTTATCTTAGCATCCTCAACGACCGAAACAGAAGGTAATACCGATGCTTGCCCGAGACCTCATCACAGATTCCATCAGCCCGCTCAATACATCCGACAGCGGTGCCCTTACATTGGGAATGATGGACGAATACAGGGTTTCTCACCTCCCAATAGTGAATAACAAGGATTTCCTTGGCCTGATCAGCGATACGGATATTTTTGCCCTCAATGCCTTTGATGACCCTATCGGGAATCACATGCTCACACTCAAAGGTGCCTATGTGAAGGAGTCGCAGCCCATCTATGAGGTGATTCAGACCTTCGCCAATATGAAACTCACCGTGATGCCGGTTCTGGATGAAAAGGATCAATACCTCGGGGTGATTACCCTTGCTACACTGGTACACCACCTGGCAAAAATTACCTCCATTGATACTCAGGGTGGAATTATTGTGCTGGAAATCAATGATAAAGACTATTCTCTTTCCCAGATCTGCCAGATTGTCGAATCCAATGATGCCACTGTCCTCAGCTCCTACATCACCTCCTTTCCCGACTCCACAAAACTGGAGGTAACCCTCAAGATCAACCGACTGGATATCGGACCCATCCTCCAAACATTCGATCGTTACGGGTTTAACGTTGTATCCAGTTACTCCAACAACGATGCCTACTCTGAAACTCTTCAGGAACGCTTTGATTCGTTGATGAATTACCTCAACATCTGACAACAGGCGATGAGATCCCTCCTGCTGACCGGACTCCTGCTTCTCTTCGGTCTCCTTCAAGTCAGAGGGGAGTCAGACTCGACGTCACTGGTTATCATCCAACGAATTACTCTCGAAGGGAATAAAATTACCCGTCCGAACATCATCCTCCGGGAACTGAGGTTTGCGGCAGGAGATACGCTGACCGAAGCGACCCTCCCGGAAATATTGCTGAAAAGTCGCGAAAATGTATTCAACACGTCACTGTTTAACGTGGTGAAGATGGATACTACCCACCTCTCTTCCGATCCCATCCGCCTCGATGTGAGGGTTCGGGTGATCGAACGCTGGTATATCTGGCCAATACCCTACATTGAATTTCCAAACAAGAACATCAATGCCTGGCTTCAGGAGGTTGACTTCAGGAGGCTGACGTATGGCATCAATTTTAAATTTTTTAATGCCCGCGGACGGAATGAAACCCTGACGTTGTTGCTTCATTTTGGCTTCAACCAGTTGTATGGCTTTACTTACCAAACGCCCTATATCAACAAAAAGCAAACCTGGGGATTTGGCTTCGGGGGAGGTTACAGCAGAAACCGGTCGCTGATCACAGGAACTGCCGGAAACAAAAGCAATTACCTGGATACCTCTAACGGAAGCCTGCAGCAGCGGGCCTATGGATTTGTTGAAGGCTATTTCAGACCGGACCTTTACAGCTACCATACCTTTGCTGTGGGATATGACTATTTCCATTTCTCCGATACCCTGCTGAACGTTCCGGGTTATCTGACCGACAGCGTAAACGATCAGTCGTTTGTTACCCTCTATTACAAGTTCAAGCTCGACCACCGTGATGTTCGGTATTATCCGCTGAAAGGCTTTTACCTTGATCTGGAGCTGACCAAGCAGGGCATTTTCGATGGCCCCGTTGATATCTTCGCGGTCCAGTCGACCTTTCGGAAATACTGGACATTTACTGAACGATGGTTTCTGGCTGCCGGCGCAACAGCCAAGTGGTCGTGGCCCGGAGAGCAACCCTTTTTTCTTCAGCACGGAGTGGGATATGGCCGCGACTTTATCCGGGGATTCGAGTATTACTCGATCAACGGTTCCTGGTTCGGACTGGTGAAGTCGAACGTCAAATTTGCCCTGGTAAAACCTCGTACCCTGACCCTTCCGTTCATCAAAACCCCGAAGTTCGGCGTGGTTCCCTATGGAATTTACCTCAATCTCTTCATTGATGCCGGTTACGTCAATAATTCGGTCCCTCTGGTAAAACAGGATAATCCCCTGGTCAATACTTTTCTGCTTGGCTATGGAATCAGCCTCGACCTGGTTACCTATTACGACATCGTTCTTGATCTCAACTTCGCAATGAACAGTTTGGGTAAGCCAGGGTTCTACATCCATTTTGTGGCACCGATCTAGCCCGTTGGATTTTACGGAAAAATGAAGTATCTTTGCGCGTTGAAACTCAGAACCATCAATGAATCTAGCTCTCTTTGGAAGAACCGTAACTGACCCGATGCTGCCTTATCTGCAGGGGTTTGTTCAGCGACTGGAAGAGACCTCGGGATCGATCCTGATTTATAAGCCTTTCTTTGACCGGTTGAATGGCCGGATTAACTTTACAAAGCAGCCGAATCTCTTTATGCAGGAAGCCGATTTGAATGGAAAGGTTGATTTCCTCTGCACCATTGGCGGCGATGGGACGATCCTTGATGCGGTGGCCCTTACTGTCAACAGCGGAATTCCTATCATCGGGGTAAATATGGGCAGGCTTGGATTTCTCTCCAGTATTTCGAAAGATGAGATCATCCCGGCTATGGAAGATATACTGGCGAATAATTACTCGCTCGAAGAACGGACATTGCTGCATCTTCACGGAAAGGAAGACCTCTTTGGCGGGTTCCCTTATGCCATGAATGAGCTCACAATTCACAAAAGCGATATGCAGACGATGCTGATGATTCAGGTTTCCATCAATGATGAATTCCTGAATTCTTATTGGGCTGACGGGTTGATCGTTTCTACACCTACCGGCTCAACAGCTTACTCGTTGAGCTGCGCAGGACCTATCATTGCTCCTGGCTCCGAGAACCTGGTCATCACACCGATTGCCAGTCATAACCTTACGGTCAGGCCCATTGTGATTCGCGATGATTCAACCATTCGCATCGTGGTGGAAGGATATGGGGATGAGTTCTTTGTTGCAATGGATTCAAGGAAAGAGAAGGTGAAAAGCGGCATGGAACTGATTGTTACGAAAGCCGGATTTTCAGTAAAACTTGTTCGGCTTCCGGGCCGGCATTTTTTTAAAACGATACGTGAAAAACTTAACTGGGGGCTTGACGCCAGGAACTGAATGATGAAATACGAAATACGAAATAAAGCGGCTTGAACATTGTTATTGGAAAGATCGCACCTCCCTTCAATAATTCCCCGATATTTTCGTTTATGCAATGTCTGAGTGTACAGGTATGAGGTTTTTGGTTATTTTTCTGTTATTCGTTATCCCCTGGTCTTCCGGTTCAGCACAGGATCTGGAGGTTGGCGTCATGGGTGGCGGGACGTATTACCTCGGCGATTTAAACCCGTCGGGTCATTTTAAGGGAATGCAGATTTCTTATGGGGTGCTGGCCCGCTATACGATTGATAGCCGCTGGGCTGTAAAGATCAGCGCTACAAGGGGTAAGGTAAAGGGAAATGCATCCTCTACCTGGTTTCTGCCGGAACGGAACCTGCAGTTTGAAAGCTCGATTACAGATATTTCCGCCGTTGCTGAGTTTAACTTTCTTCCTTATTTCACCGGAAGCAGACTGAATTTCATTACACCTTATGTGTATGCCGGCGTCGGATTTTTCTTTTTTAAACCTACCTCTGGAGGCGTTGACCTTCAGCCTCTGGGCACTGAGGGACAACAAGAGGGGTATGAGGGCAGGAAGCCCTATTCCCTCACCGGGTTCGATGTCCCTTTCGGGTTAGGCTTAAAGGTGGGGATCACACAGAAAATAGGCATGGCAGTCTTCTGGGAGATGCACAAAACCTTTACCGACTACCTCGACGATGTCAGCACAACCTATTATCTGAATGGTCCGGTAATTGATCCGAACGATCCACAGCAGTACCTTTCCGACCCAACATTGAGTTACGAACCGGGGATGCAGAGAGGGAACTCCCGCAACCAGGATTGGTATTCCTTTTTCGGTATCACAATTACTTATAAATTTGCACTCGATGCCAACAGGCGATGCAGGGATGTATATGACTTCTGATCGGAGAAAGCTTTCATGGAAATAAAGGAACAGATAAACAGAGATAAATTGCCGGATCATGTAGCATTGATCATGGATGGCAATGGTCGCTGGGCCAGAAAGCAAGGTTTTGCCAGGGTGAAGGGTCATGAGAAGGGGGTAGGAGCCGTGAAGGATACCGTAGAGGCTGCAGCTGAACTGGGAATCCGTTTCCTGACATTGTATGCCTTCTCTACCGAGAACTGGAACCGGCCCAAATACGAGATTGATGCCCTGATGAAATTGCTGGTCCAGGCCATCCACAATGAGATGAAATCCCTGATGGATAACAATATCCGGCTTACCACGATCGGCGACCTCTCCACATTGCCTGCAAAGAGCCAGAAGGAGTTGCAGCGTGCCATGAATGCCACCTCGGCAAATACCGGACTTACGCTTATCCTTGCACTCAGCTATAGCTCACGCTGGGAGATTGTAGAGGCAACAAGGAAATTGGCTGAAGATGTCAGGATTGGAAAAATAGCGCCGGAAGATATTGATTCAAAATTATTTGCCTCACAACTGGCAACCGCTGGCATTCCCGATCCGGAACTTCTGATCCGGACGAGTGGGGAAAGCCGAATCAGCAACTTTCTGCTCTGGCAGATTGCGTACACAGAACTCTATTTTACAAATACCCTCTGGCCCGACTTTACAAAAGATGATTTTTTCAGGGCCATTCTGGATTTCCAGAGCCGCGAACGCAGATTTGGGCTGACCAGTGAACAGATAAACCAAGTAGAAGCCACCAAGAAGAAACGAATTAAATGAAGCTAAGATCTCTAATCATTCTCTTACTCTCAGGAATTATCTTTCAACCACTTGTTGCTCAGGTTACCCTGGGAGATATTGAGATTGACTACAACAATCCGAAAGAGTATGAGATTGGCGGGATCACGATAAGTGGGGTGAAGTACCTTGATGCCAATGTGTTGATCATGCTGTCGGGACTGACGGTAGGAGAACGGATAAATGTACCGGGCGAAAAGATCACAACTGCCATCAAGAAACTCTGGGACCAGGGACTGTTTGAAGATATCCGGATCACTGTCACCAATGTAATCGGAAATCAGATATTCCTTGATATTTACCTGCGCGAAAGACCCCGGTTATCCAAGTTCTCATTTTCCGGCATCAAGAAATCGGATGCCGATAATATCCGTGATAAAATCAGGCTTGTCAAAGGAGATTATGTGACGGATAACCTCATCATCAAGACAAAAAACATCATTCAGGACTACTTTGAGAACAAGGGATTTTTGAATGCAGAGGTGGATGTGGTGCTGAAACGGGATTCGGCTACGGCAAACCAGGTAAGCATGGTGATCAACATCGCAAAGAATGGCCGGGTGAAGATTCAGCGGATAAATGTAAACGGCAATGAGCATCTCACCAAGGAGCAGATCTCGGGAGCGTTTAAAGATACCAAGGAGATGGCGGTTTTCAACCCGATGGATGGACTGGATTTGGTGATATGGCAGTCGGTAAAAGCGGCCCTGCATATCGACTTTGTTGAGATTGCCAGCATTATTCAGCAGCATACATTCGAAAAGGTGAAGATCCGCATCTTCAAGGCATCAAAATTTATCCCTGATGACTATGAGGAGGACAAGATCAACCTGATTTCCAAATACAACTCCCTGGGATACCGGGATGCACAGATCATAGCCGATACTGTGACACACAACGACGACAATACCATCAATGTGAACATCTGGGTAAATGAGGGGCCGAAATACTATGTCAGAAAGATTACCTGGGTCGGGAATTCAAAATACAACGATGTCTTCCTTTCACGGTTCCTGAAGGTCAAACCCGGAGATGTCTACGACAAGGCAGCACTTGATGCAGCCCTGAGCTACGATCCGAACGGGGGAGACCTGCGGTCGCTTTATATGGATGATGGCTACCTCTTTTTTGATGTGAACCCGGTTGAAGTAAGGGTTGAGAATGATTCCATCGACCTTGAAATACGGATGCATGAAGGTTCGCAGGCAACCGTGAATAAGGTGACCATCAAGGGCAATACCAAAACCAACGACCATGTCGCTCTTCGCGAGATCCAAACCCGCCCCGGCCAGTTGTTCAGCCGCGACAGGCTGATCCGCTCACAAAGACAGCTGGCCCAGTTGCAGTATTTCGATGCCGAGAAACTACAGCCCAATGTGGTTCCGCACCCCGAAGATGGCACGGTTGACATCGAATACATTGTGGAAGAGACTTCTGCCGACCAGATAGAGCTTTCCGGGGGATGGGGGTATGGACGTATCATCGGAACCCTGGGTCTCTCATTCAACAACTTTTCGTTGAGAAATATTTTTAATTTCAAGATGTGGAGACCAATCCCTGCCGGAGATGGTCAGAAGCTTAGCTTACGGGTTCAAACCTACGGCAAAGGGTACTTCAGTTACAGCTTTTCCTTTACCGAACCCTGGCTGGGAGGGAAGAAACCCCTTGCACTCAGCCTCTCCTACGTGCACTCAAAATATACCAACGGCCTGAATAAATCGGACTCCCTGTACGGCTATTTTAAGATTGATGGTATTTCAGTCGGACTGGGAACACAGTTAAAATGGCCTGACGATTATTTCTCTTTGTACAACAGCTTCAACTACTACCGGTACAATACCAAGAACTACTCGGCCATCTTTACATTTGGTGGAGGAAACGGTGCCTATAACGCACTCTCTTACGGAGTGACACTTACACGGAACTCAGTTGACAACCCGATCTTCCCGCGGGCCGGTTCAGAGATGGCAATTACCCTTGAACTCACACCTCCATACAGCCTCTTTCGAAGCGGTAATATCGACTACGATACCATGCCATACAATGAGCGCTACAAATGGGTAGAGTACTACAAGATTAAATTCAAGGGATCGTGGTATATCCCGCTCATCGGCAAACTGGTGATGACACCAAGGGTTCAGATCGGATACCTGGGCGCATACAACAATAGCCTGGGAGTAACTCCGTTTGAACGGTTCTACCTGGGGGGCGACGGGCTTACGGGTTACAACAACATGGATGGCAGGGAGCTTATTGGTATGCGTGGTTATGCGAACAACTCATTAACACCCGGCTATCCGAGTTCAATCGGAGGAACGGTTTATACAAAGAATACGCTGGAGTTTCGATATCCGATCTCTTTGAATCCAAGTGCCACGATCTATGCACTGGCTTTTCTGGAAGCGGGCAACGACTGGTTGAGATGGAAAGATGTCAATCCGTTCAACCTCTACAGGTCCGTTGGAATGGGCATCCGGGTATTCCTGCCGATGTTCGGATTGCTGGGACTTGACTGGGGATATGGTTTGGATCAGGTTCCGGGCGTACCCGGAGCAAGCGGAAGCCAGTTCCACTTCTCGATCAACTCCTCCATTGACTAGATGGTGAGATAGCGAAATAGCGAAATAGTGTAATAGCGAAAATTATGAAAAAAATTATGTTGACAGGTTTGGG
Organism: Bacteroidales bacterium; assembly: GCA_014860625.1. GTDB lineage: Bacteria > Bacteroidota > Bacteroidia > Bacteroidales > FEN-979 > QYOJ01. The sequence continues at coordinate 4,271 of JACZJJ010000129.1, read as the reverse complement.
GTTGATATTCGCCCTGACTGTGATTCAGGCCCAGAAATTCGCCTACGTGGATACAAAGTATATTCTTGACAACATTCCTGAATATGCTGAAGCCCAGGCTCAGATTGAAGAGCTATCCGTCCAGTGGCAGAAAGAGATTGAAGCCAAATTTGCGGAGGTGTCGAAAATGTATGATAATTATCAGGCCCAGTCCGTCCTGCTTCCTGCTGAGATGAAGACTAAAAAGGAGCAGGAGATTGTTGACCTGGAACGGGAGGCGAAAGAGACACAGCGCAACTATTTCGGAAAAGACGGCGAACTGTTCAAAAAACGCCAGGAGTTGGTAAAACCCATCCAGGAAAAAATCTACAATGCGATCCAGCAGATCGCTGAGGATTATAACTATGCCGTGATTTTCGATAAATCAGGAAGTCTGACCATGATGTATGCCAACCCCAAGTATGATATCAGTGACGATATACTGGATCAGCTTGGTGCTGCCATGGGTTCAAGGACAAGAGGCCAGTCGGGAAGTGGCGGCGGAGGAGCTACAAAAGAGCGAAAATAAAGAGCACAAACGATAGATATACATATTGATATTTTTTCTAATTTTGCGAACCTAAAAGTACAAACCCAATTATTAAAAGAAAACAATGAAAAAAATTGCAAAGATCTTTGCCGTATTGGCACTCTTTATTGGTATAGCGTTCAGTTCACAGGCTCAGACCCAGGCTCCTTTAAAAGTAGGGTACGTTGACTTCAACACGCTGCTTCAATCTATGCCGGGAATTGACACTGTTCGGACTGCACTTCAGAAACACCAGGGAACACTGACAGACCAGATGGACCAGATGCGTGCTGAGTTTGAGAACAAGTATCTCGACTATCAGTCAAAATCAGCCGGAATGTCTGATATCATCAAACAGAATAAAGAGCAGGAACTCCAGCAACTGCAGGAACGCATTGATGCTTTTCAGCAACAGGCGCAGCAGGATCTTCAAGCCAAGCAACAGCAACTTCTTCAGCCGCTTATCGATGAAGCCAAAGCAGCTGTTGCAACTGTTGCCAAAGAAAAAGGCTATACCTATGTGCTGAATGCTATCGAAGATGTGGTTCTCTACTCCACACCTGGAGATAATCTGATGCCAGCAGTGAAACTGAAGCTGGGTATTCAGTAAAAAAGATTTCTAAGAAAGGAAAAGCCCTGCCGAAAGCAGGGTTTTTTTATTGTTCGTCATACCAGCCGGCATACATATTGTAATTTCCGGAGATCCTCTTCACCTGTCCCTCAAGCAACTGCTGGTCGATATCTTTGACCTTCCGAGCGGGAATTCCTGCCCAAACGCTGCCCGATTCCACAACCGTTCCCTCCTTCACCACCGCACCTGCTCCAATGATCGAATTGCTGTGGATCACCACCTTGTCCATAATGATCGCACCCATGCCGATCAGCACATTGTCGTGGATCGTGCAGCCATGGATGATGGCGTTGTGGGCAATGGAAACATCGTTGCCAATAGATACGGGAGCCTGCTGGTAGGTACAGTGGATGATCGCTCCGTCCTGGATATTGACATTATCGCCAATCCGTATGGCATGTACATCGCCCCTTACCACGGCATTAAACCAAACGCTGCACCGTTCTCCCATCACTACATCTCCTGTAACTGTAGCGTTATCAGCCAGGAAACACCCTTCTCCAAATTTGGGAAGCACCCCTTTCACTGCTTTAATAAGTGCCATGGTTGTCAGTCTGGTTTTGTGGAATAATCGAGAGAATAGTGAAGTCCCCTGTTTTCCTTGCGGGCAGAAGCTTGCTTGATCACCAGGTAAGCAACATTTATCATGTTACGCAGCTCACAGAGTCGTGGTGTCAGGATCGATTTGTTGTAAAGCTCTTCGGTCTCCTCGTAAAGCAGGTTCAGCCTGTCGAGTGCTCGTTGCAGGCGAAGGTTGGATCTTACGATGCCCACATAACTGCTCATGATCGCCTGCAACTCTTTCTGCGACTGGGTGATCAGAATCATCTCCTCGGTAAGGGACATCCCTTCAGCATCCCAATCGGGAATTGCATTGCAAAAATCAATGGAGGGAAGTTGTTCGATGGCTTGCTGGCTGGCGCGGTGAGAGAAAACAACCGATTCGAGCAATGAATTCGATGCCAGACGGTTGGCTCCATGCAAGCCGGTGCTGGCACACTCTCCGGAAGAGTAAAGGTTTCGGATGGTGGAACGACCGAATTCATCTGTTTTGATCCCTCCGCAGATGTAATGGGCGGCAGGAACCACAGGAATCAGGTCTCTTGAGATGTCGCTGCCGAGACTCAGGCATTTCGCATAGATTCGGGGGAATTGCCTGATCAGGTCATTTTTATTGAGATGCCTGCAATCGAGGTAAACAAAATCTTCTCCACTGATCTTCAGCTCGCTGTCAATGGCTCTGGCCACAATATCGCGGGAAGCGAGAGAGAGCCTGCTATCGTATTTTTGCATGAACTCCTTCCCGCTGTAATCCTTGAGAATAGCGCCGAAACCACGCAGCGCTTCCGTGATCAGAAAGGAGGGGCGTTCCTGTGGATGGTAAAGCGCTGTGGGATGAAATTGCACGAACTCCATGTTCTCAATCACTCCTTTAGCGCGGTACACCATCGCAATGCCATCCCCGGTAGAAATTGTCGGATTGGTGGTATTGCTGTATATGTTGCCGGCTCCCCCGGTAGCAATCAGGGTTACTTTGGCAAGGATGGTGTCAACCATGTTTGTCTTTGGGTTGAGAACATAAACGCCATAACAGGTAACATCGGAGGTGCGGATGTTCACATCAATACCAAGATGGTGCTGCGTAATGATATCAATGGCATAATGATTCTCCAGAACCTCAATATTCGGATGTTTCCGGATCTGTTCAATCAGGGTATCTTCAATCTCCTTGCCGGTACTGTCTTTATGCCTCAGCACCCTTGATTCGGAGTGCCCTCCCTCTTTTGCAAGGTCAAAATGGCCGTTTGCATCTTTGTCGAAGTTGGTTCCCCACGACACGAGCTCCTTGATCCTTTCTGTCGATTCAGAAATGGTCAGTCTGACCACGCGCTCATTACATAGCCCATCCCCGGCAATAATCGTGTCGTTGATATGCTTCTCGTAGGTGTCGGGGGTGTACATCACTGCGGCAATTCCGCCCTGTGCGTAACTGGTAGCGGTATCGTCCATCTTTTGTTTGGTGATGATGCATACCTTGCCCTTTTCGGCCACTTTCAATGCAAAGGTGAGGCCGGCGATTCCAGATCCGACAACCAGAAAATCAACGTGTGTTCTCATGGGGTGGTTCAGATATCGAGAAGAACCTGGTACAGATCTTCCCCTCCGGTTAACATTCTTGCAGGCTCCTCAATCAGCTCTCTTACCCTGACCAGGAAGCTGACAGATTCTCTTCCGTCAATAACCCGGTGGTCGTAAGAGAGTGCTACATACATCATCGGGTGAATCTCAACCTTTCCATCCACGGCAATGGGGCGATCTATGATTTTATGCATTCCCAGGATGCCGCTTTGCGGTGGGTTGAGGATGGGAGTCGACATCAGTGATCCGTAAACCCCTCCGTTGGATATGGTGAATGAACCTCCTTTCATGTCGTCGATGGTGATCCGGCTCTCCCTGGCCTTGATTGCCATCTCCTTGATTCGGATCTCTATCTCAGCCAGGCTCAGGGATTCAGTATTGCGGATAACCGGAACAACCAATCCTTTGGGCGCACTTACAGCAATTCCCATATCCACATAGTTGGGTATGACAAGCTCCTCGCCGTCAATCATCGAATTTACGGAAGGAAACTCCTGCAGTGCCAGGCTTACGGCTTTGGTAAAGAAAGACATCAGACCAATCCCAACTCCATACTTCTCCTTGAACCGGGTGTAATAAAGATCTTTGATCTCCAACACCTTCCGCATGTTGATCTCGTTGAAGGTGGTCAGCATGGCTGTTTCATTCTTGACAGTCACCAGCCGCTCAGCCAGTTTCAGCCGGAGCATCGACAATTTCTTGCGGCTTACCGTTCGGTCGCCCGTAAAGACAAACTGCCCCTTATCTTCTTTCCTGTTCTTCATGAAAGATTCAATCTCCTTCCGGGTGATTCGTTTCCCGGGAAACGCGGCGGCAAGTGCACCGGAGTCAACTTTTTTGTCTGCTATAATCTTCTTTGCCAGAGGGGTGGCGTTGATCTGGTGACTGGGAACTGGTGACTGTGGACTGGGAACTGGTGACTGGGAACTGGGAACTGGTGACTGGGAACTGGGA
>JACZJJ010000128.1 GCA_014860625.1 Bacteroidales bacterium | reverse complement strand
GTAAGTCCCCTTTAGGGGATTTAGGGGCGGGAAAAGGGGCAGGGTTGGGAGCCTTCACCCTCATCACAGGCGCCAGCAGCGGACTGGGAAAGGAGATGGCGATCGAATGTGCAGCGCAGGGAAGAAACCTGATCCTTGTGGCATTGCCGGGAAGGAACCTCGATGTGTTTTGTGATCTGCTCCAGAAGGAGTATGGCATCATTGCCACATATTATGAGCGGGACCTCACCAACCGAGAAGAGATACACCACATGGTGGAAGATATCCTGAATAACCACAGCGTGAATTTCCTGATCAATAATGCAGGGATCGGGGGCTCCTCTCCCTTTGGCGACTCCTCTCCCGATTTCCTGGAAAAGATCATCCGGTTAAACATTACGGCCGTATCTTTGCTTACCCGGTTGTTACTTCCGGAATTGAAAAGGCACCCGAAAGCGCATATCATCAATGTTTCCAGCATGGCCGCATTCACTCCGTTTCCTTACAAGACCATCTACCCGGCATCCAAAGCTTTTATTGCCAGTTTCTCCAGGAGCCTTGGGGAGGAACTAAAAGAGACTTCAGTGAAGGTGAGTGTGTTGCATCCAGGACCTATTTTAACCAATCCGGATGTCACAGTGCGGATTATCCGGCAGGGGAAAAACGGAAAGCGCGGGTTGCTGCCTGCCCGGATCCTGGCCCGGAAGGCCATTGACGGAGTGGTAAAAGGCAAGCATGTTATTGTCCCCGGGTTTGCCAACAAGCTGAATCGGTTGCTGATGACTTCACTCCCGGCGACGATCATCGTGCCAATCCTGGCAAAGGCGATGACCAGGGAGATCATGGAGAGCAGGAGGAATGCGGCATGAGAGTTCTAGTAACTGGCGCCAATGGATTACTTGGGGCGAACATCGTCAGGGAACTGGTACATCGGGGATATGATGTCAGGATACTTGCCCGGGAAACCAGCGATCTTTCGGGAATTGCCGGGGTTCCTTTTGAGCGGGAGAATGGCGACATCCTGGATCCTGGTTCGGTTGACAAGGCGGTAGAGGGGTGTGATTATGTGATCCATTCGGCTGCCAACACCAGCCAATGGCCAACTACCTATGCCCATTACGAACCGGTAAATGTGCACGGCACACAGCATGTCATTAAAGCAGTGAAAAGGCTTGGCGTTAAGCGGCTCGTCTTTGTCAGCTCGGCAAACGCTTTCGGGAACGGGACAATGAAAAATCCGGGAACGGAGCTTTCCGAATTCAATGGATTCAGGATCGGATCGGGATATATGATCAGCAAATTCGTGGCCCAGCAGTTCGTGCTGTCGGAGGTGGAACGAAGCGGACTTCGGGCCATCGTGGTCAACCCCACCTTCATGATCGGACCTTACGACTCCAAGCCCTCCAGCGGGAGGATCATCCTGATGGGGATGGGAAAGAAGGTGCAGGTCTCTCCTCCGGGAGGGAAGAATTTCATCCACGTCGGGGATGCCGCCATTGGTGCCTGCAATGCCCTCACCATGGGCCGCACCGGGGAGTGCTACCTCCTTGCCAATGAGAATATGACCTTCAGGGAGTTTTTCGCGTTACTGAACAGGGTCACCGGGGAATCCCCTTCTTCTATCGGTTTGCCGGGCTGGTTCTTAAAGGGAATCGGGTCTGGAGGGTCCCTTCTTGAAAAGCTGATCCGAAAGCCTGCTCCTCTCAGCCTGGTGAATGCCCGGCTTTTATGTCTTGGAAACTACTATTCGGGGAAGAAAGCAGTAGAGGCTCTGGAGTTGCCACAAACGCCAATCGAAACAGCCATCAGGGAGGCTATTTCGTGGTGGGACCGCCCATCTCGGTGAAAACGCTGTCGACAGGTTCCCACAGTTCGATCTTGTTCCCATCCGGGTCCATGATGTGGACAAACTTGCCATAATCATAGCTCTCGATCTCATCCAAAACGGTAACTCCGCTTGCCTTGAGATTCCTCACCAGTCCCTCGATGTTCTGAACCCGGTAGTTGATCATGAACTCCTTTTTGGACGGATTGAAATAGTCGCTCCCCTCCGCAAAGGGACTCCATGCGGCGTAGTTGATCTCGTCGGGCCGGTTGGCGTTACGGAATTCAAAGGAGGAGCCGTATTCGCTGATGGCCAGTCCCAGGTTCTTTCCGTACCACTCCTTGATCTCTTTGGGATTTTCCGACTTGAAGAAGATGCCGCCGATACCGGTCACTTTTGGAGTTGTGTCGTTCATGGTTGTCTGATTTTGTGAAAAGGTGCCGGTATTACTCTCCTGCCTGGCATTCTCTGATCCTGACTGGCACGCTGAAAGGATCATGGCCAGGAGAATAGTGTAACAGAACCTGTTCATAATAAAGATGTTTGAATTTATTGTTCCTCAAAATTATGGTTCTCAAGGGCCATATTATTTAAAACGATTCAAAATTACATCAATTACCGAATAATTACCTGGTGATGCCGGATAATTTCACCGGTGACCAAATTGTTCTACTCCTTCTCCAGCATCAGGATCAATCCCTGATTCTTCTTTACCACGACAGGCTGGTTCACTTCAAATAGCTGAAAGCTTTGCAGATCCTTGATCTCAGGACTGAACAACCTGGCGTGATCAGGCTCAAACCCGAGACTCTTCCAGTTGATCTCCAGGGTCACCTTTTCATCCCTGTCCGACCAGGAACCGATAGCGATGAGCGCTTTGTCTTCTTTCAGGTAGATGGTGCTTTCAATATTTTTGTGTTGGGTCCTGATCGGCGACCGCTCCACCCAGTAGCCCAGCATCTCGCTTTGGGCGATGCCGAAATCATCGAACAGTTTCCAGATGGCTCCCGGATTGAAACTGCCGTAAACGCGGGTTGTCATGCCATAGACCAGGCCCCGGTATGGATGGCCTCCTCCTTCAAGCATCTCTCCGGTGAGGCCGAAGGGAATGCCTGAAACCTCTGTCAGCCAGTAATCCGGTGGCTGATCGTACTGAAAATACTCGCCGAACCAGAGCCGGGAGATGTAGGGGAAATGCTCCATATATAGAAAAGCGCTGTTGATGTATCCGTCGCGGGGATTAAACTGGTTGGCCGAATGGAGATCGATCACCCAGGAATCCCGGTTTGAGTTCAGGACATTGGCGATCCGTTTTACGGTCTCCCTGCTGAAGGCAATATCATCGAGGTAAAGTCCGTCGATCTGCTGGTTTTTGGCCAGCCAGTTGATCCCCTCGATGTAGTAATTGGTCCACCGGGATGTGCCCTTGTTGAGGATGGCAGCATCGTTCACCGAGGTGGCGTGCCAGGCGGAATGATAATGCGATCCGAGATGCTCCTGCAGCCAACTATGCCCCCCCCCCTCACCGTCGTTCAGGATCTCATCGCCCAGACTCCTCAGCGCGAAAAGCTCGTAGCATTTGTAGGTCAGTTCCCTAATCGTGTTGTAGAGCTTCACCCGGATCCCCTTGCTGTGGGCTTCATCGATGTATGCTTTCTGCTCCTTCAGGTTGTAAAAGGGGTAGTTGATGTAGGGATTTATTTTGTTGGCATGATGCACATTGACAATGGTTCCGTTGAGCTTGATCACCGAATCAATGGGGAGGTAGGCATGGACAAACCGGGTGTTGAAATGCTCCTTGGTATCAATCAGCTTAAACGGTGTGATAAGGAACCGGATATTAAAATGCAGGGTATCTCCTCTGCTGATTCTCCGTTCACCACTGTAATTCTCAACCAGAACCAGGTGATCCGTTTTGGTGACATTGATCCCTCCCCTGTTGTTGTTGTACCAGGAGGGAGGCAGGTTGAGCGGCTTGGCAAGATAGAAGTTGGTGTTCAGGGGCCGTTCGTAATTTTCTGCCCGCAACACAAACTGCAACCCTTTGTTCACATTTCCCAGCCAGATCCCCTCCTGGTTTCTGGTGACATCCCATTTCCAGGTAATCTGTTCGTTGAGTTTACCTCCTTTCAATCCCAGCCCCATCCTGTAAACGGCTGCATCTTGCTGCATGGGGATCAGCAGTTTCATGTCATCCACGGTGATATCCTCTTTGGCAATCACCTGAATCTGATAATCGAGCATGCCATCGTACTCAAGTCGGCCCGAAACATCCATGGAGAACGATTCTGACTGATTGACGGTGTGCCATACTGCCGAGGACGAATGGGTTTGCTGAACCTGATAGGACTGGGGAGTCCATTCAATTTGTGCTCCTGAACTGTCCATGATCTCAAAACGGATCGGGTTTGCCAGGATGCACTCTTTATCCGGTTTCATCCGTGCCGACAGTCGAATTGAGCCACCGCAACCGCGACATCTTTTCCGGATTACCATCTCCATGATCGGCTATCTCCTTCGGGAGAACATTCAGTTTAATGAATACGGTATCAGGAAGAAGACCACTGGCCTGAATGACGACCCGGCCCTGATAGGTTCCGGCAGCGGCATCTTCTGGAACATTCAGCCCAAACCAGAGAGGCTGGACCTTTCCGGCAGGAACATCCACTCTTTTGGAAAAGGGTTTCCCATTCAGATCAATGCCACCCAGGTTAAAACAGGTGAGGTAATTTTTGGATATCGAGTTGCCGTTTCGTTGCTCAAAATCAAAGAGGTCAACGATAACATCCTGCAGGTGGTGATCGGGAGAAAATAGTGCTACCTGGAATGTAAAATATTCACCCAGCAGGGCAGTATCAGTCAGCCCGTTCACTTGCACGCTGTCATTTACCCAGCGCTGAGGCAGATCATCCTTCATCCGGACAGGGTAATCCCGATACTCCGGAAAGAGATAGAAATCGGATGGATTCCGAGCCGTATATCTGGCGACCTCCTCCTTCGCAGCAATCACCTCCATCGGGAAAAAGCTGTTGAAGTCGTCGATTGATTCAAACGCGATCACCTTCGCTTTCGGAAGACGATCTGACGCTTTCAGTCCCGCTTCAACCTCTGCAACCCATTTTTTATCCGGGCAGAAAGTGGGCTGGTTGTACTGAAGCTTCGGATAGTACGAGCCCGTGGAGTGGTGGGGGAGGAAATAGATGTAATACCGGGATGAATTCGGATTGGGCTGGAAGATCAAGTGGCCCGATTCATTGCCGACTTCAAGGATGTATCTCTTCTCAACAATCTGGTTCGTGGAAGCGTCCACTACGATCAGATCTTTGGCTTGAGGATTGCTGTCACTGCGTCGCCAGGGAATGGTGACTTCGGTATTTCTCCCGGAAGAATCGGATATTTCAACTACGATCCGCTGGTTCCCAAATGACTCAAACGGTTTTGCATAATCGGGGTGTTCCCAGTTGCCGGTCTCATACAACAGACCGTAACCTGAAGGGGCCTCCAGCTTTTTACGGTAGTGCGTTGAATCACTTTTTTCTGATGAACAGGAGATAAGGAACAATGGAACAAGAAGACACAAGGATCTGAGATGGGAGATCATACGGGTTGATTGATAATTCGATTCAAAAATAGGGAAATATTCCTCCAACCTGAATTATATAAATACAGGATCTAACATCTTACTGATTCTTGCTTCATTTTTTCCCAGAAGCTAAACGCTGGCGCTGCTCAATCAGAAGGTACTCTGATCCTTCAGGTTTTCGACCAGGACTCTGTCACCATCTTCAGGTTTCGTCGCAGCCACCCCAAACCGTTTTTCAAATTTGCTGCTGTCGAAGATGTAATCCTGTTCATACTGATAGACCATTTCAGGGAACTCCTTCATGATAGGGATGAAAAGGCCTGGGATATGCAACATCCAGGTTGGGACGGGTTGTATTTTGGGTTCTTTATTCAGCTCTTTTGCAACCAACCCGATCCAGTCCAGGGTGGTCAGTTTTTCTTTGGTAGTCGGGAGATGCCAGACCTGGTTGAAGGCGTCGGGGGTATTCCCTAACAGAGCGGTGGCCCTGGCTATCAGCGCAGTCAGATTATTCTTCTCCACTTCGTTCATGATCATATCGTGGAGTTGTTTCCGTATTTCGCCTTTCCGGCTTGGAGGCTGCATGGGTGCCTCTTCAGTCATGTATGGAATGGATGATTTTGCATACATGTATACATTGTCAAAAAAGACCAGTCTTGCACCGTGTTTCCTGCATGCATGGATCACCTCGCGTAGAAAAGGCGGCCATACCTGTTGCCACACCTTCGCGCTGTAGGGAAACCCGATGGTCACATAAACCACTTCGCTGCCGTCAATGGCTTTGTCGATCCGGCTTAAGTCAGCGACATCCAGGGGAAATAATTCGTCGGTATCATTTACCTTTTTTGGGTTTCTGCTTACGAGCCGAATCTCCTGCGTATACTTCTTTAACTATCTGGCTAACGGGATGCCGATCCCTCCGCCTGATCCTAAGATTGTTTGTTTCATTTGTTAAAAATTTTGAATTCTATGACGTTATAACCTGTCTTCTCTTTTCAGTATTTTTTTACCCAGGCCCTAAAGAGAGAAATTGCTGAAAATCAGGCTTTGGAATAGACCAGTGCAGCCCTCTCACTGACGAACCCGTTGATTTGTTTCTTAACCTCCTTCATGGTTAAAAGAGACGTCCCGTTCAGCCCGGGATCAGGGTGTTTCTCCGGTGATTTTTTTGACATTGGTGCGATTTGTTCCAGCACATGAATTAATTTGTCAATATCTTCTTTTCTGTTTTCGATCCCGAGACTTACCCGAACCACTCCCGGTAATTCAAAGTGTGGGAACAGGGTGACAATCACACCCTGGATCCACTCTAATTTCGGAGGAATTTTCACCAGGTATTTGATCAGCATGTGCGCACAATGACACCCATAACGTACCCCGATCCCACCCATCAGGGCCAGATTTTTTGCTACCTTGAATGAGACGATTTTTTTAAAGTCGAAGGCAACCACACCTCCTTTTTGAGCGAACCGCGGGGCGTCAGTATCCTTCATGCCATAGATCGAAATCCCGGGAACCTTCTTCAATCCGTTTATTACGTGCATTGTTAAGGCCTCTTCTTCCTCGCAGATCAGGTCGAGTCCCACCCGTTGGAGCAACACCATGGCTTTCCCAAGGGCTGTGATGCCTATGATATTCTCCTCTCCCGAATCGTTGATCTGCTGCATCTCTTCAGGAGAAAAATTCAATAGTCCCTTTCTTGCCACCAGGGCGCCGCTCCCAAACGGGGCAAACATTTTGTGAGCGGAGAAGAAGAGGTAGTCGATGCCCGATTTTTCCATGTCGACCTTACGGTGGGCTACCAGTTGTGCAGCATCCACCGCTAACTGCGCTCCGTATGCATGGGTGATCCGGCTGATTTCCGATAGGTTGTTGCAGACGCCAAGCACATTTGAAGCCCCGCTTAGTGTAACCAGTTTGATCCGTTTCCTTCCGTGTTCTACCAGCTTGTTGTACGCTGACAAAACACGCTCCAGTTCGTTCATATCCAGAAATCCCTCTTCGTCTGTCATTAGGCGGACCATCGATCCGCCAGGGAGGAATCTCCAGGGCAGCTCGTTTGAATTGTGTTCCAGGATGGTATTCAGCACAACGGGTTCGGTTTCCGGGTTGGATTCACGGCCTAAACTTTCAGCTGCCAGGTTGATGGCTTCTGTCGTATTTGAAGTAAAAATAACATCGTAACCGGTAGCAGGTGCACCAAGGTAGCCGGCGCAGATGGAACGGACCTGACCAACGATCTCCCGTTGCACCTCCGGAGATTGGCGCCATGCCTGCCAGGCAGCATCCCAGATGGGAGTGAACGTAGGTGTGCTGGCACCGTTGTCGAGGTTGATGAACGGAGTGGAGCCTTCGGCAGTAGGGACACAAATATCCCGTCCTATCAGGGTCGACCGGAGTTCATCCAGCAATTTTTTCCCGGAGTATTGATCGAGTTGGTCGCTGTGTAGGATCTCTGAAGCAGGACAACTGCTTGCCTCACTGTTCTTAAAAATATCTTTTCCGTATTGCTTTATCAGGAGCAACGCTTTTGCAAATGCAATGGCGTTAACGATGGCCGGGGTGCCTGACTCAAACTTTCCCGGTGGTTTTGCCCAAATGACCCATTCCCGGGAGACAAGTCGTGCCGACCCTCCGCCAGTTTCATATGGCACACCTTTGGGTAATGCCCGTTTTTTTACTACTACGGCCCGGATGCCTAAAGGCAGGCCAATATCCTGACTTGAAAGACTCTGGTAGCTTTTGGGATCGATCAGCGACTTAAGCTTTACAGCTCTTCCCGGCGAACAGAAAATAACCATGTAGCCTCTTTTTGAGAGACCCAGGTAGTCCAGCACAACCTCGCGGGCTTTTTCGAAGAGATCTGTGGTGACACGCGAGAAATGCCCGCTACCCCGGTGAACATTCGAATAGGTCTCCAGCGCGGCATACACACCACGCTCCAGCTCGGCAATAGCTTCTGTAGTTTTTTTATTCATAATGAATCAATGATAGATTTTGCACATTTAACACCATCTGATGCACTGGAAATGATCCCACCTGCATAACCACTTCCCTCACCCACAAAAAACAGGTTGTCAAATCCAGGGCAGCGTCCTGTCTTTTCTCTGATAACCTGTACGGGTGATGATGTTTTACTCTCCAGCCCCATCATCACACCTGACTCAAACCCTTTTAATTTCTTGCTAAAATTGTTTAACCCTTCGGAAAGGGCTTTACTTACGATTTCTGGTATCATATTGTACAGTGGTGCAGGACTCACGCCTAAACGATAGCTGCCAGATGAAATCTCTTTCGATTCTCTCCTGTTCTCATAATCAATTGCTTTTACAGCAGGAATTACATAATTATTTGAGAAGTTATAAAACTGATCCTCTAACTTATCCATCCAGTCGAGTATTTCAGATGCCGTACATTTATGCCCCAACAGCATATCCGGATGAACGCCAGCTACACATGCTGCATTTGAAAAAACACCATCTCGCTTATAATAACTCATACCATTTACAACACTTTTTTCCGCGTAAGCTGCAGCTGGCACCACATAGCCTCCAGGACACATACAGAATGTGTAAACAGGTAATCCGGAACTGGTTGAAGTATTTAAACGGTATTCTGCTGCTTTTACACCCGGGAGACTCTCTTTCCCCCACTGGGCCAGATTTATTAAGCGTTGCTGATGTTCTATTCTATGTCCAATTGCAAAATTTTTCGTTCCTATCTGAATGCCTCTTCGGATAAGCATCCGATACGTTTCATAAGCAGAGTGACCAGTCGCAAAAATGATGTAATCAGCCTGAAGTTCCGCATTATTACAAACTACCTTTTCAACACGATTATTCTTAATAAGAACATCTTCAAGCATCGTATTAAATAAAAATTCACCTCCGTTGTTTAAAAACATTTGGCGCAAATTGGCAACCACCACTTTGAGGATGTCAGTACCTACATGCGGATGAGTCATATAAGAGATCTCTTTTGGCGCACCTGCCTTCACATACTCCGATAGAATATACAACCGCTCGGAAGATATATGTTTCGAACGCGACGTTAATTTTCCGTCAGAAAAAGTACCGGCGCCTCCTTCTCCAAAGGCATAATTATTTTGAGGTGAGAATTCACCCTTCTTCTCTAAGCGTTGAATAGCCAAACTTCGTTGCGCTACCTCAGAGCCCCGTTCAACAATAGTTACGTTAAAACCAGCCAGTTGGAGCACGTGTGCGGCAAAGAAACCTGCCGGTCCACTCCCCACTACAATCACCGTTTTGCCTCTTTTTTTATAAGGAATGGTAATTGATTCAGGTTCGGTATACTCATTGGAGGATAGATGGCCGGAAGTAACGACAATGCTTGTCAACCAGTGAATATCATTCTTTTTACGGGCATCAAGACTTTTCTTTTCCAGTTGATATGAAAAATCGGATAAACCAAGCTTCTTACTTATTATGAGTCTGATGTCATCATCAGAATAATTTGTTGGAAGCTTTACCTGTAAAATCCTGTAGCCCATGTTTTTTCCTTTGCATAAATCCTCGATAACTTATAGGATCAAGAGTAAGAATTGTTTTTTCTGCGTGATAATAATTTAGCAGGTATGATTTTTAAATTATATTCGCCAACTGTTTATTCCGTTACACCTACTCGATTAGCAACTGCCGTTTTTATTCAGTCAGTCTACTTTCAATATCCATTCTCTGATGCAATATTCTTATTATTTCAACAAGATTCTTTTTCTTGTTAATTCTGTAGAAAAGAAAGTGTGATTTTATTCTCGATCGTAAAGATCCTTTTCTAACTTGACTGTAGTCATAACCGGAGTCAGGTTTACTTGAAATATATTCGATTTCATCCATTATTAAGTTAAAGCATCTATCAGCTTGATCTGCCGACCAATTCTCAAATGTGTAAAGCCAGATATTTTCTAAGTCTTGTCTTGCTAAATGACTGATTAGATATTTCATTATTCAGTCATATGTCTTTTTTGAATATTCATCAAGAATTTATTTCGGTCGAAATCTGCTATAAATCCTGATTTTTCTCCTTTCTTAAGTTCTTTTATTAGTTCATCCTTTTTAGTTTCTTCGTGTTCGAACATTCTCAGAGCTGCTCTAACCACTTCACTTGCAGAGGAAAATTGTCCGGATTTTACCTTTTGATTGATGAAATTTTCAAAATAATTTCCAATTAAGATTGATGTATTCTTTGCCATATGAAAGATATTTTTTACAAATATACCAATTCTTGGTACGTGATCAAAATATATTTTTACGGAATTTTCATTCGGTTGCTGCTAACGGTCGGCACCCTCGACCGCCTGAGAAGCAGGGTGTAACCTACTCGATTACCAACCGTATTTATTAATATCCCAGATTGTTTAAAAAATCACTTCTAAGCTCTGAAACCTGTTTTGCATATTGCCCCCACCAAATAAAATGACCAGCTCCTTCTAAAGGATAAAAATCAATATCATTTACTTCAAGCTTCATCTTATCTGCAAATTCCTTGGCTGTCGAAAACGGAACATTTCTATCATTGGTTCCATGAATTATTAAAGTTGGCGGCAATCCATTGTTCAAGTGTTTTACCTGTATTTTTGAACAGGTTGTCCAACATAGTTTGTTCTGCTTTGTCCATAAATTTAAATTTGTTTACTTATTTGTACTTTGATTGAAGAAATTCAATGGTTGATTTTATCAACTTTTTAAGTATTTCTTGATCAATATCCGATAGCTTCTTAATGTAAATACAGCTTTTGCCCATTTTGAATTTGCCTAAATCTTTCAGCAAATCTTCTTGCCCTGAACATCCCGAATAAACATAAAGTGAAATTGCTGATTTTCGTGGTGAAAAGCCAACAAGTGGCCAATCTCCTTCCTGACTACTTCTTTCAGATTTGTAATGATAACTTCCAAATCCGATAATAGATGTTCCCCACATTTTGGGTTCAAAACCTGTAAATTCCTGCATTAGTTTGAGAATTTCAATACTATCCTTTTTCTTTAGTTCAGTATCTGCAAACGAGTTGATAAAATCGTTAACGTCCGCATCGTTTTGTTTTGTTTTTAGCTCTGCCATAAAACTCGGTTTAATTACTTTCTTAAGATTTTTTCCATTGCTTTACCTCTCGCCAATT
>JACZJJ010000127.1 GCA_014860625.1 Bacteroidales bacterium | reverse complement strand
GACACAAACCTTGGATTTCTTCAGAATTTTGGTAACACATCATTTCATCCCATTGATATACTGCAAACTGCAAACTGCCAACTGCTGACTTGTATTTTTCCGGGATGCAGTTGTCGCGCTGGGGGGTGGTGTAAGGGATCTCAGTTCCATAATTCAGAGTTGAAGCAAACCAGCACTGGGAATCGATCAGGACGGTGAGATAGGACTGGTTGTCGCGGATATCCAACAAAAGATTTCCGCAGGAAAAAGGCGAAGCCGATCTGGTATCCAGCATCAAGGATCCAGCATCTGAACACAAGGCGGAGTTCGTGTACGAATAGGTGATCTGGTGGATTCCCGGACCAGCGGTTGCCGGATAAAATGTCCAACCTGTCTCACTTGTCCAACCTGTCCCACTTCCACTATAGGTTCCTCCCAATGGGATTCCTCCTTTTAGTTTGATGGGTTTGGCGTTGGTGGTGGTGATGGTGTCGAAGCAGGGGGTGAATGTCACTTCCGGGGCTTCGACTACGGTCATGATGATTGGATTACCGGATGCCGGATTGCCGGATGTGCAGGATTCACTGGAAGTGAGGATGCAGGTAATTTGGTTATTGGTCATTGGTACATAGGTAAAGATGGGGGAGTTGGTTCCGGCATTGGTTCCATTCACTTTCCATTGATAATTAGGATTAGTACCGCCATTGACGGATGTTGCTGTAAATGTGACCGGGATCCCTCCACAAACTGGGTTGGCTGAAGGTGAGATGGAGATGCTGATAGGTAAGAGAGGAATCACAGTCATGATAATCTCATTAGAGGTAGCCGGATTGTTGGTAATACATACCGTATCCGATGAGGAGAGAATACAAGAGATTGTGTCGTTAACTGAAGGTGAATAAATGAACACAGCATTGTTTATGCCCTGATTGATCCCGTTCACCTGCCAATGAAACGATGGTGTGGAGCCGCCATTGATGGTGGTTCCGGTGAAAGCAACCGGGATTCCTTCGCAAACAGAATCAGTGGAAGATACAATCGATATCAACACAGAATCTTCCGGGGTGACATCTACGCTAAATTGAACCGAATCACCTATGCAATTAGCTATAACCGGAGTGATCCAATAAAATACTGTTTCCAAGACAGATCCTGAGTTGGTCAGAATCTGGTTAATTGTATTTCCGGTTCCAGAGAAAAAGCCTGTCACAATAGGTGAAGAGCCGGTTGCATTCCAGGAAAAGGTTGTATTAAGAACACTGGAGGTCAATAGAATATTGGTTGATTCTCCAGAACAAATGACCTTAAAAAGGGGATCATTTGTAACAACAGGTATAGAATCATAGAGAATTTCTATTGAATCAATGGTAATACAGGAGCCTGTGCTGACCTCAACCCAATAGATCCCGGGTTGATAAACCAGGAAAGTCGGATCCGTTGAATTGTCCTGCCAAAGATATGTCGCATCGGGAGTGGTTGCATCTAATAGGTAAGTTTCTCCCTGGCAAAGTGTTGTATCGGGACCAAGATTAATGGTGTCACAGGGCGGTGATTCTGAAATAATATAAACTCCAGCTAAATCAGGAGCACCTGTCGTCACTAAAAAAACTATTTCAATTCCTGTTACAATATCGGATGATGATAATCCGAAGTCCTGGCCAAAATCAAGCGGGTAGATGTATCTTTCTACACTTTGCATATCAACCGAGCAATTCCTGAACAGATGAATCCAGGGAGTGTCAGCAATTTGCACCCAATCATGATCGGTTACATTGCATATGCCAGAATAAAGTCCGGTGGATAATAGCAATCTTACATCGTAATTATCCGGATGGTAACTGGTTTCCAGTAATAAGTCATCCCCGGGACCATCTGACCATTGTGAACCGAAAGTTCCTGTCATGACATCCCAGTTGTTTAAATTAACCCATGTTGAATCATTTGGAGGACCGGTGACAAAATCAGGGTCACATCCGTTAGGATGTATGGCAGTAACTAAAAAATCGAACACCTCATAGCCGCCAATTGATTGTGCGTTAGCTTGGAAGGCAAAAAAGAGGGTAACAACGAATAGCCCTATTTTCTTCATTTCATACTGGCTTTTATTATCAATCCCTCAAACACCTCAACCCAAACCCAATAGCCGGAATAGATCAACGGACTTCCAGCGAAGGCGTTTCCCTGGTAAACCGCAAACAACTGGTTCCAGGCGACTTCCGAAGGCACATGCCAGCCGGGAGGGCAGAGGCCCTGGCTCACTTCGGTGTCCTGGTAGGTCATTAGTTCGTCCCACGTCCCACGTCCTTCGTCCTTCGACCCTGTGCCCTGAGCTCTGAGCTCTGAGCTCTGCGCCCTGAGCCCTGCGCCCTCATAGAGATCATAGCTGAACCAGCCCCTCCTCAACTGCACATTGAACCCTGGCGTATTCAACAGATAAAGAACTGAAGGATTTGGATTGTTGTTCTGGTCAATGATCTGGCCTTTGTTATCGGTGAAGCCTTTCCAAGATGATTTGGCCAGGGAATCAGGAGTTTGAGCCAACAGCGAATTCGCGAAGAGCAGGATAATTATTCCGGTAAGAACCCGGAGTCTCATATAGAAATGTTTTATATAGTAAAGATAGATGAAAAACGAATTGGTTGCACGGAAAATACGCGTTGTTTTCCTCAGTTTTTTTTCGTATCTTTGTGATAACGTGTACTTGAGATATTTTTTTGGTTAATCAGCATGGCAAAGGTCAAAGGAAATTTACTTGCAGAAGGTCTCTCGGGAAAACTGGGAGGTGTGCTGGTATTTCAGGAGAATGGGATCGTCAGAACCCGGCCCGATATGTCGAAAGTCAAGTGGTCGGAAGCCCAGCTGGAACACCGCAGGCGCTTTGCGAGAGCCAGGCAGTTTGCCAAGGCTGTTACGGCCAATCCCGAGACGAAAGCCTACTACCAGGCGAAAGCCAAAAAAGGAATCGGCGCTTACCAGGTGGCCATCTCCGAATACCTGAAAGATCCGCATCACCGGGATAAAATGACCAACCATCCCGAGACAGACTTAGAGAAGAGTTAGAGGAGCCTTAGAGGAGGTTGAACTTCATCCCGTCGAAGTTTCCCGAGCTCATCATCAGATAAACTACATTTTCCCTGGGAAGGGCCCCGAGTCGTTCCTTCAATTTTTCTGAATCATCGAACACTTCCAGGTTTGGGTTTCCGAATCCCGACCTGATCTGGTCGGCTGTGATTTCAGGAAGTCGTTTCAATTGGATGGCATGGTGATTGAAGTAGACGATAGCCACATCGGCCTCGTCCATCGTAGTTGCATAATGGGAGAGGAAGCCCTCGCTGAGGCTGCTGTAAGTGTGAAGCTCCAGACAGGCCACGAGGGTGCGTTCAGGGTATTGTTCCCTCACGGCGTTGATGGTAGCTTTCACCTTGGAGGGGGCATGGGCGAAGTCCTTGAACATAGTGAAGGTCCCTCTCATAGCCAGCAGTTCCAGCCGTTTGGAAGCGCCTGTAAAACTTGTGATGGCTTCATAAAACCGGAGATCGGATACACCCAGTTGGTTACAAACCAACCGCGCTCCATTCATGTTCATAAGATTATGTTTTCCGAAAATCTGGAGAGGGAAGGTGCCTTCAGGGGTGATCAGATGTGTGATGCCGTTTTCTATCTGATACTCAGGAGTTGTGTAGGGCAATCGCTGCAGATCTGTCCGACCCTCCCTGCAAATTTGTTGCAGCACCTCATCTTCATCACAAAATACCAATGTTCCATTTGCGGTGATCAGCCGGATGAACTCCGTGAACTGCTCTACATAGTTTTCAAATGTGGGAAATACGTTGATATGATCCCAGGCCACTCCGCTAAGCAAGGCAATATCAGGTCGGTAGAGATGAAATTTGGGCCGGAGATCGATAGGGGAGGTGAGGTATTCGTCCCCTTCAAAGATCATGACTTCAGCTTCCTTGCTCAGTTTCACCATCACGTCAAACCCTTCGAGCTGGGCGCCAACCATGTAATCGCAATCGATTCCGGCTGCTTTCAGCACATGCAGGATCATGGCGGTGATGGTAGTCTTACCATGGCTTCCGCCGATGACGATCCTTTTTTTATCCTTCGCCTGCTCGTACAGGTACTCCGGGTATGAGAAAATTCTGATTCCCAGCTCTTTCGCACGCAAAAGTTCAGGGTTATCGACTTTTGCATGCATTCCCAGGATGACGGCATCGAGGCCGGCATGGATCCGTTCGGGAAACCATCCTTCTATGGGAGGAAGCAAGCCCAGCAATAAAAGTCTGCCTTTTGATGGTTCGAATATCTCGTCGTCTGATCCCGTAACGGTGTCCCCTTTCTGATGAAGGGCGATAGCGAGGTTGTGCATGGCGCTTCCGCCAATGGCTATAAAATGGAGATGCATAGAAAATGGATAAAACTCAAAATTACGATTAATTTACAAGCGGGAAGTTGCATTTGGGTTATGGAATTTAGTAATT
Organism: Bacteroidales bacterium; assembly: GCA_014860625.1. GTDB lineage: Bacteria > Bacteroidota > Bacteroidia > Bacteroidales > FEN-979 > QYOJ01. The sequence goes on along the minus strand of JACZJJ010000127.1, from coordinate 5,614 downwards.
TCACGAATTGAATTGGAATCTTAAAGTCAGCTATGAAGAAACGATTTGACACATATATTCACGAAGTTCATTCCCTCTCTACCATAGAACTGTTGGCTTACTTTCTTGAGCGGCATCCTGGCAAAGTTGCTTTCAGCACCAGTATGGGCGCAGAAGATCAGGCTCTGACCCATATGCTTGCAGGGCTTGGCAAATCCTTTAAATTGTTCACCCTCGACACGGGCCGTATGTTCCAGGAGAGCTATGAGTTGCTTGAAATTACCAGGCAGCGCTACCAGCTCCCTTTTGAAGTTTATTTCCCTGAGGCATCACATGTAGAAGAGATGGTGCGTGAAAAAGGGATCAATCTTTTTTACGACAGCATTGAAAATCGTAAGCTTTGCTGCCATATTCGAAAAATTGAACCGTTACAACGAGCTCTGCAAGGCATGGAGATCTGGGTTACGGGAGTGCGCAGGGATCAATCTGTGACACGGGACGATATCGGGGTTCTGGAATGGGATGCTGATCTTAGCCTGATCAAGGTAAATCCGTTGGTTGACTGGAAATCGGACGACGTATGGAATTTCATCAGGGAACATAACGTTCCTTATAATACATTGCATGATAAAGGGTTTCCAAGCATCGGATGCCTTCCCTGCACACGGGCGGTTCTTCCCGGTGAAGATATCCGTGCCGGACGTTGGTGGTGGGAAAATCCGGCCTTAAAGGAGTGCGGGTTACATCTGCCGAAAAACTAATTAGCTATGAATACAATTGATCTTAAAGAGTTTGGCAAGACGTTCAGGGAGGATTATGATCATCCAACCGTTCTGTTTCAAGACGCTGGGCACAAGATTTTCTGGCTTGGCGTTCCGGAGGCTACCGCTTTTCGTACCAACACCTACCTGATTGTCAACAATGACGAAGCCATGCTTGTTGATTCAGGGGGAGCCGCGCATTTTGAGTTTGTCCGCAACCGCGTTGCCCAGATTCTTCCACCGGAAAGAGTTGTAGCACAGGTGCTTTCGCATCAGGATCCGGACGTGGCGGCTTCATTTCCCTTATGGGTTGATATAAACCCTTCGATGAAAGTCATCGCAGCTTCCAGAACCCTTACCCTTTTAAACTATTACCGCGACTTTTTTTACGAAACGGTGAATGCCAGTGACCATCCCGAATACAGATTTACCTCCGGGAAGATGGTCCGGTTCATTCCTGCTCCTTTCCTTCCTGCTCCCGGAGCAATTGCGACATTTGATGTGGTTTCGAAGTTCCTGTTCTCCGGAGATATCTGGGCTGCACTCGATATGGAATGGAAGCTCATCCTCAACGATTTTTCGGGACATAAACTGAACCTCAATCTTTTTCACCTCGATTACATGTCGTCAAGGAAAGCTGCGAGGGGCTTTATTGAGCGGATCAAGGAGATTGAGATTGATGCGATACTGCCGCAGCACGGCAGTATTATTCCTGGCGAATTTGTGCCGGAAGCCTTTGATTACCTGAACCAGTTGAATTGTGGCACAGATATTATTTATGCTGAAATAAAATAATTTGATTCAATGTCGGAAGAACTGCATAAACGGATTAAAGAGCTTGAAAACAGGAATCAAATCCTGGATTCGGCTGCCAGGCAATGGGATCATGTGCACAAGATGTTCCTGGAGTCTCACGGAAAACTTAGTCGGAGTGAATCTTTTCTCAAAAAGATCAAAGAGAGGATGGAGTGGGCTTTATCGGCAGGCGATCTGGCCTGGTGGGACTGGGAGTACAAATCAGGAATGATCTATTACAACGCTGAACGCGCCAGACTGCTGGGGTTCTCTGAAGAAGAGCTCCCAGGGAATTTCAATGAAGTCATTCAGCGTATTCATCAGGATGATCATGACGAAGCTGTTGCGAAGATTCACGCACACATTGCGGGAGAGACCGACTATTATGAAGCGGAGTACAGGCTTCAGTCAAAAGCCGGGGAGTGGAAATGGTTTTATGATCGCGGGAGAGTGGTTGAGAAGGACATCATGGGAGAGCCGGTATTGATATCGGGGGTATTGATTGATATCAACGATCGGAAAGTCGCAGAGAAAGAGTTGACTTCTCAACGGGATATTGCTGATGCATCCAGCAGGGCGAAAAGCCTCTTTCTTGCGAACATGTCGCATGAAATTTATACACCAATGGCGGGTGTTGTTGGCATGGCAGATATCCTGAAACAATCCGGACTTGCTGATGAACAGCGCGAATACATTGATATCATCGTGAATTCGGCTTCCAACCTGATGTCGGTTCTGAACGACATCATGGAATTTATCAAGGTGGAGAACAAGAAGATTGACCTGATAATCTCGCCAATCAGCATTTCAGAACTGTTAAAGGAGGTCGAAGCCGGAACTTTTGAGAGCTGTCACGAAAAAGAGCTGGAACTGCTTACTTTCATAGATACCCGGATTCCGGACCATGTGATGGGGGACCCAAGAAGGCTTCGCCAGTTGTTGCAGATTTTTGTTAAGAATGCGGTAAAGTTTACCGATACAGGAAGGGTTATCATCTCTATCGAGTTTGCGGGTTGGGACGAAGAGACGATTCGGATCCGGTTCAGGATTTCAGATACCGGAATTGGCATCCCGGAGCACGAGCTGGGACAACTCTTTCAATCCTTTACAAGGCTGAATACCAAGATAGGCAGCTATGGAGGTAGCGGGCTTGGTCTGGCTATCGCAAAACACCTGGCCAACCTGATGAACGGCGAAATATCGGTCGAAAGCAAAGAGGGCGAAGGTTCCACATTTACTTTTACCGTTGACTTTGACCGACTTGTAGAGCAGGAAACCCTTCTGGATGTGTCTATGTTGCAAGGCAAACGGATCTTGCTTGTGGACCAGGATGCAACGCGAAGGGCCCTATTGAAAAATTACCTGTTGCTCTGGGACTGCGAGACTGAGGAATGTGATTCAGTTGAGGAGGCAATCGAACTCATCCGACATCATCTTCAGGTTAAAAAACCATTGGATCTTACCATTATCGAATATCATTCACTCATGACCTCTTCGGGAATCACTTTCGATCAGTTCAGTGAACAGGAATGGCTGGAATCGCCTCATATCCTCGTTGCTCCTAAGGAGGCGGATGTCGCGCTTGAGGAGATAAAGCGAGCCGGTTTTCAGTTGATGGTTCTGAGGCCTTTCCTCCCCGGGCAACTGGTGGAAGCAATAAGGAATGCCACCAGCGGTAAAAGAACAGACTTCAGCATCATGGGCAACAGGCAGTTTGCAGAGAAGTCTGCTTCGGCTAAAAAAGTCCTGAAAATTTTATTGGCTGAAGATAACCTGATCAATCAGCGTGTGGCGCTGGTAACCCTTAAAAAACTGGGACATGATACCACCCTTGCACAAAACGGGAAAGAGGCGGTTTCACTTTTCGAGTCGGGTAGTTTTGACTTGATCCTGATGGATATCCTGATGCCGGAGATGAATGGACTGGAGGCTACCAGGAAGATCAGGGAAATCGAAGATGCAACCAGGGTTGATCCAATACATATCTGCGCGATAACTGCCAACATTTCTGTTGAGGATGAAGATGCCTGTTATGAATCGGGGATGAACAGTTACATTACAAAACCGTTCCGGTTGGAGGAACTGAACAACATTCTGAGCAAGGTTTAACGATCAATTGAAGCGGATTGCCTTTATAGGAGATATCCGTGTGATGATCATTGAAGGGATGATAAGCATCAGGTAACAGACAGCCAATGTCCCCAGATTTAACAACAGAATATTCCACCCTTCAAGATGAATAGGCACCACGGCCATGTAATAGGATTCCTGTGGAAGGGTTGCCAGGCCGAATTGCTGCTGAAGGAACGACAGCCCGAAGCCAACCATATTACCAAACAGCATCCCGAATCCAATGATGAAGACCGACTGGTAGAGGAATATTTTTCGTACTGACCGATTGTCCATGCCAAGTGCTTTCAGGATGCCAATGGTATGTGTTCGTTCCAGAATGAGGATCAGCAGGGTTGAGATCATCGTGATTCCAGCTACCAGAATCATCAGGATCAGAATAATCAGCACGTTCATATCCTGCAAGGCAAGCCAGTCGAAAATCTGCGGGTAGAGCTGTTTGATGGTGGTGGCATCCAGGGAGAATCCAATGCTTTGATAAACAGCTCTTCCAAGCTCTTCGATCTGATAAAAGTCATCGATTATAATTTCAAGGCCACCAACATCTCCCGGCTCCCAGTTATTGAGCCGGCGAATGTGATGGATATCACCCAGCACATACATGTTGTCAAACTCTTCCAGTCCAGTTTCATAAATTCCGACAACGTTAAATTTCCGGCCCAACACAGTGTTTCCGGCAATAAAGTACATTCTCAGATCATCGTTTAGATTGACATTCAGCAGGTTGCAGAGTTTTCGTGAAATGATCACCTCGTCAGTTCTGCTTGAATCGGTGGGCTGAAAATGTCTTCCCTCCTTGATTTTACTGTCAAAAAACGACCAGTCGAAATCGCTGCCAACACCTTTCAGTACCACACCCTGAATCAGGTCGTCGGTTTTTATGATCCCGGCTTTAATTGCAAAGGACTGGATGTGTTTGATCCCTTTCAGGTTTTTAAGAGCGGGAAGAAACTCCTGGTTTTCCTTGATAGGTTTCGGTTCGAACGACTGGTTTTCCTCGAAGCCGGTAACCTGGATATGTCCTCCGAAACCAATGACCTTTTCCCTGATTTCCTTCTGAAATCCACTGAGAATAGCAATCGAGAGAAACATGACCGATAAGCCAAGTGCGATGCTTAGGATAGCAATGATAACAATGGGCCGGGAGAAGTTAGCCTTGTTTTGGGCTACCATCCGTTTCGCAATAAACAGTTCGGTATTCAAAAGAGGAATATTTTCTGTTACAAAAGTAGTAAATTTGTGACGAATCCGTAGGGGCGGGTTCCAAACCCGCCCATTAGAAACTGATACCGAATTCACCGAAAAGCGAAATTCAGGATGTTAAACAGACTCAGGTATTGCATCACGGTTTTATGTATCCTGTTATTGACTGCGGGTGGCAGAATCAGCGGACAGGTTGTGACCGGAGTTGAACGTGTCGGAGAATACCTCCCGATGATGCAGGGGAAACGGATTGGTGTGGTTGCGAATAGCGCTTCCGTGGTTGGGACCGTCAATACAGTAGATACCCTGGTTGCACTTGGCTGTGATGTGGTGAAGGTGTTCTCTCCTGAGCATGGATTTCGCAAGATGGTTGGAGCAGGTGTTGAGGTGGAGAACCAGGTTGATAGCCTTACAGGTCTGAAGATCGTATCTCTGTACGGAAAAAGCAGAAAACCGTCACCCAGGGATTTGGATGGCATTGACCTGCTGGTTTTTGACATCCAGGATGTCGGAGTCAGGTTTTACACCTACATCTCCACCCTGAGTTATGTGATGGAGGCATGCGCAGAAGAGGGCATCCCCGTTCTTGTTCTGGACAGGCCAAATCCGAACGGTTTTTACATTGACGGTCCGGTGCTGGACCCCAGTTTCTCTTCGTTTGTCGGGCTTCACCCTGTTCCTGTTGTTTACGGGATGACCATAGGTGAATATGCCCGTATGGTGAATGGTGAAGGATGGTTAAAAGA
>JACZJJ010000018.1 GCA_014860625.1 Bacteroidales bacterium | reverse complement strand
TAGGCAGTAGGCAGTAGGCAGTAGGCAGTAGGCAAAAAAAAATAGGGGCGACCTGCCGGCCACCCCTAGTCTTGCTATTTCGCTATTTCGCTATTTCGCTATTTATTAACCAGGATTCTCCTCACTACCCTGTTGTCATCGGTCCGCAGTACCACGGTATAGACGCCGTTGGGGACGGGACGCAGATCAACTTGTTGCACCACGCTGCCGTTTAGTGGCTGTACCCTGGCATCATAGATCCGGATGCCAAGGGAATTGAACACTTCAAGCGTTAGAGATTCAACGGTTATCCCACCAGAGGTGACGGTGAATAATCCGTCGTTGGGTACAGGATAGATATACAGTTCTGAGTTCCCTTTTTCATCAAGACCTGTGACTACCATGTAAATGTTGTTGGAAGAATCGGATGAACAACCGTCGATGGAAACGATATCCCAATACCAGCCTGAATATGCTGCCTCAAGGATTTGCCCGGTGCCGCTGGTAATGATGGCTCCGTTGTAATACCATTGGTTCCCTTCTGCATAATTGCTGCTGAGCGTGAACCCATCGACAGTGATCACAGGAGGAACAGGTTTCGGAAGAACTGTCACATTGAAAGCAGGGGATATCGTCCCAGATCCGCACATGTTCGTTCCGGTGACCGTAATAATTCCGGAGACAGCATTGACTGCAAAATCAACAAATATGTTTGCTGTATTGGCTCCGGAAACAATCGTCGCTCCGGCAGGCACTGTCCAGGTATACCCGGTTGCTCCACTGATTGCGGCGACAGAGAAACTCACCCCAGTCGCTCCGGCGCAAACGTTGCCCGGACCGCTGATCGTCCCTGCATCTCCGGGGATTGTGAGAACGGAAACAGGGAAATTTGGGGATAATGCTCCATTTCCGCATAGGTTGTTCCCGTAAACGGTGATGTTCCCCGACGTGGCTGTGGTGGCAAAATTCACCGTGATGCTGTTCGTCCATGCACCGGTCGCAATGGTTGCTCCTGGAGGCAGTGTCCAAACATAACTGATGGCATCACTAATAGGTGCCACCGAATATGCTACCCCGTTTGATCCTTTGCACACATTGGCTGATCCTGTAACAGTTCCTGCATCACCTGGCAACGGATTTACCGTTACCGGGAAGGATGCCGGAGCAGAAGCCACACACCCATAGGTATTCGTATAGTTCACAGTCACAGTTTTTGCACCGCCCGTATTCCACGTAACTCCGATCTGGTTGGTCCCTGCACCTCCTGTTATGCTGCCTCCTGCGGAGAGGGTCCACGTATAGTTTGAGAATCCCGGTTCAGTGGCGTAGCTAACTCCGATGTCCACGCATGTAACGTCCTGTCCTGTTATCGTAGGAGAAGGTAACGGGTTAACTGCCACAGCTTTACTATTTGCCACTCCGTTGGCACAGGTGCTGGTACCATACACACTCACGTTTCCTGAAGCCGTTCCGAATGTCACGGTAATACTTGGTGTGTTGGCTCCTGCAGTAATAGTCGCTCCTGCAGGCACACTCCATGTATATCCGGTTGTATTAGCGAGAGGAGCGATGCTGTAAACATTCCCGGTAGTGTTAGCGCATACGGTAGTTGGTCCTGAAATAGGTCCTGCTTGTGGAATCTGGGGACAGCCGGCTACGAATGAAAGTGTAGCTCCATTGGTAGTCCCGCCAGCGTTCACACCCACACAGCGGTAATAGTATGTTGAGGTTTGCGTTAAGCCGGTCAGGTTTGCAGATACTGAGGTGGCTGTATTCCCAGTCACAGGGCTGGGGGTTGCTGCGGCTACATTACCGAAAGCAGGTGTCAAACCCCATTGGAATGTGACGGTGGTGGATGAATTCTGGGCAGTCACCGTTCCATTCAGTGTGGCTGTGGTAAGTCCGATGGGTGCAGCTGCACTGGTCACCACAATCGGAGGCGCTGTCGATGTGGTGAAGGTCATGTCGTTCCCGTTGGTGGTGCCTTCGGAATTTACGCCAACGGCCCTGAAATGATATATGGTATTTGGAATAAGCCCGGTGATGGCCCCACTGACAGGTGTTGTTGTATTGCCTGATACTGGCGATTGGACAGCCGTAATCGTAGAACCATATGCTGTTGTCAGTCCATATTGAAACGTGACTGTTGTAGAGGCCCCGTTGGCATTCACTGTGCCATTCAGGGTAGCTCCTGTACCGGTGATGGATGTTGCAGCAGTGGTTACAACAGTAGGTGCCGTGGCAGTCTGCAAGTTAAAGCCCATGTGGTACACGTAGCTACTTGTATTCGAATATACGAAAGGACAGCCTCCAACAGAGTAGGTTCTCCTGGCAGTGGCCGTATTTGTAAAGCAAGAGCTGAACCCGGTTGCTCCCGGAGCCCCGCAATGTCCGATATCTACAATTAAACTTTGGGTTGGATCGTATGGGAACGGAGTATCCAGGGTGATGTACATCCAGTCGCCTGCGGCCCCGGTCAGGACTGTAGAAGCGTGGGAATAGACTGTGGTAAGTGGTGTGTAGAAGCTGGCGGGCAATGCCGTAATCGTAGATTGTCCCATTTTAATTGTGAGATCGGTGTAGGTCCACCCGTTGATGGGATAGGTGAGGCGAAGCCTGAATGCAAGGGCCGTGATATTCCCGGTAGGAGCAGCAGTGGGCTGATTAAAATCGCCTGCAAGAAATAAGACCTGAACATCTTTACCGGCAGCAATATTCCAGGGAAAGGAATTTCCCCCACTGCCTTCGGTGTCGTAGTTGTAAAAACTTGGCAAGACTGTTGGGGCATCCGGTGCATTCGCCTGCACGAAATTCATGTTGATCTGGTCAGATGGCGGTGTCCCATCATCAGATGGAACCATGTTTAGCTGTCCAAAGGAGAATCCTGCAGCCAGCAGCATTACGAAAAGAAAGTAGATTTTTTTCATGGAATTTTGGGTTTAAGTTGGTTCTTGTATGGCGAATCAGTTTTAGAAAAGCGGATTCAAAAAAGTGGATAGGCATCCATCTGATAGAGACTCTGGAGGGAGAGCAGATACTTCAGTTGAACCTGATGGAGCTCAATTAAATACTATCTGATAGGACAAATATAACGAATAATTTAAAATATGTTAAATATGATATTAAAATGAGATTAAAAAAAA
>JACZJJ010000003.1 GCA_014860625.1 Bacteroidales bacterium | reverse complement strand
CCAGTTCCCAGTTCCCAGTTCCTAGTTCCCAGTTCCTAGTTCCCAGTTCCCAGTTCCCAGTTCCTAGTTCCCAGTTCCCAGTTTATAGTTCCCAGTTGGCAAAAAACTGCAAGCTGCGAACTGCAAACTGCAAACTTTCTTCTATTCCGCCATCTTTTCCAGCAACCCCAGCATCTCCTCCCGCTTCCGCGATGCCACCGGGATTTTCACATCATTTGCCAGGACAATGTATCCGCCATCCTGCTTGTCAAACCGTTTGATATGGGCCAGGTTGATCAGGTGAGACTTATGAACCCGGTAAAAGCCGCAACCTGTCAGCATCTCCTCGTATTCCTTCAGCGTTTTCGCCACCATGATATGCTCCCCTTCGGATGTGTGCACGGTGGTGTAACAACTGTCTGACTGGAGGCTGACGATATTTTTCAGATCAAGCAAGTGGATCTGTTCCGAGGTCTTCAAAATAATTTTCTTATCCTGCCTGGCGACCGATCTCAGGTTTTCATACAGGGCATTCATCTGGGTGTTGAAATGATCCCTGATCAGAAGAGCGGCCCGGTTGATGGCTGTAACAAGATGTTCTGGGTTTACCGGCTTCAGGAGATAATCTACCGCACTGAACCGAAAGGCCTGGAGGGCATATTGATCATATGCTGTAACGAATATGACGTTGAAATCAATAGCTGGCAGGGATTGCAGCAGGTCGAACCCGGTTCCGTCACCCATCTCAATGTCGAGCAACACCAGATCGGGATGCATTTCCCGGATAATTTTGATACCACTGGCCACGCCTGAAGCTTCCCCGCAGACTGTGACCTGCGGACAATGCCTTGCCAGCAGCTTCCCCAACGAATCACGGATGTGATCTTCGTCGTCGATGATAACTACCTGTATCATATACCCTGACAGTTAAAACGATGCGGAAAAGATACGATATTTTTCAGCCGACTGCAAATAGTTGGATTTCCTTAATCGATTCTTTTGAAATGGTTCTTAAGGTCGATCTCTTCCCAGCCGGAGTATCCCCTCACTTTCAGCCAGATCTTCAATTCGGATGGTTGGGTAACAACTGAATAGATGGTTTTAACAACGCCTCCCTCCGGGAAAGTGGCTCCTCCGTCAGGAATCGTAACATCAAAAATCTCCATCATCTTCCCGGGTGATATACTCCCTTTATTTTGCTCTCCCTGCTGCATAAGGTGGATACGGCGGGTGTAGGTATAGCTGATCCCCTCATTGATAGAATCATAGAAAATAATCGGGTAGTTGTGCCACGATGGATCGATAAAATCGTTGGTAGCGGAAATCAACCCCTCGGCCTGTCTCCCAACAACCCGGTAAGTCGCCCATTCGTAAATTGTGGCATGGTCGGGAAAAGAGGCATTCATGATAAGCCCGGCACTGGGGAAGGAGGTGTTGAACCATTGGTCAACCTCTTTTGAAGATGTATTACTGAAAAGACTTTCCAGCAGCATATGGTTGACATTTTTGCGCCCTGGAACGTTTGTTGTGTCGGCCATCTGCCCGTTTTGCAGTTCCAGGAAAATGCCTTTGTTATTTATAGCCGTTTGATAAAAAAGCGATCCGATGAAATCAATATTTGCTACAGATGCAGGGAAGCCTGTTGGGTTCCAGACTACAATGTGGAAATATTTTGAGAACCTTCTTAAATTCGCTGCAGCCAGATCAAGGTTCCTTCCGGTCACTACCATATGATCAGGGGTATAATCTCCCCATGCCGAAAGGCTGCTGCAACCGGTGTAATAGACAGCAAGAAATACCGACGCCATGATTTTCGTCTGATCGGGGTTCAATCCGTCGGTTTCTGCCATCCCGTCATAGTAATCTTTGAATATCTGCGGAAAACCAGCGTAATATGTCTGACTTAAAGCCAATAGCTCTTCATAGGAATACCCTTTCTCCCCGATCAGAAAATCGGTTACAGCCTCTGTGTAGAATTCTCCGATCTGTTTTGTTAAAAGCAGTCCGTATTGCCGCCCCATCTGATGAAATGTTCCATGTAGTTCGGCAATGTAAAAGGAACCGGACGGAGATTGAGATAACTTCCCGCCTTCGAAGGCATCCTCGGGATCATAGGGAGTGGTATCTTTTTTACACCCCACCGAAAACCCAATCATTAAAAGTACCAGGAACAAATAACGGGTGATTGTTTTCATAGTATTCTTTTTCAATGAGTTAAGAGATCAAAAGGCAATCAGTAAGTAGTTAGTGATCTACAACGATGAACTTTCGGATGTCCATGCCTCTACCTGTCAGAATCCGGCAGAAATAGACTCCTGGTTTTCGCTCCCCCTTTTGCCATAGCATAGTATACTCTCCGGCTTTCTGGGGTTCATCAACCAGGGTTGTCAAGACCCTCCCGTATATGTCAAGGATGTATAATGTAACCATGGTGGTCTTCCCGAGGCGGTATGAAATTGTGGCCGAAGAGGTGACGGGATTGGGGAAGACCGGTTCGAGGATCACTTCACCGGCATCCTTGTTCTGTTGATCAATTCCAAGCAGGGTATTCAATACGCCGATGGCATAATTCAATTCCACATCAGTGCTGTCGAGATAGAGCTGGTCGATAACTGTATCGTTGAGAGGGACCCGGATATCGGGCGTCACACCGCCATGCATGGTGGAGTCGCTGTCGAGCTGGATCGTCCCGTTCTGATCCACTGACCGGCCAACAGGGTACCGGAAATAGAGGTCGTTGGGCGGGAGGTAGAGGTAGTGGTACGACCACGCTTCCATCATGCCGAACGATCCATTGCTCCCGTAGAAGCTGACAACCTTGTTTCCCGGCATCTTTTGCAGCATCATGGGAATCCCTTCGCCGGAGCTGATATTGCGGGGACCCACCAGTACCATCACCGGCTTCGAAAATAGGATCCCCTGCGGTTCGGTGAAGAGAGTCCCGGTGGGGTATTCGGGATTGATATAGGTACCTAAGGTTTGCCTGTCGAAATGCGGAACGGGCAATGGCCAGAGTTCAAACTGACCACTTCCGGGATTATAGAAAAACTGTTGCTCGTATAGAAGGGTGTCGCTGGTGAAAAATCCCGACAGAGCGGCCGACAGCATATCCGCTCCTCCGGTATTTATACGCATATCCAGGATCATGCCGCGGGCGTCATTCGCGTTGAAGAGTGTGATTGCCTCCCTGAAGCCGGTGTAGATGTTCGCCAGAAAAGCCGAATCCCCGCCTTCGGTGGTCAGTTTCAGATATCCGTATCCACCGGGCTGAAGGATCTCATAAAATACCGGAGGACCTGGATCCACAGGCAACAGGGAGGTTTGGCTGAAGGTTGCATAGTTGTCATCAACGGCCGTCAGGGTAGCGGTGAGAGACCCGGAAGAACTCCTGTTCCGGAACTTTATCTTCATGGTTGTCCCAACCGATGCCCGTCCGATGAAACGACATTGGTTCAGTTTCCTGCATTCCCGCGTTGCCGGATTTGCTTCCGCCCATAAAACGGAAACTGTATCGAGAACGGCAAGTACTGGTTGGTCATTGATCTCAAGGATCTCTGCGCCAAATTGCATTCCGGCAAGGGCAGCAGGGCTCCCTGGATTTACCAATCGGGCTACCAGGCGTCCGTCGTCCAGACCGGCGAGAGCAAACCCGTAACTTCCGCCGATCTGCCGGTATCGGGCTGTCTCTTTGTGGGTGGCCCATCCGTCGCCCCGCAGGGAGACATGTCCGTCAGGAATGGAGGCGACGTACTCCCTCAAGGCAAGATAGAATGCAATGGTATCGGACGTGATCCCTGCATCTGTAATTTTTGGCCTGATGAAATCATCCAGGGCATTCCATTCAATCGCTTTCCAGTCTCCGAAGGCATACCACACCTTCACCCGCTGGTGCATGGAGTCGTAAGCTGCGACAAAACCGTTGGTTTGGGATTGAATATGGAAAGCGCCAGAGAGAACTATCAAGACCGATAGTATCAACTTTCTCATGGCAGGTGCACCGGTTTTATGATGCGAGGATAAAGATATACGAATTTATCTGGATCATCACCATGTCTGAAAAAAATAAGTAAGGGCGGGTTCCAAACCCGCCCCTGCAGGCCAGTTAAAGTAAGGGCGAATTCCAAACCCGCCCCTTTCATGACAACACGGGCAGGTTTGGAACCTGCCCTTACAATACCGGTATTACATATTCGCAATGATCTCCTCCCCAAACTCGGAGCACTTCAGTTTGGTGGCGCCATCCATCAGGCGGTGGAAATCGTAGGTGACGCGTTTGTTGGTGATACCGCCTTCAAGACCTTTTACAATGAGGTCGGCAGCTTCCTGCCAGCCCATATATTCCAGCATCAGCACGCCTGAGAGGATGACCGAACCCGGGTTCACCTGGTCTTTGCCGGCATATTTGGGTGCCGTTCCGTGTGTTGCCTCAAAAACGGCATGACCGGTTACGTAATTGATATTGGCGCCGGGAGCTATCCCGATCCCGCCAACGATCGCGGCCAAAGCGTCGGAGATGTAGTCGCCGTTGAGGTTGAGTGTGGCAATCACCGAATACTCAGCCGGACGGGTCAGTATCTGCTGGAGGAAGGCATCGGCAATCACATCCTTGATGATGAGTTTGCCCTTTGCAATAGCTTCATCCTGCGCCTTGTTGGCTGCCTCTTCTCCCTGGGCATCCTTGATCTTGTCGTACTGCATCCAGGTAAAGACCTTATCGCCAAATTCTCTCTCGGCAAGTTCATAACCCCACTGCTTGAACTGTCCTTCCGTGAATTTCATGATGTTGCCTTTGTGAACGATGGTCACAGAAGGTTTGCCATGCGTCAGGGCGTATTCAATAGCTGCACGAACCAGGCGTTCAGTCCCCTCTTTCGATACCGGTTTGATCCCTATGGAAGAGCTTTCCGGGAAGCGGATCTTTTTCACGCCCATATCATTGATCAGAAAATCGATCACTTTTTCAACCTCCTTACTTCCGGCGATCCACTCGATCCCTGCGTAAATATCTTCGGAATTTTCCCTAAAAATAACCATATCGGTCAACTCGGGACGTTTTACCGGAGAGGGAACACCTTTGAAATATTTTACCGGCCGGAGGCAGGTGTAGAGGTCGAGGATCTGGCGCAACGCCACGTTGAGCGAACGGATCCCGCCACCAACAGGGGTTGTCAGCGGTCCTTTGATGGCAACAAGGTATTCGTTGATCACATCCAATGTCTCCTGCGGAAGCCATTCCCCGGTTTGGTCGAACGCCTTTTGTCCGGCAAGGACTTCCCGCCAGATGATTTTCCGTTTTCCGCCATAGGCTTTCTCCACAGCAGCGTCGAATACACGCACGCTGGCATTCCAGATATCCGGCCCTGTTCCGTCGCCCTCGATGAAAGGGATTACAGGATGGTTGGGTACAGTCAGTTTTCCGTCTTTGATGGTAATTTTCTCTCCAGTCATGATATTCAATGTTATAAATGGGATTTATTCTATGAGATGGCAAATTTATTCTTTTGATTTGGTAATTTTGCCGTTTGAATCAATTTTTTTAGAAACCCATGATGATTGACCTGAACCTAATCCGTGAAACCTACCGAAAACTCTCTTCGGGAGTGGATTCTGCAAGAAAACTCACCGGCCGTGCCCTTACCCTGACTGATAAAATCCTTTACGGACATCTCTTCGACCGGATGCCGGCATCTCCCCTCAAAAAAGGTGTCGATTATGTAAATTTCCAGCCCGACAGGGTTGCCATGCAGGATGCCACCGCCCAGATGGCGCTGCTGCAGTTCATGACGGCCGACCGCATAACAAGTGCAGTCCCTGCCACCGTACACTGCGATCACCTGATCCTCTCCAAGGATGGAGTGAATGAAGATCTTCCTCAGGCATTAATCACCAACAAGGAGGTCTTCGACTTCCTGCAAACCGTCTCAGCGAAATACGGGATCGGCTTCTGGAAGCCGGGAGCCGGGATCATCCACCAGGTGATATTTGAAAATTACGCCTTCCCGGGCGGGATGATGATTGGAACAGATTCACATACTCCCAATGCCGGCGGACTGGGCATGGTTGCGATTGGTGTTGGCGGAGCGGATGCCGTAGATGTCATGTCGGGGATGCCTCTGGAACTTAAGATGCCAAAGGTATTTGGGGTAGAACTTACCGGCAAGCTCAACGGCTGGGCCAGTCCGAAAGATGTGATCCTGAAACTGGCCGGCATCCTCACCGTTAAAGGAGGCACCGGTTTCATCGTGGAATATTTTGGTGAGGGTGCCGAAAGCATGTCCTGCACCGGCAAGGGTACCATCTGCAACATGGGTGCTGAAATCGGAGCCACCTGCTCGGTATTTGCCTATGATACCAAAATGAAAGACTTCCTGGATGCCACCAAGCGCTCTGAGATCGCTGCCCTGGCCGATGAAAACGCTCACCTGCTTTGTCCGGATGAGGAGGTGATGAAGAATCCGGAAGCTTACTACGACCAATACATCAAGATTGACCTTTCTGCATTGGAGCCTTACGTAAACGGCCCGTTCTCCCCGGATGTGGCAACTCCCGTTTCGAAACTCGCCGACTTCCTCCGTAAAAACGATTATCCCGAAAAGCTCGAAGTCGGACTGATCGGCTCCTGCACCAACTCCTCCTATGAAGACCTTACCCGGGCTGCTTCTGTGGCAAAACAGGCCGGTGAGAAAAACCTGGCGGTAAAAACCGAATATGTGATCACCCCGGGATCGGAGCAGATCCGCTTTACCTCCGAGCGCGACGGGCTCTTCAAAACGTTTGACGAAATCGGCGGTGTAGTAATGGCCAACGCCTGCGGACCATGCATCGGACAGTGGGCCCGCCACATGGAGGATCCCACACGAAAGAACTCCATCATCACCTCCTTCAACCGCAACTTCGCCAAGCGCAACGACGGCAATGCCAGCACCCATGCCTTTGTGGCTTCTCCCGAAATCGTCACCGCCATGGCATTGGCAGGATCACTGGCCTTCAACCCCATGAAAGATACCCTGACAAACAAGGAAGGCAAAGAGGTAATGCTCGATGAACCTACAGGGCATGAACTTCCTCCAAACGGATTTGACGTAAAAGATCCTGGATTCCTGGCTCCTCCTGCCGATGGAAGTGCCATAAACATCGTTGTAAATCCGTCGTCCGAGCGGCTGCAGCTGCTCGAACCTTTTATACCCTGGAATGGCAAAGATTTGACCGGAATTCGCCTGCTGATCAAAGCCAAAGGGAAGTGCACCACCGACCATATCTCGATGGCCGGCCCCTGGCTTAAGTTCCGCGGGCACCTCGATAACATCTCCAACAACCTGCTGATGGGAGCCGTCAATGCGTTCAACGACAAAACCAATTCCGTGAAGAACCAATCTACGGGTGAGTACGGCGAAGTTTCCACAGTTGCCCGCGACTACAAGAGCAGAGGGATTGGATCGATCATCGTTGGCGATGAAAATTACGGAGAGGGATCATCCAGGGAACATGCTGCCATGGAACCCCGGTTTCTCGGAGCACTCGCTGTGCTGGTAAAGTCGTTCGCCCGCATCCATGAGACCAACCTGAAAAAACAGGGGATGCTTGCGCTAACATTTGCCAATCCGGATGATTACAACAAGATTCGTGAAGACGACACCTTCGACATCCTCGGACTGGAAACCTTTAGTCCAGGAGTCCCGTTAACACTGAGGATCCACCATTCTGACGGTACAGAGGAAACGATTCCCGTCAACCACAGTTACGGGGCTCTGCAGATCAAATGGTTCAAAGCGGGTAGCGCGCTGAACTATATGAAGGAGGGTTAGACAGGTTGGACAGGTTCACCATAATATTTTTAATTTTTCCTTTTAACTTTTATTCTTGAATTATGGGTATCAATCATAACGTAGTAGGTTGGTTCGAGATTCCTGTTACCAACATGGAGCGTGCCATAAAGTTTTATTCTACAGTTTTTGAAGTCGAGCTGACCCGCATGCAGGCCGGTCCCGAAGATATGGCCTTCTTCCCGTGGGTGGAAAACAGCATGGGAGCCGGCGGATGCCTCGTTCATCATCCCGGGTACTACTCCCCTTCGAAGGATGGAGTAGTGATCTATTTCACGGCTTGGTCAGGCGACGCTGCCATCGAGCTATCCCGCGTGGAAGCTGCCGGGGGGAAAGTGCTGCAGGAGAAAAAGCAGATTTCACCCGAACACGGCTTCATGGGACTAATACTCGACACGGAAGGGAACCGGATCGCAGTCCACTCCAGGGTATAGGTGTGAGGGGAGGAGAGGTGAAGTGAATACCTCCCAACGTTATTTCACCACGGCATCACGGCACCACGGTGTCGCCGAAATTAGGAAATCTGCAGATAATAACGGAAATTCGGCGTCGTTATCCTTGAACAAAATCAAGCTGATGCGCCGTTTTTCCGTTATTCTTGTTCTCCTCTGCTGCATGATCCTCCCTGCGGCTGCCCAAAACCGAATGAAGCTCCGGCAAATCGGCGTCACGCAGCTTCAAAATTCGATGTACCTCGAGGCGCTGAACACCCTCAACGATGCTATCCGGTATGAACCTACGGCATCAGATCTTTATTTTTTCAGAGGGTATGCGAAGTATGGCCTGGATGATTATATCGGAGCCGAAGCTGACTACACCACTTCCATTGAACTTTTTCCCTACCAGCCCGATGTCTACATCAACCGGGCCATCGTGCGCAGTCAGCAGGAGAAATTTGCAGGAGCGTTCGAAGATTTCGCCAGCGCATTGGATATGGACAGTAAAAATGCCTCCATCTATACCAACCGGGCCCGGATCAACTTGTTTACAAAACATTTCAACGACTGCATCAACGATTGCTACCGGGCCATTGACCTGGAAGACAAGGATGCCATGGTATACCTTCTGAAAGGGAGTGCCGAAATGGGACTGGGAAATCACTATACGGCCATCACATCGTTTCTGAAAGTGATGGAGATCGATTCTACAAACCCTTATGGTGCGATTCAGATGGGAGCAGCATGGATGGAGCTGGATCGGCCCGACTCGGCGCTCGTCTACCTGAACAGGGCATTGAAGCTCGATTCAACGAATATTTACGCCCTCTTCAACAGGGCGTTGGCCCGAATAAAGAACCAGGACAAGGAGGGGGCATTGAAGGATCTCAACAAGACCATCAACCTCTCACCTTACAACTCATACGCCTACTTCAACCGCGCCATCGTGCTGAGCGAGATGAAGGAGGTGAAATCCGCTATCAGCGACCTCACCACGGTGATCCGGCTTAATCCCGGGAATCTCACGAGTCACTATTACCGTGGATTGCTGAGGATGGAATCCAATGACCTGAAAGGTGCCCTTGAAGATTTTGACAGAACCATTGAACTCTTTCCTGATTATACTGACGGCTACATGGCCCGGTCGGGCCTGAAGGAGAAACTGAAAGACCCGAAAGGGGCAGCCAGAGACCACCAGCTGGGACTGGAGGCCGCCAGGCGAAATGAAAACAGACCCGACACCCTGGACTTCGACGAGAAAAACTACCTGAAAAACCTCATCACACTTTCGGGTAACTTCGAAGAGATGAACACCATGGCCAGCAAATTCCAGAATCAGTATGTCGACATCCAGCTGGCTCCGGTGTTCAACCTTTTTTTCGGACAGGCCAGGTACGACCAGATCGAGCTTTACGACTCTTACCCCAAGGAACACTACTACACAAGCATCATCTCCCTGTGCAACAAACCCTATCTGTTGACAGACTCTGCGAGGCAGGATGTTGTGGCGCGGCAAACGGTACTCCTCGATTCTGTATCGCGCAACCCCGAATCCTACCTGATCAGGGCAGTTTCCTACACGGGTCTTCGTGAGTTTGCCCTTGCCACGGCCGACTGCGATTCCGCTATCATGCTGGATCCCGGCTTCGTGCTGATCTATTTTGCCAGGGCAAATGCCATTTACGGACACTATCAGGCGAGGCTGGAGGAAGAGAAGGCAAAACGGCTTCCGGGGATCGGGGAGATCCCTGAAGAAGAGGTTGATTCGGCCAGGATGAAGGAGGATGCCATCCTGGTGGAAGCGATTTTACACAACTATAAAAAAGTGATCCAGCTCGACCCCGGATTCCCTTTCGCTTATTACAACCGCGGACTCCTTTTTGCAAGCCTGGGAGACTACCAGGAGGCGCTCTACGACTTCCGCCGGGCGGTTGACCTGAAGAAAAATTTCGCCGAAGGCTATTACAACCTGGGGCTGATCTACCTGCTGATGAAAGACAAAAACGGAGGGTGCAAATACCTCAGCAAAGCCGGCGAACTGGGCATTGCCGACGCCTACAAGGTGATGAAACGCTTTTGCTATGAATGATGCTGAATGACTAGATGACTGGATCACTGGATATATTTTTCCCTTAATGACCCTAATGACCTTAATGGCCAGTGACCCGTTACATCGTATATTTCTCCGACAGGGTGGACAATGAGTGGATCTCCTCCTTCGTCAGCTGAAACCTCATCGCTCCTGCGTTGTCCTGGGCATGAGAGAGTTTTGTTGCGCCGGGGATCGCTACCACCGTGTCGCCGTTTGCATAGAGCAGCCAGTTGAGGGATACCTGTGCCGGGGAGACCTTGTACTTGGCTCCCAGCTCTTTCAACAAGTTGATCAATGGCAGACTCTTTTTCATGTTTTCGGCTTTGAAGGGGCCGGAACTCTTCCTCCAGCCCACGCTTTTGAGCAATTCAGGGTTGTCATGAAACTTCCCGGTAAGAATCCCCTGCGCAAGGGGGGAGTAAGCGATGATGGAGACGCCCAGCTCTTTCGCAGCTTTCATAACTCCGTTCTGTTCAATCCTCCTGTCGAGAAGGTTGTACTTAACCTGGTTGGAAATCAGTTTCAGTCCTTGCTTATCCAGCTCCTCCGCCGCTTCACGCATCTTCTGCTCCGAGAAGTTGCTCACCCCAACGTATCTGATATGTTTCTCCTTCACCAGTTCCGCCATCTGCTTCACCTCCTCGGTGGCCGAAGAGAATCCAAATGGCTGGTGCACCTGGTATAGGTCGATCGGAAAGGGGGAGAGTGCCCGAAGTCTTGCTCCAATGCTGCGCGGGATGTTGGAGGCAAAGCGGAACATCGGCCACCATTTGGTGGCGATGATTATCTCTCCGGGTTTCTTTCCGGCTTTCTGCAAGGCATCGGAGAGCCCTTTCTCTGAGGCACCGTTCCCATATACCTCAGCTGTATCAAACCAGTTGATGCCAAGGTCGAGGCTTGCTTTTACAATGTCGTTGACAACCTGGTCGTCGAGGCTGGGCCAGAACTTCCCGGCCATGTTGTTGCGTTTGCTGAACTGCCAGCAGCCGAGACCAATGGGGGTGACGGCAAGTTCAGACTTGCCGAGGAGACGAAGGGTTACTGATGAGCTCATGATCTACAATTAATTATTTCATACTTGCCCCCAAACCCCCTAAAGGGGGCTTACTTTGCTTCGCAATCATATCCTCCCATCGGGAGGAATAAGTCCCCTTCAGGGGATTTAGGGGTATCTCACGTACAAGGTCCGTTCTCACAACAGGGTCCCAGGTG
Source organism: Bacteroidales bacterium (assembly GCA_014860625.1). Taxonomy (GTDB): domain Bacteria; phylum Bacteroidota; class Bacteroidia; order Bacteroidales; family FEN-979; genus QYOJ01. Next base: position 19,708 of record JACZJJ010000003.1, on the reverse strand, counting down.
ACACTCAAAAAAGGCAGCCACCATATTGGCGAAGGCGAGGAAAACGACCAGGTAAAAGATCACTTTCTCTATTGTGAGCGGTTTGCGCTTTGTATCTTTATTCTCTTCCTTGAACAGGAATAGAAATATCACCGACCCCAGGATACTGGAGGCATAGATCACCACAGCCCAGCTGTAAAGATGCATTCCCATCACGGCGGTTCCGTAGCCTGTCGGTTCGCCCGGGGCGGGACAGATATGCAGCAGGATCTGCCGGATGGAGAATACAGCACTGATCAGCGCCGCAAGGATCACCAGGGCAAAATGCTCTTTCCTCAATCCGAACCACATGTTCAGGCTAAGTCCGAAGATCACGCCAAGCATGCCCATCCGCTGAAGGAGGCACAGGGGGCAGGGCTCTTCGTTAAAGCCAAACTGCACGATAAAAGCTCCAATTAATACGCCTCCCACGATGAGCATGGCTGCGCTGTTGGCAAGGTATATTCCGTTCCTGTTCATGGCTAAAAGTTTAGGTTAAGAGTGGATGTAGCATGATACAGGAACATCAGGATGCTCAGGGTGGTGCTCAGGGCAATAAAGGCGTATGCCCATTTTTTCTTGTGCTTCCACACGAAGAGGAAAGTGACAAGGTAAGAGAGAAAGAGAAAGGCCATAGTGGATTGATTTACGAATTATTCAATTTCGATTTACGATTTCTTCCGGATACAGGTTGCCGGATGCCGGATGCCGGAAGTTGTTATAGCAAAAGTAAACAATTGTTTTTAATGCTACTTTCCTACCTTCCTACCTAAACTGATGCCCCCATAATCATCCCACCCGGCATCGGGATCATCTGCAGATCATCACTTTTCGTATGAACCTTTCTTCTCCCGAAAATATCTGCATCAGATAGCTCCCAATCTCAAATGAGGAGAGGTCGATTAGAAGCGGTGAATCCCCTCCAGGAATTTCCGCCAACTCAATTCCGGTTATACTTCTGACGGAGATCTTGTCAATTTTATATAACGAAGTGATTGTCAAGGCTCCTTGTGTGGGATTTGGATAGATCATCAATTGAAAGCCATCATCGGATATGTTGTCGGGGATAGAGAGAAGATTCCCCGATGAACCCCAGGTGGCATTGGAAATAGTCCCGTTTACTGATCCTCCGAAGAGTAGCACCTGGTAATTATCGTTTGCCGGGAAAGATCTGTTGTTGTCATCTCCACCAACATGGCGACCATCCGGGAAATACTTTGCAGCAGCCCCACCAGCAACCGGAAAAGGCAGGGGGTCCTGACGCTGGGTCACCTCCCCGGTTTGGAGGTTCATTACATAAACGGTGGTGCTTTCATCGCCTTCGGCGTTGATTCCGCCAAAGACAAAGAGAATCTCCTCCTGAAGTTCATTGACACTCTTAATATAACTGGAATATCCCTGAAGCGGGAAGCCTCCGGATGCCAAACCCCATGCATCGTCCGCAATCTGATAGTAACTGATTACGTCAGGTTCCGAGTAAGCTAATAAAATGCTACTCGATTCGACTGCGATATGGTGACTGACTCTTTTCGGACAATTATCCATCTGAGTAAAACCAGTTCCGTCGAACTTCCAGAGATCCCGTAGTTTTTGACCATTCTCATCGGTACCTCCCAGAATAAATGCTGTCCCTTCGCTTGTCACCGTAACCGTATGTCCGCGGGTAGGTGTTGGCCGTAGTCCGGTAATCTGCTCTTCAGCCCACTCGTTTAACAGGATGTCGTATGTCCACATATCATTGAGCAGGGTATTTTCACCCTGGCCTCCGTAAATCACCATCTTATCCCCTTCCATCCAGGCCTGGTGCTCGGCACGGGAAGGGGGTGGATCGTTGTTCGGAATCACCTCCTCCCAGTTGTTCTGCCTGAAAATATGCAGGTCATTGAACATGTAATCGTCTGGTCCTTCGCCCCCAAACATGATGACTTGCCCGTCGGGAAGCGTTACCATGGTATGACCCTGCCTGGCATCGGGAGGATCCGATGGGTTCAATTGGGTCCAATCCCCTTGCTGTGAAAAAGCATCGCAGGCCATACCTGCCATAAGAATAATCCAAAGAACTGATTTTGTTTTCATGGTTTATTCATTTTTTATTTCATTAAAATTATTAAAAATTAAGATCTTGACGGAACCATATGTTTTGGTGGAAATTATGTCTAAACCCCAGCCCCTAAAATCATCCCGCTCAGCATCGGGATCATCCAGATGATCCACACAATGAGGCTGAATTTGTGAAAACTCAGGATCAGCTTTTCATCTTTTCGGAGTAGCACCCAGGTAGCCCAGATGGCATGAAATAGCATGATGAGGATGGCGGCTTTGCCGGTGATCCCGTGAAAAGTGAGCCGCCAGAAGGAGCCGGCGATCATAAACATGGCGGTAGTGCCGATGGTATCGCACACCAGCCCGCTCCAGAAAAACCAGAGATGCCACCACTTCAGCTTCCTTTGAATCCGTTCGGCCCACACGCCAATGGAGTACAATACCATGGCGAGGTTGATGAAGATGATGGAGAGGAGGAGTTCGGTGCTCATGCACCACAAATATACAAAATCAGATCAAGCTCTTGACATCAGGAAAAAATCTGCCTCACGACTTCACAAAGTAGTATGAAAACAACGCCACAGGCCGGTAGATGGCGTGGGCGAATCTGGAGAAGGCGAAGAGGATCACCAGCTCCATCGAGATAATGGTGTGGATCACGAAAATCACCTGGTTAAGAACCGAATGGCCGCTTATGGCCACTGCAACCTCCAGCCAGAAGCCGGTAAAGCCGGCTATCCAGAGGAATACCAGGAACATCCAGTCGGAGAACTGGGTCTCTTCGTAGGCTTTGGTCACTTTTTTGATCCGGTACCACATGGCCATGCTTGTACCATACATCATCAGCAACCCTGCGAGGGTTCCCAGGATCCGGCTGGGCCACCAGATTGCGAGAGAGGGGTCCTTGAACAGGAAGTCGAGCGTAGTGGCAACCAAAAGTCCGATGAAACCCCACATGATCGACCAGTGAATAAACCAGGGGTGCTGCCATTCAGGCTTCCCTGCCCAGTAATCCTCTTCGTCGTCATCGCAGTTGCGGTAACGCTTCAGCAAGGCCATCTCATCCAATACATAGCGGAAGGCTCCGGGCACCTTCTTCCATTCAAAAACCGGCTTCTCATTGCCGCTGTAAAGATGCCGCATCATGTTGATGACACCGATCACCAGCGCCAGTCCAGTGAGGCCAAAGATGATCATCCCCAGATCGTGGATCACATCAAACGGCATCCAGTTGAAGATCCAGCGCGAAACATCGTGATCAGGCTTCAGGGTAAAGAGGAAGAAGCCAAGCAGTACCGCCAGCGCCACTGTGAAGAGGATGGCGAAAGGGTTGCTTTTGAAAAGCAGTTTCGTGAGACCCGTGGGCTCGTAACTTGCGATGGCATAACGCCGTATCGCTGCCATATAGGGAGCCGGGCCGGCCTGGCGCGGGCATGCTTTGGTGCACTCTCCGCAGGCATAACAGAGCCACACTTCGCGGCTCTTCAGAATATCCTTCTTCAGCCCGAGCACCCCGTAGCGAATAAACATCCGTGGGAAGTTGGCCTGCTTTTCTGTAAGGTCGCACACGGCGGTGCAGTTGCCGCAGTTATAGCAGGCGGCGAAATCGCTTGCCCCGTATTTGGCAAGCTCTTTGGAAAATGCTGTATCTACCTGGTTCATGATAATCAGAGTTTAGGCGTATAAAGAAAATAGGCATGATCGTCGTCCATGCCTGCCGCTTCGAGGATGTGGTATTTGTTCATGGTCATCACATGGTAGGTGATCTGCTGGCTCTCCTGCTGCAGCTGTTGTGCAATCTGCGGGATGGTGAGCGGTTCGGCTTCGATCTGCTTCAGGATCTCTTTCCAGATGCCGGGATACTCTTTCATCAGGCCTTCTCCGGCAGAACTTTCAGTCCCGGCTTCTGCGAGCTTCTCTTCCAGCTTGACCGGGGCCATGAAGCCGTCAATCATCGACTCGATCTCCAGGTTGGTATATTGCGCCACCTCAATGGCATCGACCGGACAAACCGGGGTGCAGATGCCGCATCCGGTGCAGGTAGCTCCGTTCACTCCGGCAACTACCTTCCCGTTGGTCTCCATCTGGAAGATGGCGTCGTAATCGCACACTTCGGCGCACTTTCCGCACCAGGTGCAAGCCTCTTCGGTGATCCGGGCCACGATGGGCTCCATCTCCAGGCTATCCTTGCAGAGGAGGGCGTTGATCTTGGCGGCTGCCGACATCGAGGACTGGATCGACTCGGTGATGTTCTTCGGTCCCTGGCACGAGCCTCCCAGCATCACGCCGTTGATGACCGTCTCTACGGGCCTTAGTTTCGGGTGGATCTCGTTGAAGAATCGGTCGTTTCCTACCGGGATCTTTAGAAGTTGAGCCATTTGTTTGCTGTCGTCACGGGCCTCCATCCCAGTGACCAGCACCAGCAGGTCGGGTTTGACCTCCAGTTTCCGTTTTGATGTGAGATGATCTGTTACTTCAATCTTCACCTTCTTCCCTTCCACCGTAACCACCGGAGGCTCTTTCTCTTTGTACATCAGGAAAAGGTCTCCCTGCTTTGAGGCCTGGTCGTACAGCACCTCCTGTTTTCCGTAAGTCCGGATGTCGCGGTAGAGATGTATGGACTTCATGTCGTCAAACTTCTTGTGCAGCTCCAGCGAAGCGTGCATTGTGGAGGTGCAGCAGGTACGGGAGCAATATTTGTTTGGTCCGCCACTCTGGCGCATGCCCACACAATAGATAAAGGCGATGCTATGGATCTCTTTCCCACCGATGTTCAGTTTCCCTGATGCCGTTTCAATTCTCTTTTTAAATTCGGGAAGGGTGATCACCGATTCCGACAAGCCGTAACTGAACTGACCCTCATCAGGGATGTTCGGGCTGAACCCTGTGGTAACCAGGATCGCTCCTGCCGGAAGCTTCAGCACCTCTTCGCCATGGGAGCCTACGTTCACCTCCACGGTGAAGTTCCCCAGACTTCCGGTAACATTCGTTACGTGAGAGCTGGTAAACAGCTTGATGGATGGGATCCTCCGGATCTGCTCCAGCATCTTCCGGGTCAGTTCCTCGCCGGAAGTTCCTGTCGGGTAGAGGCTGTTCCAGCCGGCCACGTGTCCGCCTGCCCTGGACTCTTTCTCCATGAGGAAGACTTCGTTGCCCATGCGGGCCAGTTCGATCGCCGACCGCATCCCGGCCACGCCGGCGCCCACGATCACCACACTCTTGATGGCCTTGATCTTCACCGGTTCCAGCGCCTCCGAATAAGAGACGCGTTGGATGCCTGCCCGGATCAGTCCGGCTGCCTTCACCGATGCCTGATCGGGATGGTCGGAATGGGCCCAGGAACACTGCTCGCGCACGTTAACCTGAACGTAGTTGTAAGGATTCAATCCCGCCCTCTGCGCTACGTTGCGAAAGGTGTGCAGGTGCAGTTTGGGGGAGCAGGAGGCAACCACGATGCCATCCAGGTTGTTCTCCCGGATGTCCTTTACCATCTCCTTCTGGTTGGAGTCGGCACAGGCAAACATGACGTTTTTGGAGATTGCTACGTTCTCCTCCTTATCCATCATGTCGCGGAGTTGTTCCACATCCACATAATCGGAGATGTTCCCTCCGCAATGACAGATGTAGACTCCTATCCGTTTTTTCTTCTCTTGATTTCCCATGTTCCTGAGCGTATTTTATTATTCCATTGTACTTAAGTAAGCAGCCACTTCCGAAGCAGCGCATCCGGCAGAAAGGATCGAATCGGGGATGTCCATGGGTGCAGCAGCAGTGCCGGCCACAAAAACGCCTTCCACGGTGGTGCGGGCCGGACTCATCAGCGGGTCGGCCTGACGGATAAACCGGAACTCATCCAGTTCGGGGGCTTCTTCTGTGAAGGTTTTGATGATGCCGTTTTCGGGCCTTACGCCGGATGAAAGCACCACCATATCGTGGTGAAACTCCTTCACCTGTCCGGTTTCGATGTCTTCGATCCGCACGGTGAGGTCGCCGCTCTTATCCTCTTTCTCTTTGATCTTGGCTACTTTTCCCTTGATGAAGTTGACACCCATCGAGGTGGCCTCCTGAAAGAACTCGTCGTAGCCCTTCCCGAAGGAACGGATATCGATGTAGTAGATCGTGATGTCGGCCAGCGGCAACGCACCCATCAGCAGCTGCGCCTGCTTGATCGAGTACATGCAGCAGATCTGTGAGCAGATGGGATTGTTGGCACACTCGGACCCGCAGGAGGGATAGTTTTCCAGGCTGGAGTCGCGTGAACCGGTGCAGAGAACATAAGCAATGTTGTCGGGGGTCTTCCCGTCGCCTGGCCTCACCACATTGTTATAAGGCCTGGTGGGAGCGATCAGGCGGTCCATCTGAAGGGCATCCACCACGTTGGGATATTTCCCGAAGCCATAGTGCGGTTTCTGGGTGGCGCTGAAGAGTTTGAATCCTGAAGAGAGAATGATGGAGCTGGCATAGACCGGCACCTCCTCTTTCTTCTGGGAGAAGTCGATGGCGTGGGCCGGACAGGCGGAGATGCACTGGTGGCACTCACGACAATTACTGCAGTCGAGGCATCGGGAAGCGCTTATCCTGGCCTCCTCTTCCGTATAGGTCTTCTCGACATCCCTGAAGTCTTTGATCCGTTCTTCGGGCTTCCGGAAGGTATCAATGATCGGATTCATCGGCTCAATCTGCTTGTGCGAAAGCAGCTTTTTCTTGTCGATCGGCTCGAGTTTCTCACCAAAGCTGAACTGAAAGAGATCTTCCCCCTGCATGAATTTATCGAGGTAGAAGGCGGCTCTCTTGCCCTGTCCCACCGCTTCGATGATAGTAGTGGCTCCGGTCACAGAGTCGCCGCCTGCGAAAATCCAGCCGGTGGATGTCTGGAGGGTGGTGGAATCAGCCTGGATGGTGCCATCCTTGCGGATGGTGAGTTCTGTGGCAAAGGGGGAGGTGGATGGACGCAGTCCGATCGCCTCGATCACGAAGTCGACCGGTTCCGTGAAGTTGGAGCCTTTGACTTCAACTGGCCTTCTCCTGCCACTTTCGTCGGGTTCTCCCAGCTCCATCTTTACCAACTCCACGTTTGTAACATGACCATGTGGACTGCTGAAGCGTACCGGATTTGTTAGAATACGGATGTTGATCCCCTCCTCTTCTGCCTCTTCGATCTCGGGAGCAAAAGCGGGCATCTCCTCCCGGCTTCTGCGGTAGATGATATCTACATTGGAAGCTCCCAACCGCAGAGCTGTGCGGGCGGCATCGATAGCGGTGTTCCCGCCGCCGATCACCATCACACGCTTTCCGGTAAGGTTGGTGCGTTCGCCAATGCTGGCTTCCTGCAGGAAGGCGAGACAGGAGACAACACCTTCAAGTTCGGCCCCTTCGATCATCAGTTTGCTGGTTTCATGGGTGCCAACCGAAACAAAAACGGCATCAAACCCCTTTTCTTTCAGCTCTTTCAAGTTCGAGACAGCGTATTTGCAAATGATCTCTACTCCCAGCGAGGTGATATTCCTGATGTCGCGGTCGACCACCTCTTTCGGTAGCCGGTACTCGGGGATGGTGAGTTTGAGCATGCCTCCAGGTTCGGGGGCAGCTTCAAAGATGGTGACTTTGTGTCCTTTGAGAGCCAGAAAATAGGCAGCTGTGAGTCCGGCCGGACCGGATCCAACAACGGCAATACGTTTTCCGGTAGGGGGTTTCAGGGAAACGGCGGGAGGTTCTGGATGTTTTCCATAATACTCTTCGGCGAAAAATCGTTTGATGCGGCGCATGTCGACAGAGCCGTCCACACTGCCTCGGGTGCATTCACCCTGGCAGGGCGCATAGCAGGCGCGGCCCAAACTGCCCGGGATCGGGGCATCTTCGAGGTGGAGGTGCATGGCCTCTTCATATTGTCCGTTGCGTACCAGGGAGACATAGCCATAGGGCTTCACCCCTCCCGGACAAGCGGCGATGCAGGGCGCCGACTCGTCCTGCCGGTCAATCACCGCGATACGGGGATTGGCCAGCGTGAAAGGGATATAAGCTACTTTGCGACCAACCAGGTTGCGGTTGTACTGGTCGAGGCGAATCTCCGGGCATGCCTGCTCACACTCCTGGCAGCCGGTGCAGGCTTCAGGCTTCACATAGCGGGGATTTTTTGTCACCTCCACGTGAAATCCCTTTTCGTTCCGGTCGATCTTTGTGATATCGCTGTTGAGCATCACGGTGATGTTCCCGTGACGGGCGGTCTCCGACATCTTCGGGGTGGTGATGCAGGCAGCACAGTCGAGGGTAGGAAATACCTTCGACAGCTGGATCATCTTCCCTCCTATCGAAAGGTCCTTCTCCACCAGCAGCACTTTGCGGTTCATGTTGGCAAGGCTCAGGGCAGCTTCCTGTCCTGCAATCCCTCCGCCCACGATCAGCGCATCGTATTTTTCTTCGTTCTTTTTCATCTGCAATCAATTACATTTTTTCCTGATAGGATTCTCCGGCGAACTTCATCCCGCATCCGGACCGATATCCGCAAGGATCTTGCTGAAGTTGTTCATATGCCCTACAAACGGCTCGGCGCATACCGAACAGAGGGCCGCCATCCGGATCCGTTTCGGACTTATCTTTTTCTCCTCCATCAGTCGTTGTGCCTCATTGATAATGGTGTTTGTACGGTCGGGACAGGTAGCGCTGTAGGAGCACTCATGCCCGTCGGCGGCAATGAATACCCCGTCGAATCCCTGTTCGAAGGCGTGCATGATCCAGCGGGGTTTGATCCCGGAGGAGCAGGGCATACTGATCACATAGACAGAAGGCGAATAGTGCAGTTTCCGCAGTCCGGCCTGATCAATTCCCGGGTCTGAAATCTTATCTGTAGAGAAGACCAGGATTTTTGGTGATTTCTTTGTTGGTTCCATGTTGTTCGGTTTTGGACATAGTACACCCGGCAAATCCCCTTTTTTACCCCTAAATCCCCTAAAGGGGACTTACTTCCCTTCGGGATCACCCCTAAACCCCCTAAAGGGGGCTTGCTCCCCTCTCCTTGAGGAGAGGGGTTGGGGTGAGGTGGATCCTGCAAAGCAGGAGTAAGTCCCCTTTAGGGGATTTAGGGGCAAGCTGGTGGCCAGAGGGTTTGGGGGCTTAAGCTTTTCTCAAAAACATCCGTGAATAACTCGGTTCTTCAACGATTCCCAGGAAGTCGTGGCTCATTTTCTGGCACCACCGTGGGATGTCGTTTTTGGTTCCTTCGTCGGAGGAGTAGATCTCCATGATCTCGCCGGAGTTGATTTCACCGATGGCTTTCTTGGCGGCGAGCAGCGGTCCCGGGCAGGCTGTTCCACGTGCGTCAATGATCTTGTTGGTAGTCAGGGTTGCTAGTTCTTCTGTTGTCATGATTTATAGATTTTATGTTGTAGGCTTTTGGTTTCGAGTTTCGATAATAACGTTAATAACGTGAGTACCGTTAATTGTGATTATATAAACAGTTGTACTTTGCTCTCTGAGGCATCGCTTAAAAAGGTGGCTACGCCACAAATAGTCATGTGCGGGTAGTCGATCATCTCCTCTTTTTTGAAGCCCATCAGGTTCATGGACATTTCGCAGATGGCGATCTCAACGCCCATCTCGCCGCCAACCTTGATCAGCTCCTCGAGCGAGGCGACGTTGTTCTTTTTCATGATCCCCTTCATCATGGTTGTTCCCATTCCACACATGTGCATTTTGGAGAGTTTGGTTTTTTTGCTTCCCTTGGGATGCATGAAGCCGAGCATGGATTGAATGAGGTTCTTTCCTTTCCCGTTCTTCTTCGGGTCGCGCAGCGCGGCTATCGCCCAGAAGGTAAAAAAGAGTTTCACTTTCATGTCGTAGGCAGCAGCTCCGGTGGCAATGATCATCGCTGCAAGAAGCTTGTCGAGATCTCCGGAAAAAATGACCATGGATATCTGGTCCTTGGTTCCTTTTTCAAGATTATCAAACCTCTTCTTGAGGTTTTCCAGTTGTTCGTTTAATAACAGGTCCATCGTATTATTTATTTAGATATAGTTATATGCAGATATGTGACTGCAAAGTTATGACTAAGAATTCTCCAAAAAGAGATTCTAATGTGATAGATGTTGTGTGTTTGTGTGATTTATATCACACTTTGAATTATCTAACGCCTAATCGATGCAATTTCTGTGATTGCATTAACAGCAGTTTCGACATGGGATTCGTCGTTAAAAGGGCCCAGACTGAGCCGCACGGTCCCGTGAATATCGGAGGTCCCGATCCCTGCATGTACCAGCGGAGCACATTGCAATCCGGTACGGCAGGCGATGTCGTAGTCCACATCGAGCATCGTTCCCACATCCCCCGACTCGAATCCTTTCACATTCAGGCTCAGAACAGGGTTTCGGTTGTCAGGGCTCTCAGCGCAGTAGGTAACCACGTTGTCGATCGACTGGATTCCCTTGCGCAGGGTGTCCCATAAGGCGATCTCTTTCCGGTGAAGGTTCTCGATCCCATGTTCCTGCACCCATTTAATTCCAGCGTTCAGACCGGCCACTCCAACCAGGTTAAGTGTTCCGCATTCAAGCCTGTAGGGGAATTCCTCCAGGTGAGTTTTCTGGGCCGAACGAACGCCTGTCCCTCCAAAACGGGTCAGCCGCACCGGCACACCCTCCATCACATAGGACCCTCCGATACCGGTTGGGCCCATCAGGCATTTGTGGCCGGTAAATACCAGGACATCAATTCCCATCTGTTTCATATCGATGGGAATAGCCCCGGCACTCTGGCTGGCATCTACGATAAACAACAGCCCGTTCTCCTTGCAGATGGCCCCGATTTCAGCCAGTGGCTGCACGGTTCCGATGACGTTGGAGCAATGGTTGACGACCACCATGGAGGTGTTCTGCTTGATGGTCTTTTTAAAGTCGTCGGGATCGACATATCCCCGTCCATTGAATGGGATATGTGTTACCTCGATCATTCCATCCTGTGAAAGATGGAACAATGGACGGAGAACCGAGTTGTGCTCCAGCATCGTGGTGATCACATGGTCGCCCCGGTTCGCCAGCCCCTGTAAAATCATATTGAGGGAGTCACTGGCATTGTAACTGAATGTGAGCCGGTTTGGGTCGTCTCCGTTGAAGAGTTGCGTCAGTAGGATACGGGTCTCCTGTACCATCTCTTCCGTCTCAATTGCTGCGTCAAATCCCGAACGGCCCGGACTCACACCGTGGCTCCTGTAAAAGCTGTTCATGAATTCGTATACCACTTCGGGTTTGGGAAAAGAGGTGGCTGAGTTGTCGAGATAAATCATAATGGTTGTCGGTTGTCGGTTGTCGGTTGTCAGTTATCGGTTATCAGTTCTTCTCGTCTTTCGTCTTTCGTCTTTCGTCTTTCGTCCCTCAAATTATTAGTGCTTCTGCCACAATCTCAGCCATTGTTTGAATCTTTACATCCAGCTTGTAGGCAGCATTCAGCTGGATGAGCTGGTCTACGCAGTTGTGACAGGGAGTGACAACGATCTTCGCCCCGGTTTTCCGGATCTGTTCCGCCTTGATCGCTCCAGCCCCGATTCGCCGTTCATTGTATTCACTCATAGAGAGCATTCCCCCTCCTCCTCCGCAACAGTGATTATCGGCACCGCTGGGAATCATTTCAATAAAATCCGGTACAAACTGTTCCAGGATAAACCGCTGTGCCCCGATCACACCTCCGTTGCGTACCAGGTTGCAGGGGTCGTGAATGGTGACCTTTTCGGTAATCTTTTCAGGATCGAGCCTGATTTTCCCTTCCCGGATGTAGTTTGCAATGCATTCGACGGAACTCATCACAGGAAAGGGGACTCCGCGATCGAGGTAGTTCGGAGATTCCCACCGGAATGCCCGGGTTCCGTGTCCGCACTCTCCCAATACCAGGCTTTCGCACTGTAAATGCTCCATCTCCTTCCACAACCTGTTGGCGATGAGTCCGGCCTCTTCCCGGTTTCCGGAAAAAAAGGCATAGTTGGTCACATCATACATGCGGGTAGAGAGCGTCCAGCTCTCCCCTGCCATGTAAAAGATTTTTGCCATCGCGGATATGGAGAGGGGGTAGAATTTGGGTTCCCGTGGATTCAGTGTGTACAGGATCCGTTTCCCCGGCTGGTCGATGGGAATGGAGGCTTCCGGGTTGCCCACTTCATCAGCCATCTCCTCCTCCATCCATTTCACAGTGTCTACGAAATCGGCTGTAGGAATCGCCATGTTATTGCCCGTATCGATCGCTGCTTTTACGGTCGACTGCAGGGTGGAAGGTACCAGGTCCATGTTGGACAGCATCTTCCGTCCGACAGACACCAGGTAGGAAATGTCTACACCAATGGAGCAGTGCATCGTGCATCTTCCGCAGCCTGTGCAGGAACCAAAGAGCAGGTCGACCATTTCGTCGGCCGTTGCCGTGTCGAGATTGCGGGCACCGACCAACCCAGGAAGGTATTTTCCGCTGAAGGTATGGTAGCGTTTGTAGATGGAGGCAACGAGGTCGACTTTCCGAGCAGGAGTCAGGCGGGGATCTTTGGTGGCGAGGTAAAACAGGCAGCTCTCTGCACACAACCCGCAGTGAACGCAGCTGTTGAGATGCGTAAGCAGCTTGCTGTCACCGTTTGTGCCCAAGGGTTCAAGACCCTTCAAAATCTGCTCACGTGTTAATTCGCTGTTCGCTGTTCCCATTTCGCTGTTCGCTATTCGCATTTCGTCGTTCGCTTTCTTTCCTACTTCCCTACCTTCCTACCCATTCCCCGGTGGCCAAACCCCTCTCCTTCCGAAAAAGAATCCAAGATGGTATCGGGCAGCAAAAAAATAGATCACATGTTTGAGTTTGCTCAGGGGGAAATACAGGAACAGGATGGAGGTTTCCAAAAAATAAAATGGGAGCAGTTCTGGTATGGAGAGGGCCAGAAATGTTCCGACCTGAAACAGGGTAACGAGGATGTTGGAGATGTAATCGTCGGGGTTGGAGAGTGCCCGAAGTTCATTTTTCCAGCCTCTCTTTATCAGGATTCCAATGCCGCATGACGAGGAGAGAACAAGAAAGCCCGAGAGAATCAAAACCGGCATCCGGGAGAAAGGAAGTTGCATCCAGATGAAGAAAAACAGCAGCAAGGACAAGAAGGTTCCTAAATGGTAAAGGATTCCGGCACCATACGTGGGCAGATGGAGGTATGCGCTCTCCTTTTTCGCCGGATTCATGGCGCCGCTCATGGAATAGCGGACAGCCGGAGCCACACTTCCCGAGGCCGGAGCCTTATCGACCGGTTTCCCCAGCCTGATCAGCCGCAGTGCGTAAAACAGGGAGGTGCCCAGGAAAATTCCCAGGGAGCACAGCGTGATCCATTCGTACCAGGTCATAGGTCCCAAGGATCAAACGCAACCATCGGGTTTGGGAAGCCCCGCAACCCGGCAGGCTCCGCGGGCAGGCCCGAGCGGGAACAAGTCGTAAATCTCCCGAAGCTTAACTCCGGTCTCCTGGCAGATGGTGCGGATCATCGGAGCCATTCCCTTATCCTCAAAATTTCTGCGGATGATCCGAACGATCGCCCAGTGCTTGTCGTTCATGGATTCGATTCCATCGTAGCGGGCAAAAAGTTGAGCCACATCGTCGTTCCAGATATGAGGGTTGGTGAGGAATCCATCCCCGTCCACCTCAAAATGACGTCCGTCAATTTCCATTGTTGGCATAAGCAGTTTTTCTGTTTTTACAACGCGAACCAGGATTTTACATCCTGTGATGTTCCTGATCCCGTCTGGTGTTCGAATTCATTTGTATGTCTGTTGTAGTTGTAGTCGTTACTCCATGCTCCATGGTTTTTACCGATCTGCTTCAGGGCATCCGAGATATAACGGACCTCCTGGTCGGTCATGGTAGGATGCAGCGAAAGCCTGACCCATCCCGGCTTCAGCGACAGGTCGCCATGGCTGATCATATGGGTGATCTCTGCCGATTTCTCATGACTCACATCGAGGAGGTAGTGGCCATATGTTCCTGCACAGGCGCAACCGCCACGTACCTGGATGCCAAACCGGTCGCTTAGTAACTGTACGATCAGGTTGTAATGAATCCCGGGCATGTAAAAAGAGATCACACCCAATCGCTCCCTGATGCCTGATGCCAGGATATGAAGGTTGGGGATCTTGTCCAGTTCCGCAAATGCCAGCTGAACCAGCTCGTCTTCCCGTTGCCTCATCATGGGCAACCCCATCTGCTCTTTCAGCTCCATGCTTAAAGTGGCTTTGATCGCCTGCAAAAAGCCGGGGGTACCGCCGTCTTCCCGAAGCTCGATGTTATCAAGGTATTTGTACTCTCCCCAGGGGTTTGTCCAGTCAACGGTCCCTCCGCCCGGCTGATCGGGAACAGCATTGTGATAGAGGCTGGAGTTGAAAATCAGCACACCGGATGATCCGGGCCCTCCCAGGAACTTGTGGGGAGAGAAAAAGATGGCATCCAACTGCTCTTCCTTGTCATCCGGATGCATGTCGATCGCATCGTAGGGCGCTGAAGCCGCATAATCAATGAAGGCAACTCCTCCGTAATGGTGCATCAATTTGGCCATCTTGTGTACCGGAGTGCGAATCCCGGTCACGTTTGAACAGGCGGTAAACGATCCGATTTTAAGTTTCCGGTCACTGTATTTGATAAGAGCCTCTTCCAGCCGGTTGAGATCGACCAGCAGGTCTTCTCCCGGCTGGATCACCACTACATCGGCCATCGTTTCGTACCAGGAGGTCTGGTTGGAGTGATGCTCCATGTGGGTGACGAAAACGACGGGACGTTCTTCCTCTTTCAGGCATTCTGCCTCCTTGACATTTCCGCAGATCTTCAGGCCCAATATGCGCTGGAACTTGACGATTGCACCGGTCATTCCATATCCTGTAGTGAGAATCACGTCATGCGGTCCGGCATGGACCAGCTCTTTGATCCGTTTATGGGCATACTGGTATGCTCTGGTCATGAGCTTGCCCGTTTCGGTGGTTTCGGTATGGGTGTTGGCGACAAACGGACCAATCTCACTTACCATCTTTTCTTCAATTGGCTGATACAGCCTTCCGCTGCCTATCCAGTCGGCATAAACCAACCCTTGTATCCCATATGGCGACCGGAAGGTTGCCCGGTGCCCGATGACACGTTCCCGAAAGGGAAGAAAATAGGTCTCAGTATGAATAAACTTCTTCATGGTTCAGGGACAGCAACAGGTGTTTGATTCCTTCCTGTACTCGTGTTTCAGGTATTGGATAATGGCATTGGTAATCAGCGTCTCGCTGGTGTTGATACATTCCATGTGATTGGCCTTGAGCATTTCACAAAACAACAGGTCCACATGATTCACCAGTACCACAGAGCAATCTTCTATCAGAGCCAACGGTCCTTTTTCAATATTTAAATAGGTGTTGATCCGGTTCTTTCGAAGCTCTTCGGAAACAATCTCTTCAGCCTTTACCGTAATTACCAGGAAGGCTTCTGTCTGGCCGAGATCGGGAGTGATCCTCAGTCCGTCGTTGGTTGGAACAGCAATTTTCATAGCAGTTAAAATTGAATAAATACCTGCTACAAAATTACACACCAGGATGGATCAAAAAGCATTCACATACGTGATTATCAACCTGTTATTATGTGCTATCTCTATCCTTTCCCTGTGCTGTTCCTATCTTTATTTTGTGCGTGCCATTGGCTTCATCCTTGTTTTGTTTCTTTTCTTCGTGTGACGTATATCACATCTCGGTATGGATTTTTTTCGGAACTTTGCCTGAAAATATCATACTCCCCTATGTCATTATACGGTGAAACTGAATCAGATTCCAAAATTCACTCCTGCCGGGATTGCAGTGTGAGGCATTGTGCCGCAGCAGTACTTGACGTGGAGGAGCTGGACTTGATCAACAGCAGCAGACACGAGAATTCGTTCAAGAAAGGGGATATCATCATTCATGAAGGATCCCCCAATTCCCACATTATCTACCTGAAATCGGGTCTGGTCAAAGAGTACGTCAAAGGGAACCAGGAGAAGGAACAGATCCTTCAGATCGTAAAAAAGTTTAGCTATCTTGGTCTCTCCTCACTATTCGGTGATAAGGTCAATCATTACTCCTACGCTGCCCTGGAAGATATTTCAGTCTGTTACATCGACATCTCCGCTTTTCATCAGCTGATCAAGCAGAACGGCTCATTTGGTTATGAGATTCTGATCTCTGTTTCGCGCGACAACCTCAACAACTTCAACCGGTTCATGAAACAGTCGCAGAAAAAGACCTATGGCCGCGTAGCCGATGCCATTCTCTATTTCTCCAAGATCATTTACGAATCCACGGAATTTGAACTGCCTTTCACCCGGCAGGAGCTGGCCGACCTGATCGGCATCTCGCGGGAGAGCGCCACACGGGTCCTCACGAAGTTTCACGAAGACGGCATCGTTGACCTCCATGAGCGCCGCATCCGTATTGACAATCTTCCGCTGCTGCAACAGATATCCAAGAACGGGTAAACCTGCCCCTAAATCCCCTAAAGGGGACTTGCTCTGCTTCGCAGGATCCACCTCACCCCAACCCCTCTCCTCAAAGAGAGGGGGGCAAGCCCCCTTTAGGGGGTTTGGGGGTGATCCCGAAGGGAAGTAAGCCCCCTTTAGGGGGTTTAGGGGTAGGGTTTAGCTTTAATCCTCATCGTCAAATCATCCATGTACCAAGTTCCCTCTGTCGGTTTCCAGGCATAGACCTTTATGTAATAGTTCGGACGGAGGAATTCGGAGGGGATGTTGTACCTGAATGTGCGGCTGAACCAGCTGCCGGTTGGGTAGCTTCCCGGCTTGATGTATTCGCTCTGCCACTCCACCTGGATGCCGCTGGGGATGTCCCAGATCTCCATTACCAGATGAAGGCTGGTTGCCGGATCGGATGTATAAAGCCAGGCTGAGCTTTCCAGTTCATACACACCTTCCAGATTGATGGAATCCAGGTAGACGATAAATCCGGGAGAAAATGCTTTCGTATTGTCGAGGGTGAGGCTTTTACCTCCTGATTTTACGATTGAATCTGACAGCAGGTCCCACCGGCCCGGGATCGGTTCCTCAAAATCCTGCAGTCCCTCAAATGCCATGACTTCACTTAGCCTGGTTGTTTCAGCCTGCTTCCTGTAGTCCCGGGAAAAGAGCAGGGCGAAACCGCCAACCACCAATATTACAAGGAACACTAGCCTCGAAACGGCCTGTTTCCGCTTTCCCGGCGAAGCGATCCATCCTCTTGCAGCTGCCTCGGTATGCATCAGAAGAAGGGCGATGCCGCAAGCTACGGCCACAAACAACATCCCAATCAGCATCGAAGCGATTGAATTTCCGAAGCTGTTGGCCAATCCCAGGAAAGGAGAGCGGAGAAATCCATGCACCGCAAAGAGATACATCGAGATTGCTCCGATGGCCGATATCAGGGCGTAAAAGCCTTTCATCCGGTCTTTGACCCGTATCAGTCCCTGGATCGATACCACAAGGATCACCGCAGCAGCCAGGTTGGCAAAGGGCCAGAGCCAGCGGTAGATGTTCCCTCCCACGAGTACGACCAATGCTAGCAGGAACGCCCACCAGGGGAGCTTTACGTTATCGCGTGAGGCGAGAAAGATTCCGAGGCAGAGTTCGGGAAGATGCCCCATAAAGGTAAAATAGGGATTCAGGCTGGCCTGGTTCATGGGCTGGTAAAGTAAGATGGTAAAGAGGTAACCGGCAATGACCAGTCCGATGAGGCCAATCCCGCCTGTCTTCCGGTGAATCCACATCAGCAGCGGGAAGATGAGGTAAAACTGGAAGATGAAGGAGTAAAACCACCAGGGGCCGGTGATGGTCATCGCTTTCCCGGGAAAGAGGTTGCCGAAAAGGGTAAACTGGATCCCCAGGTCTTTCAGGGTGTTCATCCCGATCAAATTCCCGGTTGCAAAGAGGGTGACCACCACAAAGCTGATCCCGGCGAGGATCAGGGAGGGGTAGAGCCTGTTGAAACGGTGCAGCACAAACTTACCGTATGCAGGATGGGATTTCTGGTAAGAAAGCGTGAGGCCATAGGCACTGATCACAATAAATGCCTGGACGCCGTAATGTCCCAGGAAGTTGAAAAATACATGAAAAAACTCCAGCGGATTGCTTCTGAGGAAGATCCAGCTGCGGTAGATGGAGAGTGCGTTGAACCAGAACTCGTTTTCGCCGGTAACCGGGACCACCCAACGATAGTAGTTGTGCAGGACGATCAGAAGGATGGCGATTCCTTTGAGAAAGGTGGTCTCTTCGCGCGAAAAGGAACGGATGGTGAAGTGGAATTTCATGACCAAAAATAATAAATTCCACGCTCATTGAATCACTTTTACTATCTTGCATTATCAATTTGAAGCCATGAAACTGAACGAAGTCAACACCGAAACAACCCGGCGGGAGTTCTACGACGTAGCCCGCTCTCTCTACAAAAATGATGCATCCTGGGTATGCCCGCTGGATCTGGAGATCGAAGATATTTTCAACCCCGAAGAGAACAGCCTGTTCCGCGACGGAGAGGCCATTCGCTGGTTATTGTACGATGATGCCGGCAAAGCGATCGGTCGGGTTGGTGCTTTCTACAACAACGACAAAGCATCAAAGCATGAACAGCCTACCGGAGGACTCGGCTTTTTCGAGTGCATCAACGACCAGGCAGCTGCCAACATGCTGTTCGATGCTTGCCGCGACTGGCTCAAAGAGAAAGGTATGGAAGCGATGGACGGCCCCATCACGTTTGGCGAAAATATTACTAACTGGGGATGTCTGATCGATGGGTTTACCCTTCCGGCATACGGCATGCCTTACAACTTCCCCTATTACAAAGCACTTTTTGAGGGGTATGGATTTACCACCTATTTTGAGCAGTTCTCCTATGAGAAAGAGCTCTCCGAACCTTTCCCCGAAAGGCAGGTCAGGTTCTCTTATCATCTGAGGGAAAAGTTTCAGGTTGAACATTTCTCTTATAAGAAAAAAGAGAAGTACCTGAACGAAATCTGCACGATTTACAATGCAGTATGGAAAGATTTTCACGAAGATTATACCCCGCTGGATTATACGGAGATCGAGAAGGTGCTGAACAAAGCCAAACCGATTATCAATGAAGAGCTTATCTGGTTTGTTTACGACCAGGGAAAACCAATAGGGATGGTGATTGTATTTCCTGATGTCAATCAGATCCTGAAGAAACTTGGGAATGGCCAGTTGAATTTCTGGAATAAATTGAAATTCTTCTATCACAAAAAGTCCGGGACGATGACCCGTGCAAGGCAGTTGATTACAGCAGTCATTCCTGAGTACCAGCGCACCGGGGTAACAGGACTCCTCTTTATGACCATGATAGATGCCGTGAAAAAGAACAAGTTCAAGACCCTCGATATGTCGTGGGTTGGTGATTACAACACCACTGTGAATAAGATTTATCGCTTGATGGGAATACCGGTAGTCAAAACCCATGCCACCCTCCGCTACCTGTTCGACCGCACGAAAGAGCCGCAGCGGTTTACCAACATCGAGACCGAGAAGGCGAAAAGGCTGGATGTGACGAAGGAGGATTAACGAGGGAAGAGGGAAGAGGGAAGAGGGAAGAGGGAAGAGGGAAGAAGGATAAAGATATTGCCAGCATCCAGTATCGCCCCATGACCTGTTAGTAAT
>JACZJJ010000126.1 GCA_014860625.1 Bacteroidales bacterium | reverse complement strand
GCCATCATCCCGGTTGCAAAATGAGGTGAATGGGGGAGGGGAGACCGGGTTGGTGCCTTCTCAACCCGTCAGCTAAAGCAGACGGAAATTGAATCTCTTGCGCAGAAACAAATAAACGGCCTCTGAAAAATTGCCGCTAAGTATTTCACCTTTCGCAGAAAGAAAAAAATGGCATTCGAAAAATCGCCGCCAGGAGAGGGAGAGAATGAGGTGATCAGAACAAACGGTGTTTGAGGGAAAAAATATACCAGCAACTGCCGGAAAAACCTAGGAACGCGGGGTTTATTCCAATCATTAAAAGTTTGGAAATAATGCACAAGCGTTCCAGTTTTGGAGGCGGTTGCGAGGCCCGTCCGGCCTGAGGACATAAAAAAGAGAAAGTATTGATATTCCATAAGGTCTAAGGCGAAGCTCAATCCCTTCATCAAGGAAAAAGAAAGTTGAGGAAGACAAAAGAAAGAACAAGATCATTGAATTGCCCTTGATATTTACTAAATAAATCCACTTAATGCCTTTGAATATTGTAAAAAAAGAGAGGCGCTCGTCAGGTTGGCAAATCTTCTGCTGTCAGGGAGCTGGCAAAGCTATAATCCCGCTATCTCCTCCTTGCGTTTTTTTTATGAGAAATTGCCTTCATTTGGCGTTGGTCGGGTGCGTAAGATGTTTATGTACCCGTTCTCATTTGACGAATTTCTTGTCACCTTGAACGAAGAGGTCCTTTTACAGGCGAAGCAGCATGCATCTGCAAAAAACCCACTCCCGGAAGCTCTGCACCGGAAGTTGACTGACTACGTCAAACGATTTCTCGTCCTCGGAGGGATGCCGGAGGTCCTGGCACGGTATGCACAGTCAGGGGATATGCTGGCTTGCCAAACCATTCTTGACGATTTGATTATCTCGTTGAAAGCCGATTTCACGAAATATAAACGAATCGTACCTTCATCGAGACTTTCTGAGGTTTTTCTGTCAGTAGCCAGACAATCCGGATCAAAATTTGTTTATGCACACGCATCCGCCGAGTCCAACCACAAACAGATAAAGGAGGCGCTATCAATAAAGGATCCATCGCAGAACTATTTGTTGGACTGGAACTTGTGAAAAATGCTTCCTGTTTTCAGCAACAGGAACTTTTTTATTGGCAACGGGAGGCATTAAACAGCAATGCCGAAGTAGATTATTTGGTGCAAAACGGTCTTGAAATTATTCCCATTGAAGTAAAAGCCGGGACAAAAGGCTCCATGCAAAGCCTCTTTTTATTCCTTGCCGAGAAAAAACTTCCATATGGTATCCGCTTCTCCCTTGAGAATTATTCATCCTACGACAAAATCAAAGGATATCCGATCTATTCGGTTCGGGAGGCCCTGAGGGACTGATCCGGGATACGCGATACGGGATACGGGATATGGGATAAATAATTCCTCATTCCTCATTCCTCATTCTTCCCCCGGTACCGCTTCCTCTATCGGCGTTTTACCGACGCCCAGGGAGTTGTCGTTGCCGAAGAGGAAATCGCGGGAGATCGTGTCGAGTTTTTGCTTGAACTGCTCCAGATTTACAGGTTCACGAAGCCATCTTTGTTCAGGAAGCCAGGAGACCGGGAAAGTAGTCAACCGCATCAGAATGTCCTGTTCGTTCATGATCTGTTTTTTTATGGCGCACCGGTAAATCGTTTTCCAGTTAAATGAAAAATTCTCAGCAATTGTCGCAATATCAAAGATGTCTTTTGCTTCATCGCGACCGAGCATGGCACCCAGTTTATTTGCAAGAATATTTAGCGGATTATCCAACGGAATCGAATTGTAAAACAACGTTTCTCCCTCCCTGAAAGCAATGTCGTTAACAAATTCCAACTTCATCCTAACTTCCCCTTCAATCCAAATCCTGACGAACTCGTCAGCATCAATGGTCGAACCTGTATCAACGTGAATGTTCTCCTGCAATAATAAGTAGATTCTACGGGTCTCTTCTTTGAATTTCACATCCCGATTAACGAAAAAATCAAGATCGTCGCTAAACCTGTGATGCAGGTAATATCTTCCCAATGCCGTTCCGCCTGTCAAATAGAATGCGCCAAGCTTTCCGGTAAGAAGGTTGAGAACGCTATCCTGAAGTTGATAAAGTTTTTTGTAATTGATCGCGGATGAATTCATACCGGGGAATTAATGACTTGAATCGGACTGAGTAGATTGTTTGATCAGTGAGGAGCTGAATGATCCTTTCGGGAGGAATAATTGACAAAATTGTAAACCATGGGTACGACTCGATCAGTTTCCTGAAGAGTGTGGCTTCGGTATAATGCCCTGCCTTCTCACGTTTGCCTTCCAGCACCCCAAGACACTCCTCTGGGGGTATATTGTAGTCCCACATCAGTGAGCGCATCAGAGATAGGCGTTCTTCGTAAGGAGCGAGGTCCATTTCAATTAAGAATTAAGAATTAAGAATTACGAATTAAGAATTAAGAATTAAGAATTATTGTTAACAAAGGTAGTGAATTATTCGCTGTTCGCAATTCGCTGTTCGCTTTTCGCTATTCGCTTTTCGCAACTTCGTACTTCGTACCTCTAACTTCCAGTTCGTACTTCTGAAATCTGACTTCTAACTTTCCTTGTTC
>JACZJJ010000125.1 GCA_014860625.1 Bacteroidales bacterium | reverse complement strand
CCCTTCCTGAGCAACACCATCTCTACGAAGTTCTGTGACGAACACACCGACGAGATCGTGGCAGAGATCAAAGCCGAGAAAGCGGAGATCCCCCGGCATATCCTGCTGATCGGGTACCTTTTGCTGAGTCTGAAACATCCTGCAACCGACGGGGTTGTGCTGGAAAGACCCGGCGAGTTATGGGGAAGGGTAGGATTCTGGAGGCACCGCATCCAGCTGATCGTCTCCTGTGAAGGAGAAGAGTTTCCGGTATTTATCCCTTCCTACTCGGAAAAAGCGCTGGAAATTGAGATCGCAGGAAAGAGCTACCATGCCGAAACACGGGAGGCGAAAGATTGCTTCCTGCAGTTCACTGTTGATGGAGAGCCGTACCACATTCTCTGTTCCGAAGACCAGGATCACCATGAGTACGTCAGTCTGGGCGGCCATATTTTCCTGATGAAGCGGCTCGACTTCCTTCCTGATGAGAGGATTGCCGCTTCAGCCGAATCACTGGGAGCGGACCAGTCGCACGTCAACGCCCCGATGCCGGGCAAGGTGATCAAGATCAATGTAAAACCAGGCGATGTGGTAAAAAAAGGGAAAGTCCTGCTGATCCTGGAGGCGATGAAGATGGAGAACAACATCGTGGCTTCCCGGGATGCCGTAATCAGCGAAGTGAACGTGGAGCTGAACGAGCAGGTGAAAGTGCATTCGCCGCTGGTGGTGTTTGAGGAAGAAGATAGTGAGAAATGAAAAAACGAAAGTAAGGGCGGGTTCTAAACCCGCCCCTGGGAATACAACCGGGTTCATAACGTGCCCGTGATAAAAAGAATAAAAAAGAATTTAAACCTATACTCTATGAACAAAGTATTAAAAGACGCCTACGAAGCGATACAGGGTATTGAAAGCGGGATGACCGTGATGTTCGGCGGATTCGGGCTGTGCGGGATACCGGAAAATTGCCTGAAGGTGCTGGCCGAATCGAGTATCGATCAGCTTACCTGCATCTCCAACAACGCAGGAATTGATAATTTCGGGCTTGGCGTATTGTTGCGCAAGCACCAGATGAAAAGGATGATCGCCTCCTATGTGGGCGAGAATAAAGAGTTCGAACGCCAGTTTCTTACAGGAGAGCTTGAAGTGGAGCTAATCCCCCAGGGAACTCTTGCTGAACGAATTCGGGCAGGTGGAGCGGGTATTCCGGCATTTTTTGTTCCTGCAGGATACGGGACCGAAGTGCAGGGAGATAAGGAGGTGCGTATTTTCAACGGGAAGCCCCACATCATGGAGCTGGGGATGACGGCCGATTTTGCCATCGTGAAAGCCAAATACGGAGATACCATGGGCAACCTGATTTATAATAAGACGGCAAACAATTTCAACCAGCCAATCGCTACCGCCGGGCGGATCACGATTGCGGAAGTCGAAGAGTTAGTGCCCTACGGGGAGCTGGATCCAAACCATATCCACACACCAGGAGTTTATGTGCAACGCATATTCCAGGGAACGAATTACGAGAAACGGATCGAGTTCACAACCACACGGAGTTAATCATCAGATAGAAAATTTCAAAAGAACTTATTATGTCACTAGATAAAAACGGAATAGCAAAACGGATATCCCAGGAATTGAAAGACGGATTTTACGTAAACCTGGGCATTGGGATTCCTACTTTGGTTGCCAACTACATCCCTGAAGGAATGGAGGTGATCCTTCAATCGGAAAACGGTCTTCTCGGAATCGGCCCCTTTCCAACCCCTGAAGATGTGGATCCGGATCTGATCAACGCCGGCAAGCAAACGGTTACGACGATTCCGGGCGCCTCGTTCTTTGATTCGGCCAGCAGCTTCGGCATGATCCGCGGAGGCCATATCGACCTGACGGTGCTTGGCGCATTTGAGGTGACCGAGAAGGGCGACATTGCCAGCTGGAAAGTGCCTGGCAAGCTGATCAAAGGCATGGGAGGCGCAATGGACCTGGTGGCAGCTGCCAAGAACATCATTGTGGCCATGCAGCACACCGACAAGGAAGGAAACTCCAAACTCCTGAAAGAGTGCACGCTGCCATTGACCGGTGTGAACTGCGTGAAACGAATCGTTACCAACCTGGCGGTGATCGATGTAGTGGAGGGCGGGTTCAAGCTCATCGAACGGGCGCCGGGAGTCAGTGTAGAGGAGATTACAGCGGCTACGGAAGGGAATTTGATTGTGGAAGGGGAAGTGCCGGAGATGAAGGTCTAGCCCCTTACTTGCCCCCAAACCCCCTAAAGGGGGCTAAACCAAGTGGGAAGTACGAATTACGAAATACGAACTGGAAGTTAGAAGGTAGAAGTCCGAAGTAAATATCCTGAAAGGAAGGAAGTCCCCTTCAGGGGATTT
>JACZJJ010000124.1 GCA_014860625.1 Bacteroidales bacterium | reverse complement strand
GATCTGTTTTACTCTGACCATTTGATGCCCGGTTGCGGTGAGGTAATTCTGAACTTCCTCCTTGGTCAACGTTCCGTTCTGATAGGAGAGATGGGCAGATTGTCCAAAGGCGAACACGCTATGAGCCTGAGGAAGTTGTTTCAGATCGTGAAGCAGCTGATAAATATCCGTGGTTGTTACCGAAAACAACCCTAGGGGATAGGCCTCAACCACCTCTTCGGGTGTACTGATCTGCATGATGGAACCATCCTGGATCAACGCGACCCGGTCGCACAAACTGGCTTCATCCATGTAAGGAGTAGAAACAACAACCGTGATTCCCTGCTCTTTTAACCGTTTCAGCATCTCCCAAAACTCCTGCCTTGAAACGGCATCCACTCCGGTGGTTGGTTCATCCAGCAAAAGGACTTCCGGCTTATGGATGAGTGCACAGGAGAGGGCCAGTTTCTGCTTCATCCCTCCGGAAAGCTGGCCTGCTTTCCGGGTTTTGAACGGTTCGATCTGGCTGTAGATATCCTTTACCAGATCATAATTCTCCTCGATGGTTGTTCCGAAAATGGTGGCGAAGAAACGAAGGTTCTCTTCCACTGTGAGATCCTGGTAAAGTGAAAATCTACCCGGCATATATCCGATGATCTGCCTTATTTTTCTGTAATCTTTCACCACATCCAACCCTTCGATCCAGGCTGAACCGGAATCCGCCAGCAGTAGGGTGGCCAGGATCCGGAAAAGCGTGGTCTTGCCGGCGCCATCCGGGCCAATAAACCCGAAGAGTTCTCCTTTCCCAACGGAAAAGGAGATATTCTTCAGTGCCTCAACCGTACCGTATAGCTTTGTAAGATTCCGAACGTCAACCGATTGTTTCATATCGTTGGCGACCCATCCCTTAATCCCTCCCCATCAAGGGGAGAGGCAGGGGTGGGGTCGTATGAGGTTGGGATCATTTCTTGACAGGAGTCCAGTAAGTCGTGCGTCCAAGAAGGGAGATTCCGATGTATCCCCTGATCTTCAGTTTTTGCGGATTTTCGAACTCAATTTTGCAGCTATAGGTTTTTCCATTCTTCGGATCGTAAATCGTACCATCCTCCCATTCATCATCCCCGTCAAATACAAATCCTTTCAGGTTCACCAGTCCTAACAGTGGCTTGCTATTCAATGCCGGATCCGGATTCTCCTTGTCGGTGCGGGGCAGTCCGGTGACAGAATCATTCGGTGTTTCCAGCCAAACGATCTTTCCATAATATTGACTGCCAACTTTAAACACCTCGACTTGTGCTGTTCCCTCTTCATTTAGCCAGGTGCCCACAATATCATCGGCCTGATAGGTTTGAGCAGTCAAGCCGGTACTTGTTCCAAGAATCAGAACAAGCATGGAGAAAATAGAAATGATGACTTGTTTCATAGGTTTTGGTTTAGGTTTGTAATTAGGTTTATCTTCAAAAGGGGATGAAATTACGGATTTATTAGTTTGATCTCTCCGGGCATACCGATTTTCATGCTGCCGTCATTGTTCACCCTCACCTTGACGGCATAAACCAGGTTCACACGCTCCTCTTTGGTCTGGATCGTTTTGGGAGTAAATTCGGCAGAAGGCGAAACCCAGCTGACAGTGCCTTTGGTAGTGGTATTTTCATTTTCATTTTTATCATACATCACAGAGACCTCCTGCCCGATAATTACATGGGGCAGTTGCGATCCGCTGATATAGACCCGAAGTGTCATCTCGCGCAGATCGGCAATCTTATATAATGGCTTTCCGAAGGCTGCCACCTCATCGGGTTCAGCAAATTTAGACAAAACGGTTCCGGAAACAGGATTAATGATATACGCGTTTTTTATGGCTTCATTGATCTGGGCAATTTGCTGGCTGATACTCCCTATCTGGTCCTCAACCCCGCTGAACTGGCTTTGAACAGCTGCAATTTGCCTGTCAATAACACTAATTCCTGCCGTGATATCATCCATCTGTTTCTGGGTTGCTGCACCGGCTTTCAATAAATTTTCCACCCGATTTTTATCTATCAGGATGTTATCCCTGTTTTGCTCCAGAATGGCAATCTGTGCCTGGAGGTCACTTTTTCTCGATGCAGTGGCATTCCGCTGGTCGATGGCCTGAAGTCTTTTATAATACAAGTCGGTGGTGTCGACAAAGCCAACCATCTGACCGGAGTCCAATAGCTCGCCCTCCTCTACGGTAAACTGAACAAGCTTGCCATTGGCCATGGCTGATACGGTGACCTCTGTAGCTTCGAAAGCGCCCCAGGCATCCGGTTGGTCTCCTTTATCGGAACAGGCTCCCAGGAGCAGTATTGCCAGGATGAACAGATAATTTTGTGTTTTCATAGATTACTCTTTGATGGTTTTAAGGTATGAAAGTTTTCCCTGGTTGTAGAGGTAGTCAAGTTTGGCTTTGACCAGTTGCACCCGATGGATCTCATAACTCAGTTTTGCCTGCCTTTCCTCTGTAAGTCGGGTTACGTAATCGCTTGAGGTGATCACTCCATTCGAAAGCTGAGCGGAGGCCGACTGCGATATCCTTTCCCGCAGGGCAATGATTTCGTGGTCCTGTTTAATCACATCCAGTGTTTTCATGATCTCTGAAAGATCTTTTTCGGCCTGAATTTTAAGCGTTTTGTCAAATGAGGCTTGCTGGGTAAGAACCATATCTGATTGAATGCCCAGGATCTTTTTCTCGTTTTTGTTGGCATTCCAGTTTAACGGATTCCAGTTAAGTTTGAGGCCCACGATGTAAAATGGTTCGAAGTCGTTGGAGAGCATGTTCAGCGCCGGTCTGCCCACGCCGGCCTGCCCAAAGGCAAGAAATTTTGGGTTCCATTTGGTCGTGACCATGCTTTGCATCAGCTCCAGTTTGCCTCGCTGAAGATCAAATACCGTGTTTTCCAATCGGTTGTTCTGGTACGTATAATCAGAGATACCCGGATCGGGCATCACAAGAAAGGCATCTTCAGGGACAATAAAGGAGATGAGTTCTGATAACATTCGGATCAGACCGGTACGGTCGGCACGGGTTTCAATCAGCCGCTGGTCAAGTCCGATCATTTCCGCCTCAAGGGCATCTGCCATCGACAGGAGGACTGCTCCGTATTGGATTCCCGCTTTTACCTCTTTCAGCTTCTCTTCCAGTTGGTTCCTGGTGCTGAGCAGCAACGCTTCATGTTGATTCAACAGGATGATGGAAAAATAAAACTGGTTCACCTGTTCTTTCAACTTGTACAGATTGGCCTGAACGGAAGTCTGGTCCACCCGCAGGTTTATCTCTTCCAGCCTTTTCTGGTAGCTGGTTACGTTTCCATCCCAGATCACTTGTCCGACATCCAGTGTTGCTTTATACCAATCCTTGCTCAATACGGGCATGTCCAATGGAGGGAGTCCGGCCGGAAGCTGAATCGCTACTTTGGTGACATCCGACTGGTAGGAAAGTTGTCCGTTAAGGTTAATTGTCGGAAGCCAGTTCTTGTTGATATTCTTTATTTTCAGCTCATTGCTGCCTGCAAGCAAATCGATCTGTTCGGCCAGGGGGTAATTTTGTTCAGCCAGCTGATAACATTGGTCGAGGGTGATGGTATCCTGTGCCTGCAGGGAGATGCCGCTTGAGATGATCAGAAGCAGGAATCCAAGGGCGGTACAGGTTATGGTTTTAGCTGTTCTCTTCATAGCCTTTTAATGCGTTTGTGATAAAACGTGGAACTTCTGTTTTGCGCTGTTCCAGGATCTGCTGGTACCCCTCTTCTGTTATTTGGAATAACTCCCTGATCAACGGCTTGGCAACTACCGGAAAAATCGAGAGGGAGAGGACATTGAGCCAGATATGAAAGGGATTAACTTCTGATCCGTACTCATCCTGGATCTGATTACGAAGTCGCTCCATCAGTTGTAGCGGGTTAATCTCTGCTTTTTCAAATATGACTTTCAATACGTCGGGCCTTTCATACATTCCATTCAGGATAAACCAGGGGATGTAAGAATTTTCGCTGAGGACATCCAGGTAGTGGGATAGAAATTCCTGAATCTTCTCTTTCAACGGTTTATCGGAAAGAAACACTGTTTTTGCCCTGCCCATGAGCTTAAAGAAGGCATCTTTAAACACCGCTTCGAACAGGTTCTCCTTACTGCGGAAATAATAGTGCAGAAGTGCTTTGTTGATTTCCGCCTCATCGGCAATTTCCTGCATCCGGGCTCCTTCATATCCCTTCCTGTGAAAGACCTTTTTGGCAGCTTCCAGGATCTTCTCTTCAGTGCCCTGCTGGGTATTAACCATATGATTTAACTGAGTGGATTAATCAATTAGTTTAACTAAGTTGTCAAAATTACACAAAAAAAACGAATGAACTACATTATATGGAAAAATTTTATGGAAGAGTGATCAGGGGTTTGATAAAGGTATACCATTCCACAATTTACTGCCCACGGTCCACTACTCACTGCCTACTGTCTTTTACTTCGGAATCTTAATCTTCTGCCCCAACCTGAGTTTGTTTGCGTTCTTGATGCCATTCAACTGTTTGATCTCACTCACTGTGCAGTTGTATTTCTGAGCAAGATCCCAGAGATTATCTCCCGATTTGATGGTATAGTATGTGTATTTGGCTCCACTGCCGGAGGAAGAGCTGGAGGAGGAAGAACCTGAAGATTTGGACCCGTCAACCTTCAGCTTCTGACCGGCATAGATGGTAGATTTGGAGAGATTGTTCCAGCTCATTAACTGGCTGACGGAACATCGATATTTTCCGGCAATCAGGCCAAGGCTTTCACCATTTTTCACCGTATGATAGGAAGGAGAAGGAGTTGGGGTTGGGGTATTACTGGCATAGGTTGAACTGGAGGATGGCGTTGGACCGGATCCGTTGTAAACAATCAGCCGTTGTCGTGGATGTATGGTGCTTGAGCGCAGGTTGTTCATGCTCTTGAGCTGCGATACCGACATACGGTGCCTGGAAGCGATCGATCCAAGATTATCCCCACTCTTTACGATATAATATTGGGTGGATTGCTTGCTCTCTTCAACGATTTTTTCGAGCGAATCGCGCTCTTTGGACAGTTTTGTTTCGTAGGCGTAAATGTTTGATTCATTGGTAATAAAATCTCCTACATCCTTTTTTCGGAGTCGGAGGAAGTAGGGATTCTCAGCTGAAGCCGGAATAATTCCCTGCTTGTATGCCGGGTTGAGAAAGGCGATTTCATCTTTTGGAATTTTCAGAATTTCAGCAATCTGGTCCAGTGTTAAGATATCACGGATGGTCACGGTATCGATTTCATAATGTAAGACTGTTGGAAGGATTGCACCAATTTTGTAGTCATCAGCGTGCATGAGAACGTAACTGGCTGCGATGAAGGCCGGCACATAGGAACGGGTCTCTCTGGGAAGGTACGGATAGATCACCCAGAAGTTTTTGTGTCCCCCCGAACGCCTGATTGCCTTGTTCACATTGCCGGCGCCGGAATTGTAGGCAGCCAGGGCGAGCGACCAATTGCCATAAATATCATAGAGATCCTGGAGGTGTTCGCAAGCTGCAATGGTGGATTTATAAGGATCAAACCGGTCGTCAACCAACGATGTGACCTTTAATCCATAAACTTTCCCGGTCCCATACATGAACTGCCACAGCCCTTTGGCTCCGGCCCGTGAATTAGCGGTTGGGTTGAGAGCTGATTCAATGACTGCAAGGTATCTCAGCTCCAGGGGCATATTACGTAAATCGAGCTGTTCCTCAAACAACGGGAAGTAGAGCTCTGCCAAACCCAGAATCCGGCCTGTTAACTCCCTCTTCTTATAGGCATATAATTCAATGAATTGTTTTACCTGGTTGTTGTATATGTATTCGAAGGGCGTTTGGTCGTTCATCGCCAGGATCCGATCCCTTACAACAGAGTCAGCAAAATAGGGAATCGAGGAGGATGAATAATCTTTGATGGTTTGGACTTTCCCAATTCCATTCCCCTCAAAAATGGTCAGCAACGAAAGAGAATCAAGAATGGATGCAACGGGATCATCTTCGATCAAAATAAAAGCTGAAGCAGAATCAGCTAATGCCGGATCCTGAGCTTTTGCAAGGGTCGGGAAAAGGATAATAAGAAGGAGAAAATATTTTAGCTGTTTCATCAGTTAAGGAAATTTAGAGTACACACTGCACCAGATTAGCACAAAAATAGATCAATATGAATCCCGGGACTGGCTATTGATCAATTTTGATTAACAATCGATTGTTAATTAACCAGATGTTAAATTTAAACGCAGAGTACAGGGAAAAAGTACAGCAAGGGTGTGATGATCTCAGATATATTCTACGTGGATCGTCACTTCTGTTTCACGGAATACATGTTTAATATTCTGCTCGATCAGGTCACACAGGTCGTGTGCCTCCTTAACGGTAAGGTTTCGCGGCAGGTTAAGATGAAAATCCACATACCGGTAGTTGCC
Organism: Bacteroidales bacterium; assembly: GCA_014860625.1. Taxonomy (GTDB): domain Bacteria; phylum Bacteroidota; class Bacteroidia; order Bacteroidales; family FEN-979; genus QYOJ01. The sequence continues at coordinate 24,661 of JACZJJ010000124.1, read as the reverse complement.
GGCTTTCCTTGTACGAAAATTATGGTAATCGAACTTCCCCTGGCAATGGTTGTTGATAATTTGGCGGATTTCCGCTACGTCCTCCTCGGGCAAAGCGATATCCAGAAGCGGGCCGTATGCTTTCCGGAAAAGGTGGTAAGATTCTTTCAATATCAACAGGGCAACAAGAATGGCTACAACGGGATCCAGAAAATGATATCCGGTAAACCAGATAAGGGCCAGTCCCGCGGCTACGCCAATTGATGTATAAACGTCGGTTTTGAGATGAAGAGCATCAGCTTCGAGGGCAATCGAATCTGTTTCACGGGCCACTTTATATAATTTCCGTGATACAATAGTGTTGACAAGGGCCGATACGGCCATCACAACCACTCCGATCCAGATGGCACCGATGGGTTCGGGATGAATGATTTTTTTAATTGCTTCAAAGATGATCCAGAAGGCGGCTACAAATATGAGAATGGCCTCCATCACGCCGGAGATATTTTCAAACTTTCCATGCCCGTATGGATGCTTTGAATCGGCAGGCCGGTCAGAAATCCTGACAGATAAAAAAGCGATGATAGCAGCCAGAAGGTCCATGAATGAGTGGATCGCTTCAGAGATGATGCTCACAGATCCGCTGATCATCCCAACCACCAATTTCATGATGATTAACAAGGAGTTGGAAATGATGGAGAGACGGGCAACAGCCACCTTCTTGTTCATATTCATTGCTTTACGGCAAAATTAACGGCATTTTTTCCAATTTCATAATCATAGGCGAAGAAGTTATTACCGGATAAATAGTTGTCATTCAGGATCGTAAACTGAATTTCTGATCAGTTTGAATATTAGCTGAAACGAGTATCTTTGCTCTGAGTTTCACCAAAACATTCGCATCATCATGATTATCCGATCTCTGACCCGCCTGGGATTTGCCACAGTTGTCACACTGGCATTGACACTTACCCTAACGTTACCAGCTGTTTCGTTCGCTCAGGACTCCCCCGAAAAACTTACTCACTGGCTCACACCGGAGGAGATGACCCGTCTTGATCAGATCGGAAAGGCTTTTGTGGAGACTGACCCGCCATCAGCTCCCATTCGCAATATCGCCGAGTTTGATCATATGCAGGGAGTCCTCGTCAGGTACCCCTTCGGGATTCCGATTGCTCTGATCAAAGAGATGGCTGAAGATGAAATCATGGTCACTACCATCGTCAACAGTATTTCTCAACAAAATTCTGTAACCAGTCTCTATGTTTCCAATGGCGTAGATACCAGTCATTGCAACTTCCTGATCGCCGGTTCAAACTCATACTGGACCCGCGATTACGGCCCGTGGTTTGAGTCAGACAGTTCCAACACGATCGGGATCATTGACTTTCCCTACAACAGGCCTCGTCCGCTGGATGATGAAATTCCGAAAGAGGTTGCTAACATGCTTGGCATTCCATGGTTTGGCATGAACCTGATTCATACCGGTGGAAATTATATGACCGATGGATATGGCAACTCAGCCTCTACCGATCTGGTGTGGGTGGAAAATCCTTCACAAACGCACGAACAGGTGGCTGAAAAAGTATTGGATTACCTTGGCATAGAAACGTATCACGTACGACCTGATCCCAACGGGACCTATATCGATCACATCGACTGCTGGGCAAAATTTCTCGCTCCTGATAAAATTCTGGTACGGTCTGTACCGCCAAGTCATCCGCAATACAACATAATAGAGCAGGCTGCCGCCTACTGGGCAGCAACACCCTGTGCATATGGATACAATTACCGCGTTTACCGGGCCTACACTCCCGGGAACCAGCCCTATACAAATTCATTGATTCTGAACGGGAAAGTGCTGGTTCCCATCATGAACAATACATGGGATGACAGTGCACTTGCCGTTTACCAGGCAGCAATGCCGGGCTATGAGATAGTTGGCATTATTGGAAACCCCTCCACCCCCTGGGAGTCAACAGATGCGCTTCACTGCCGCGCCAAAGGGATCGCAGACCTTGGGTTACTCTATATCCGACACTACCCTGTTTATGGGAACCAGCCCTGCGAAGAGGATTACCAGATTGATGCCGAGTTGATTATTTGCAGCAATACCACTGCAATCAATGATTCGGTGCTGATCCACTACCGGGTGAACAACGGAAACTGGATAATTGCCGGCATGGGAAATACAACCGGTAGTTTTTACACGGGCTTTATTCCACATCAGCCCGGTGAAAATGTCATTGAATATTACCTGACTGCTGCCGACAATTCAGGCCGCCATGCCAATGCCCCCTACATCGGCGAACCTGATCCGTTTGAGTTCAATACGGTGTATACCAATATCACGGCTATCCCTGATACCTTGAAATTTAACACACCCGAAGAGTGTGAGGTTGGAAAAGTTACAGTGTTAAATAATTTCACAGGCTGGAGTATTTCTGTAACAGATATCCAGGATGAAGGTTTCTCTTCCGGGTTTGCCTGGTATATCGGAACGGTTCCTTCTACACCATATTCTTTGAGCGCCAACGACACAACCCAGCTTCGAGTCAGGATTGACCTGCCCTTGCTCGAACAATTTACGGGATACGCACTGGATACACTCAAAGTGACCACTACCATTGGAACTGTTCGTGTCATCATAGCAGTAAATGACAGTTTGCTTACGGGGATCGAGGAGTCTTTTGCAGGAATATCCGGCCGATTGGGTCAGAACTACCCGAACCCTTTAACAGGAACAACAACCATCCCTTTTACCATGACCAAAGGTGGAGAGGTCCGAGTGGATATTCACGATTTTTTGGGTAACAGGGTCAGCACCCTGGTGGACGGATATTTGCCAGCCGGCAACCATACTGTCTCATGGGATGGAACGGATCGTTATGGGAATCAACAAGCTGGTGGTGTATACTTATATACCCTGAAGACAGCGGAAGGATTGCAGTCGAAACGGATGGTGCTGATCAGGTAGTACGTCTGTCAGGCCGCATCTGCGGGAAGAAAAGTACGTCCTGGATGGATGGCTGGTTGGTCATGATCATGGTCAGCCTGTCGATCCCAATTCCAAGACCCGCAGTAGGAGGCATGCCATATTCAAGCGATTTCAGGAAATCTTCATCCAGAACCATGGATTCGGTGTCGCCGCGTTTCCCAAGTTCCAACTGGGCTTCAAACCGTTCCCGCTGATCGATCGGGTCGTTGAGTTCTGAGAATGCATTGCACAGCTCTTTCCCGTTACAAATCGCTTCAAAACGCTCCACAAGGCCTTCCTGTGAGCGGTGTTTCTTTGCGAGAGGAGACATCTCAATCGGATAATCGGTGATGAAGGTCGGTTGAATCAGGTTTGGCTCGCACTTTTCTCCAAAGATTTCATCGATAATCTTTCCTTTGGCCATGGTCGGATCAACTGGCACATGCAACTCTTTTGCAGTTTTGCGCAATTCCTCTTCATCCATCCCTGAGATATCTATCCCGGTATAATGCTGAATGGCTTCATACATGGTGAACCGTTTCCACGGACGCTTGAAATCGATTACATGATCGCCAACCTGTAAGGCTGTTTTTCCATGCAGATCCAGCGCGATCCGTTCCACCATCTCTTCCACCAGCTCCATCATCCAGAGGTAGTCCTTATAGGCGACGTAGAGTTCCATCTGGGTAAATTCCGGGTTGTGGAACCGGTCCATCCCTTCGTTTCGGAAATCTTTGGAAAATTCATATACTCCCGGAAACCCTCCAACGATCAATCTCTTCAGGTAAAGCTCATTGGCGATCCTGAGGTAGAGCGTCATGTCAAGGGAGTTATGGTGAGTCTTGAATGGACGGGCCGCAGCACCTCCGTACAATGGTTGCAGGATGGGCGTCTCAACTTCCAGGTAGTTATTGGCATTGAGAAAATTACGCATGGAGTTGATCAGCTGGGTACGCTTGACGAAGACCTCGCGAACAGGAGGATTCACGATCAGGTCCACATAGCGCTGACGGAACCTCTGTTCGGGATCGGTGAAGGCATCAAATACGGCATCCTCTTTCTCTTTGACAATAGGCAACGGCTTCAGGGATTTACACAATAAGTTCAATGATGTCACATGGATGGTAATTTCACCCATCTTGGTAATAAAAACGTACCCTGTGAGGCCGATGATATCTCCGATGTCGAGATGGCGCTTGAAAACCGTATTGTACAGTGTCTTATCTTCGCCAGGACAGATTTCATCCCGTTTGACATAGACCTGAATTCGCCCGGTTTCATCCTGGATTTCTGCGAAAGAGGCTGCACCCATGATCCTGCGGCTCATGATTCTTCCGGCGATACTGATATCCTGGTATAACGAGTTGTCTTCAGGGAAGTTCTGTTTGATTTCGGCTGCAGAGGTATTGATCTCAAACGTTTCGGGCGGATATGGATTGATGCCCAGGGTTAATAGCTCCTGCAATGAATCCCTTCGGATCTGTTCCTGCTCTGACAATGAATGTTCCATGAGTAAAAATTTGCGCAAAGATACGGAAAAGGGATGAATCGAAGCCTCAGGATAACACGGTGTGCAAGACTTCCCGCGATCGGATCTCACCGAAGCCGGAGAGATGGTGCCGGTAGTAACGGAGTATTTTATCCAACATTTCTGATCGGGTAGCTGGTGAAAAGGAAAGAAGCGACAGTTGCTCCATTTCGGTGGTGAGCAGCTGATAAAAACAGGCGCTTTGGGCTTCATCCAAACTGTCATCCGGCGAGGTAAAAAGCGGATGAAAAGAACCCTCCCTCAAATGGAAGAACCGGTTGTATTCGTTTCGGTTTTCCTGGGGTTGAAATCCAAGAAATGCACAGAGTTTCATCGAGAACAGAAGGTGAAAATGGGCGACATGTTCGTCCGTCTTGTCCAATTGAATAAAGCTGCTCCACAGAAAATTAAACAGTTGGAGATTGGCCTCTTCTTCACGGATAGTGCGATAGAGGAGTTCTGCAAGAAACAGGGCAATGGAACTCTTCCGGATATCAGAGGAGGTTGAATGCGTGGGAATAGCCAGCCTGACCTCTTTCACGGGATGGAGGGATGTTTTCTCCTTGTGATATACGACCAGTTCCAGCAGGGTTAATGGCTGAAACAGGGCAGGACTGGTTTTTGCCTTCTGGCTCCGGATTCCTTTCAGCATGTAGGATTGCAATCCAAATGCTTCGGTGTAGGTTTTAACAATCAGGCTGGTTTCGGAGTACTTGATTGAATGAAGAACAATTCCCCGGGTTTTATGAAGCATCAGTTGATGATGATGATTTTTGTCACCACTTTCTCTTTCCCTTTTTCATCGCTGGCAAACACCAGGTAAACACCCGATTTAACCCGCTTTCCGTTGAGGTTGGTCCCGTCCCAGATGGCCTGGCCGCCTTCAGCTTTTGTTGTGTGAACAAGTGCCCCGCTGATATCGGTAATCCTGACCTGGGCATTGGTTACCAATCCCTTGATTCCGATGATCCCGGAATATCCGTCTTTCACAGGGTTTGGAAAGGCATATACATCGTCCATCTTCTCTGTTCCTTCGGTAGCACTTCCCCGATAAGATATCACGCCTTTGTCGGTTCCGACAAACACATCGCCGTTGGAATTGATAGCCAGGCTCGTGATGCGGTTTGAAAAGAGGGGAGAGTTATCCACGGTGAAATGATAAATCTCTTTGGTTCCATCGGCAGAGAAGAGAAATACGCCACTGCGGTCCGTCCCGATCCATTTGCGGTTGGAACCATCAACGGCAATGGCGGTTACGATTTCGTTCTCAAGGAGGTACTGGTAGTAGCCGCCATATTCAACCAGGATCCGCTGGGCATCATAGTTTCCTCCGTTGAAGATATTCTCCGGAGAGTAAAATACAGCCACCCCATTTTCAGTACCAATCCACACTTCGCCATCCTGGTCTTGAGCAATGGAAAACACAATTGTTCCCGGGATATTTCCATGACCTTCTGATGAGTTGAGTTTTTTTGCCCGGTCATCCGTTGGATTGTCAGGTGTTCCGTTATCCGTGAAGACGAGCAATGAATTCGGATTCATGTTTCCATAGCGCATCACGATCCACTTCTGGTCGTACCGGTCGATGATCATCTGTCCCAGATCCGCCTCCTGTACCTCGGTAATTGTAAATCCTTTCCAGTCATTTCCACGCTTCAGTGAGAGGCAGTTATTCGTATGTGATGTGGAAACCCAAAGGTTGCCATTGTTGTCAAACGCAGTACCTCCCACTCGAATATCAGCTGTATCGGATGCTGAGTGGTGTCCCAGGGTACTGTTCCATGTACCGTAACGGGTCACATAGTCATTCCCATTAAATTCCAACAGTCCCCTGCCCCAGGACCCGGCGTAGAACCTGTTAGGATCCAGCGGGTCTACCACGACCGTCACAATGTCGTTAATACCGGCCATCTGTGAAATAATCCATCCCGAGTAATTGGTCCAGTTGGTGTTGTCAAATTTATAAATCTGCCCTGCATTATACGTAGGCACGTAGGATCCATCCCTTCCTCCCGGAGCGATCAGCAGATCATCACCCAGGGCCGTCATGCTGAATGAATTTGCTGTCAAAGGACCGCCCAGGTCATAGCCTTGAAAATAGGATTCACTGATGTTGTAACCAACCATTCCTGCATACAAATCACCAATCCAAAGCCAGTTGTCATTGCCTTCGATGGCATCCAGCGGATAGGGTGATCCCGGAAAATAGCTCCATACACTATAGGCAGGTTCCAGCGCCTGGTCAAATGCATTGACATTATAATTGTAGGTAATGATCAGCCTCTCTTCCGTCGACCGAAGTTTGTGGATGGTATTGCTCTGGCCGGCAAACCATGGAGACCAGTTTCCATCGCTGTGAATGTACACCGTATCGCGGTTAGGTGTTGTGCGCGACTTGTTCACGAAAACCTTGCTTCCCATAGATGTAATCGTGTTGTATTTCAACGTTGGATCCATCTGGTTATCAAGCTCCCAGGCAGCAAAATTCACCAGATTGGGATCTTTGATATAGGCTTTGTAAATGCCCAGTTCAGTAGCAGCCCAGATGGTGTCGGTATTGTCGGAAGTAATCGATAATACGTTGATGGGACTCCCGCTTGGGCCAATATAGTAAGTGTCTTTGATCTCCTCTTTTTCAAGGTCCAGTACGACAATTCCGAAACCGCATGCGAGGTAAGCATACTTGTCATAACAATAGATGCTGTTGATGGTTTTATTTCCAAGGATCTGTTTCCGTTTGATATCGGAAATATTGGTGACCATCAGATTGTTGATGAGGTCAATATTGGCGTTGGCGTAAGTGAGGACGACCGTTTTTGTTTTCTTGTTGTAATCAATGGAAGTGATGCCAATATCAGAAAGTCCGTTAATTTTAGACATTCGCTGAACGCTGTTATTATCCCTGTCGAGATAAAAAATGGCATACGGTGTGGCAGCGAAAATGTAGTTGCCGGCTTCGGTAACGGAGATTACCTGGTAGTAAGGTAACTGGTCTCTCCATAAGCCAATCGGGGTTTCCTGTGCAAGTCCCGAAATGGTGAAGGATAATACGGATATCAGCACGAGAAAGTAAGGTCGTATCTTCATGAAGGGTATCGATTTATTGCCTGAGAAAAAGAGTTTTCAGATTAACTCTTTTTTCGCTTATTTATTGTGGGTGAGCTCCCCGATTACTTTTTGCTAAAGAGGCGCTGAAAGGCAGATTTTTTCTTAGTATCCTTATCATCAGAATAGTAACCGTAGCCGTAGCCGTAACCGTAGCCGTAGCCATACCCATAGCCGTAGCCGTAGCCATACCCGTACCCGTACCCGTAGCCATATCCATATCCGTAGGAATTCCGGCTGAGTTTAACGTCGTTGATCAAGATTGCCAGGTTTCGGATATTCCGTGTCTCCATATCCTTGATGATGGAAGAGAAGATTTTCTTATGGGTGTAATTCTGACGTACGATGAACAGATTTGCATCGGCATGTTTCATCAGCAGGAAGGCATCGGTTACCAGTCCGACGGGAGGCGTGTCGATGATGATGTAGTCATACATCTCTTTCAACCTGGCAAACAGCTCCGTACATTTATCTGAAGCGATCAATTCGGCTGGGTTTGGGGGAACCGGCCCTGCCATCACGATATCGAAGTTCTCGATACCGGAGTGCTGGATGATGTTTTCCAGGGAGCTTTTATTGATCAGGTATGAGCTGATCCCTTCGGTGTTGGTGAGGCCAAAGTCCTGGTAGATTTTCGGTTTTCGCAGGTCGAAGCCCATGAGGAGGGTCTTCTTGCCATAGAGGGCAAAAACAGATGCCAGGTTGATGGAGCAGAAGGTCTTTCCGGCACTTACCATGTCAGAAGTCACAAGGATCACCTGTCGTTCTTTCCCTTGAAGAAGGTAATTGATGTTGGTACGGATCGAACGGAAAGATTCGGCAATTGAGGATTTGGGAGACTCTGCGACGACGACTTTACTTTCCTTGTCGTTGTGAATGATGTGACCCACGATAGGAAGCTGGGTAATCTTTTCGATATCCTCCCGCTCCATGACCTTGTCGTTGAAGTAGTCTTTACCCAGGATGTATACCACAGGCAAGATGATTCCGATGATCAGAGCTATCAGGTAGTTGAGGCTCTTTTTGGGGAATACGGGACTCAATCCTTCAAACCTGGCTGCATCAAGCACTTCGTTGTCGGGCAAATTTGAAGCCTGGGTGATCTGTGCGTCCGACCGTTTTTCAAGAAGGAAGGTATAGATGGCATCAACCAGTTTGTATTTCCGTTGAATGCCAACCAAAATCCGTTGGTTTTCAGGAAGCCCGCCAATCCGTGAATTGAGAATTTCAATCCTGTCGTTGATATCTTTCAGGGCAATTTCGTTGGTGTTGATGGCACTTTTGATATTCTCGGCAAGTGCACCCTTTGTAGAACTGATTTGCGAATCGAGTGCTTTTAATGCCGGGTTTTTATCTGTCGAAAAATAAGCACGCTCTGTTCTCTGGTTATAGAGGTCGGTAAGCTGCAACGTGAGGTCATTCAACATCGGGTTATCTACCCCCATGGATGCCGGAACGATGATTTCGTTCAGTCCTTCGTTCTTGTTGATATAGGCCAGGAGGTTGGCGAGGTATTTTGATTTCACGTGGATGATGGCCTTCTCGTCCTGCAGCTCCATCATCTTGTCAAATACCTGCTGAGCCGTTTGGTCAAGGTCCATGATCTCGGTGGAGGCCTTGAAGGATTGCAAAGATCTTTCAGACTGGTTAAGGGAATCAGAGATGCCGCTCAGTTCCTGGTCGATGAATTTGATGGTTCGGATCGCAACAAGGTTTTTTTGGTCCAAACCCCGTGCAAGATATTCGCTGGTAAGCGTGTTCAGAAAGTCGGCAATTTTTTCAACATTCCCCCCTTTCAGAGTCAGTTCCACAATCGACGCTTCGCGGTTGATCGGTTCAATGGCGAACGCTTTGAATTCAGTGACCAGGCTGGGGTAATCCTTGAAGATAAAGAAGTAAGAGCGTTTTTTATCTACTTCCGGGTCATAGTTGGCGTTGAGCAGCACCTTAAACTTAAATTGTGGTGTGGCTAACTCCTGGCCAAATTTCACAGTCTCGTCAAATATTACCGACTCTTCACGGTCGGGATAATTATCCTGGGTAGTATAGTTGAAGAAGGATACTTTTTCATCCTTGACTTCGACCCTGAATTCAGCGTTGGAAAGAAATGTTACATTAAACCGGATGTTGACAGGCTGAGGAAACGTGGTGTCAAACTCAACTGTAAATGGAGAGGATTTATAGAGTTCCTGGGTGATGAAATTCTCTTCACTGTAATATCCGACGTCAAAACCGCATTTCAGAATGGTTTTGTAAGTGAGGGAGTAGGAGCTCAGGATCCCGATTTCGTTTTGCAGATTCTGCATGTTGTTTAACATGCCCAACCCCATGATATTCTGCGGGTTCAGTTTGTTTTCCGATTTGTCTTTGATCAGGACGGTTGTCTTGACCTCATAAATGGGTTTGGAGTACTTGTTAAAGACAAAAGCGATAATGAGCGCGATAAATATGGTAATGGCGAAAAAGTACCAGTAGCGATAGAATTTGAACAAGATGACTTTGTAGTCAATCGCTTGTTGCTGTTGCTGGGCAAATTCCTGAAGATTATCGTTCACGGCTGATTATTTAAAGTAATTGATTAACAACAAGGCAGTGGAGATGGCTGAAAATATCAGGGCATACGGGAATGCCGCAAATCCCCACTGTTTGATCCCCAACGGGGCTGCATAGATAATATCGTTGGGCATCATGTAATAATATTCCGATGATATAATATCGGCTTTGTTCAAGTCAAGGTAGATCACTTGCGATCCTTTGGCAGTTTGCCTCACCAGGGCGACTTTCTTCCTGTTGGCAAAATCGGTCAGGTCACCCGCCATGGCGAGCGCTTCAAAGATGTTGATCTCATCCTGGTAAACAGTAAGCACCCCAGGGCCGCGAACTTCACCTAAAATGGTGATTTTGAAATTGACCATCTTGACCACAACCATGGTCTCATTGAGGTATTCATCCACATTGGTCTGAAGTACCTCTTTAACCTGTTCAACAGTGAGGTCTTTAACAAGGATCTTCCCAACAATTGGAAAATCGATATATCCATCCCTGTCAACCGTATAGCTGTTCAAATAGATCGAGGCATCATTGGTGTACTGGTTTTGGTTGGATGAAGAAACCATATTGAAAAACATAAAGGTCTTCTCATCCAGGCTGAAGATCCGGATGTAGAGGTTGTCGTTTGGTTGGATTTTATAGTCGAGCGGCCTTTTGTTGACATAGGCGTTGGTGGTATCCTGCTCCTGCAAAGTTTGGAGGTATTTGATCTTTTTCTGAGGGACGCAGGAAGCAAAAATCAGCAGAATCAGGATGACGGGAATCAGGTATCTGTCAGAGTGAAAGTACTTGTTTTTCATAGGTTCCATTAATAAAGCCGCGCAAAGTTAGCGTATTTTCAACAATTGCTAAACTTTTATTCGTATTCTATCTAAATAATTAAACAAAAAGATGGGTTTTTGTTGCGTCACCTAACAGAGTTGCTGACGTAAAGGATTGGATTTTCACATTCTCATACTCTCCCGGCTTGGCATCGATCTTGGGGAAAACAACCACTTTATTCTGTGAATTTCTTCCCATGAAGTGATCGCCCGATCGTTTTGAATCCCCTTCAATCAATACCTCGAAAACCTTGTTTACGTCACGCTGATTGCTGTCGTAGGAGAGTTTCTGCTGGAGGTCGATCACCTCTGTAAGCCGGCGATCTTTCACCGTTTCAGGGATGTTATCCTGCAACGTATCCGCAGCAAGGGTCATGGGCCGTTCGGAATACTTGAACATAAATGCGTAATCAAATCTTACCCACCGCATCAGGGAGAGAGTCTCCCCGTGGTCCTCTTCTGTTTCGTCACAAAACCCGGTTATGATATCTGTGGAAATGGCACACCCGGGAATGATCCGGCGGATAGCTTCTACCCGTTCCATATACTCTTCCCGGGTATACTTCCTGTTCATACGATCCAGAACACGGCTGCTCCCCGACTGTACCGGAAGGTGGATCGCCTTGCAGATATTGGGATGTGTTGCCATCGTCTCAAGCAGTTCGTCGGAGATATCTTTGGGATGAGAGGTGGCAAACCGGATCCGCAGTATTGGATTGATGCGGGCAACCTTTTCAAGTAAACGGGCAAATGTGATCTCATTCTCTCCCTCTTGCCAGCTATAGGAGTTTACGTTTTGCCCCAATAAGGTGATCTCCCGGAAGCCTTGATCAAAGAGCTCTGTGGATTCACGGATAATTGATCCGGCATCCCGGCTTCGCTCCTTTCCCCGCGTGGAAGGGACCACACAATAGGAGCAGTAATTTTCACATCCCCGCATGATGGAGATAAAAGCGGATACCCCATTCGTACCAAGCCGTACCGGCGTGATGTCGGCATAGGTTTCCTCCATCGACAAAAGGGTGTTCACACCGCGTTGTCCCGATTCAACCTGCTCCAGTAACCGGGGCAAATCCCTGTAGGCATCGGGCCCGGCCACAACATCCAGCAATTGCTCCTCTTCAAGCAGCACGGTCTTAATCCGGTCAGCCATACAGCCCAGCAAGCCGATCATCAGCCCGGGTTTTTTCTTCTTCAACGCGTGAAAATGCTGCAATCTTTTCTTCACCCGCTGTTCTGCATTATCCCGGATGGAACAGGTATTTAAAAAGATGATATCGGCAGATTGAATCTCATCGGTAGCGGAATATCCATGATCCGTTAAAACGGATGCAACGATCTCACTATCAGAAAAATTCATCTGACATCCATACGTTTCAATATATATTTTTTTATTTTTTTCAGCGTTCATGTATTACCTTTTCCCCTTAAACCCGATTAATGTGAAAAAACGGGTGCAAAGGTACGTATTAACTTTATTGTCTTACTTTTGTAGCCGGATTTGGGATTCAAAACGGATAAAAAAATGACGAAGAACCTTGTAATTGTTGAGTCTCCGGCCAAAGCCAAAACGATCGAAGGGTTTTTGGGGAAGGAGTATCAAGTGAAATCCTGTTTTGGACATGTCATGGATCTTGCCAAGAAAGATCTGGGCGTGGACATTGACAATGGGTTTCTGCCGAAGTATGTGATTTCACCGGATAAGAAAAAACTGGTTTCCGAGCTGAAGAAGCTTGCAAACGAAGCCGAAACGGTATGGCTGGCATCTGATGAAGACCGCGAAGGGGAAGCAATTGCTGCACATCTGATGGAGGCATTGAACATTAGTGAATCCAAGAGCCGCCGGATTGTCTTTCATGAGATCACCAAGCCTGCCATTCTGGAAGCCATCGAGCATCCGAGAAGTATCGACCGCGATCTGGTAAACGCCCAGCAAGCCAGGCGTGTTCTTGACCGGCTCGTAGGATTTGAACTCTCACCACTTTTGTGGAAAAAGATCAAACCCTCCCTCTCTGCAGGCAGGGTTCAATCGGTGGCTGTACGACTCATCGTGGAGAGGGAAAGTGAAATTAAAAACTTCCAGTCGACATCCGCATTTAGGATTGTGGGTGATTTCATCGTGAAGAACGGGGATAAACTGGTTCCTGTTCAGGCCGAACTGAACAAACGATTCCATACCCTGGATGAGGCGGAAGATTTTCTGAAAAAATGTATTGGTGCCGAATTTGTGGTAGAAGATATCGAGACAAAACCGGCCAAGAAATCACCTGCACCTCCTTTTACTACCTCAACGCTGCAACAGGAGGCTTCGCGTAAACTTGGATTTTCTGTTGCCAACACGATGCGTGTTGCACAGGATCTTTACGAATCGGGAAAGATCACCTACATGCGTACCGACTCGCTGAACCTGTCCAATCTTGCGATCGGTATGGCAAAACAGGAGATCACCGATTCGTTTGGCCCCGAATATGTAAAAACACGGAAATATACGACCAAGTCGAAGGGAGCCCAGGAGGCGCATGAAGCGATCAGGCCTACCTATATGAATGTCCAAACCGTTGAGGGAGACAAATCCCACAAACGGCTTTACGAACTCATCTGGAAACGCGCCATCGCCTCCCAGATGGCCGACGCAGTGCTGGAGAAAACAACCGTTACGATCGGCGTATCTTCAGCCAAAGAGAATTTCGTCGCCAGAGGAGAACTGATCAAGTTCGACGGATTCCTTAAGCTTTACATGGAGTCGACCGATGAAGAACAGAGTAATGGGGACGAGCGGATTCTCCCACCGATGAAAAAAGGTGATTCGCTGGTAATGAAACAGATAGAAGCTCAGCAAAAGTTCACTCAACCTCCTCCCAGGTATACGGAAGCGATGCTGGTAAAGAAAATGGAAGAGCTGGGAATCGGACGCCCTTCCACCTATGCTCCAACCATTTCAACAATCCAGCGGCGCGACTATGTGGTGAAGGAAGACCGACCCGGAATCAACAGGGTATTTCAGTTACTTACACTGAAAGATGGTAAGATCACCACAGATGAAAAGAGCGAAAAAATCGGATCTGAAAAGTCAAAACTGTTTCCAACCGATATCGGGACCCTGGTCAACCAGTTTCTGACAGATCATTTCATGAATATCATGGATTATAATTTCACGGCCACGGTGGAAGAGGGGTTTGATGAGATCGCCGAAGGGAAACTTGTGTGGAATGCCATGATCAAAGAGTTTTACAACCCGTTCCATGCCCAGATTTCAAATACGCTTGAAGGAACGAAAAAGGTAAGCGGAGAAAAGCTCCTTGGCACGGATCCGAAATCGGGATTGAACATCTTTGTTAAGATTGGCCGGTATGGCCCCATGGTACAGATGGGGGATTCCGATTTGGAGAACAAACCGAGGTTTGCTGCATTGAAGAAGGGACAAAGCATGGATTCGATCACGCTTGAAGAGGCCCTGGATCTGTTTAAGCTGCCCCGAGTCATTGGCAGTATTGAGAATGAAGATGTAGTTGTTGCCGCCGGAAGGTTCGGACCCTATATCAAATTTCAGTCACAATTTTTCTCTCTGATGAAGAGCGATGATCCGCTTACAGTTACACTCGAAAGGGCATCAGAAATTATGGCGGAGAAGAGGAAGCTTGACAGTGAGAAGACTGTCAGGGAATTTCCCGAGGATAAAGGATTGAAAATCCTGAAAGGAAAATACGGCCCTTATATTTCATTCAATAAGCTGAATTTCAAGATCCCCAAAGGAAAAGTTGCGGAAGAGCTTACCTATGAAGAGTGTAAGGTTATCGTTACCGACACCAAGCCGACCAAATCCAGTAAATCACGTAAGTCAAAATAGATACAACCAGTTGATTGACCTATGGAAGAGTTTTTTGATCCTATTGACCTGAGCAAAATTCTTCCCACGGAAGAAGAAGAAGGTCACCGCAGAATTGGAGACCTGATCCGTTTGTTTTCTGACGGAGGAGCTTTCCCGGATCTTGAAAAGGCCGATATGGCCATTATTGGTGTTCCTGAGGACCGAAATGCCGTTGATAACGAGGGTTGCGGACAAGGCCCTGATCTGATCAGAAAATACCTCTACAACTTGTTTCCCGGAACGTTCAGCCCACAGATTCTTGACCTTGGTAACCTGAAACGTGGAAATACGCAGAGAGACACCTACTTTGCACTTACATCCATCGTTTCTGATCTGCTGAATGCCAACATCATCCCTGTCATCCTGGGTGGAAGTCAGGATCTTACCTACGCCAATTATCAGGCTTATCAGAGCCTCGGACAGATCATCAACATTGTGAGTATCGACAACATGTTTGATCTTGGGAAGTCGGAGGGCGAGCTGAACTCCCAATCGTGGTTAAGCAGTATCATCCTTCATCAACCCAATTACCTGTTCAATTATGCCAATATCGGGTATCAGACCTATTTCATCGACCAGGAAGCCCTGAAGCTGATGAACAATCTCTTTTTCGATACCTACCGGCTTGGGATAGTCAGAGCTGATCTGGAAGAGGTTGAGCCCATCGTACGCAATGCAGATGTGTTAAGTTTTGATATCTCTTCTGTAAGAAATTCAGATGCTCCAGGAAATCGCAATACCACGCCAAACGGCTTCTACGGAGAGGAGGCCTGTCAGATCGTGAGGTATGCCGGGCTAAGCGACAAATTGACTTCGATCGGTTTTTACGAATACAACCCAAAATTTGATCACGACGGGCAAACAGCGCACCTGATTGCGCAGATGATCTGGTATTTTATGGAAGGGTTTTACAGTCGGCCTCACGATTTTCCGTTCCGAAACGAAGATGATTACCTGAAATACCATGTGACGATCAGCGATCACCAGCAGGATATCACGTTTTACAAAAGCAAGAAGACCGATCGATGGTGGATGGAGATCCCTTTACCGGCTGAACAACGGGCAAAATACGAGCGGCACTACCTTGTTCCGTGTTCATACAAGGATTACCAGCAGGCCACCAGCGAAGAGATTCCCGACCGGTGGTGGATGGTATACCAGAAACTGATGTAGATTTTCCCTCTCTTGTTGTGGAGGGAATTAAGGGGTGGGGTCATCCCAACCTTTCCGGATTCGCCGACAGATAGCTTTTCCAGCCTGTGAACTTTTTTTCCGTTCCCGTATTCCCTTTCTGAAAAAAGTGGCAAACCGCTACTGCAAGACCATCTGTTGCATCAAGTTGTTCAGGCGCCTCTTTCATAGAAAGCAGATGAAACAGCATAGAGGCTACCTGCTCTTTGGAAGCGCTCCCCTTGCCTGTAATGGATTGCTTGATCTTCCGCGGAGAGTATTCAAAGATCGGGATAGACCGGGATAACGCAGCTGCCATCGCAACTCCCTGTGCCCTGCCGAGTTTCAGCATCGACTGTACGTTTTTTCCAAAAAAGGGCGCCTCTATGGAGAGCTCATCCGGATGAAACTCATCGATCAGGGCGATCGATTTTTCAAAAATATACTTCAGCTTTAGCGGATGATCATCGGTTTTCTGTAATTTTAAAACCCCAAGTGAAACCAGCTTCATGGTCTTTCCGGAAACGGAAATAATGCCAAAGCCCATGATGTTGGTGCCTGGATCAATGCCTAATATGATTCGCTCGCCACTCAATGTAAAGGATGATTAACAAAACAAAAGTAGGTAAAACCTACAACAAATTGATCCAGGTTGTAATCCTGCTCCTCGCCTATTGGTTTATCTACGATCAGGTATTTTACCGCAAGAATCTTCCCCAGATATGGAAGGCTCTTATGGAAGACTTTAACAACGATAATTTTGCCTGGCTGTTGGCGGGAGTTATCCTGCTGATGTTTGTCAACTGGGCCATCGAGGCGGTAAAATGGAGGTACCTGATGGCAAAGATCGAGCGAATCAACTTCTGGAAATCGTATGAAGCTGTGTTGACAGGAGTTACCGTCAGCTCGTTTACTCCCAACCGGATCGGGGAGTATTTTGGCCGGGTCTTTATCCTCAACTCCGGAAGTCGCGTTGAAGGGATTCTGATCACCATTCTGGGGAGTATGAGCCAGCTTCTGATCACAGTTTTTACCGGAAGTGCAGCCCTGCTTCTTTTCATCCCGCTCTACTTAACCAAATACTGGGATTTTAACGGATACCTCTATTATGTTCTCGTAGCCATCGTGGTCAGCTTCAACGCACTCATCCTGGGTTTCTACCTGAACGTCTCTTTTCTCTCCACCCTCAAAGAGAAAATACTACGCAACGGATTAAAAAAGATCCGGAAATTCTTCCGGATTTTTGCCTTTTATCACAACCGCGAGCTGATTACAGTTCTGCTGTACAGCCTTTTCAGGTACATTATTTTCTCCTTTCAGTTTTTCATTCTGCTGCACATATTCAACGTTCCAATTCCTTACCTGGATGCCATGATGCTGATCTCCCTGATCTATTTTGTGATGGCGATCATTCCAACCATTGCGCTTACGGAGTTAGGCATCCGGGGATCCGTGGCTCTCTATTTTTTCGGGATCTACTTTTCGGGTATGACCGGAACAATGGATGAGATCAACTTTGGCGTACTGGCAGCCACTACTCTCCTTTGGGCCATAAATCTCGGAGTTCCCGCTTTGATGGGGAGTGTGTTTGTTTTCCGGCTGAAGTTTTTCAGAAAATCGGCCAACAACGAAAACGGATGATGCTTCTGGCGATCATCGGTATGTTGATGATGTTGCTGGCACTTTTCTATGCATTGATTATTCTGGGAGCACTCTCGGGGTTGTCCATTGAGAAGAGAGACCAGTTACCCCCCAAAACAGATAAACCGTTTGTGACTGTGATCGTTCCGGTCAGGAATGAAGAGTACCGGGTGATCCAATGCATGGAATCGTTACTTCAGCAGGATTATCTTCCCGATAGATTCGAAGTTCTGATCAGCGATGACTTCTCGGATGATAACACCCTGGAGGTGGTAACCGGGTTTGTTCAAAACCATCCGCAATTTCATTGCCTCATTGTGATGGCGGACTCGGACCAACAGTCAGAAACCGGTAAAAAGAGAGCCATTGCAAGAGCTGTTGATGTTGCTTCAGGAAGCCTGATCCTTACCACCGATGCCGATACGCTGCAAACCCCTTCATGGATCTCCTCCATGGTACGATGCTACAGCGAAACGGGGGCCAGGATGATTCTGGGGCCAGTGATGTTTTCAGATACGCCAGGGGTTTTCGGGAAGATGCAAACACTCGAGTTTCTGGGCATCATGGGGCTCACTGCTGGATTTGCCTCCATCGGCAGGCCGATCATGTGCAACGGGGCCAATTTATGCTATGAAAAGCAAGCATTTATTGAGTTAGGAGGATTTGATGGGAATGAGCAATTTGCTTCCGGAGATGACCAGTTCCTGCTCTGGAAAATGAAGCAGGCATTTGGCAGGCATTCGATTCATTTTACGGATGACCCCGATGCCATTGTCACCACCCTTCCGGAAAAAGGATTGCGTTCCTTCTTCCGGCAGCGGTTCCGTTGGGTGTCGAAAAGCCGCGGGTATCGCGACTCCACGGTACTTGTTGTTGGCGCTGTCAATTACCTTTTTCAGGCTATGATTCCCGCTGGTTTTCTTCTGGGATTTCTCTCACCCCTCTACCTCTACCTGGCAATTTCGTTGTTTTGTTTTAAAATCCTCGTGGATTTCCCTCTGGTATATACCATGTCACGTTTTTTTGGCAAGCGGCACCTGTTGATATGGTACATCCCGGCGCAGCTTTTCCAGATCCTTTATGTAACCATCTCCGGACCCATGGCTTTACTTGTTCGGGTCAGGTGGAAGGGCAGGAGGGTGTGATCAGAGGAGTGACCCAGCCACACGAAGATCGGCCGGATAGGTGATTTTGAGGTTGGCAGGATCGCCTTCTACCAGATGAATCGGGTTCCCCAACGATTCTAATACTGTGGCATCATCTGTAAACGCTGGCTTGAACGGCTGTAAATAGGCTTGTTTTATCAGAGAAGTCTGGAAGACCTGAGGCGTTTGCACAATCCTGAGCAGGGAACGGTCGACCGGGTGGTTTGACGACCCGTCCAGTTGCCGGATAGATTCATTGACAGGGACAACAGGAATCGCATTCCCATTTTCTTCCGCAGCAGAAAACAGGCGATGAATCAGCTCCTGAGAAATAAGCGGGCGAGCTCCGTCGTGGATGGCTACCAAACCATCACCGTCCGTACGTTGCAAACAATTGAAGACGGAATGAAAACGGGTTTCGCCACCCGAAACAAGTTCATGCGGAATGGTTAGATTAAACCTCTTTTGCAGTTCAATCCAGTCGTTAAAAAGTGGCTCAGGCAATGCCAGCAGGATGCGGAGAGAGGCATCAAAACGAAAAAAAGCGGTGATGGAATAAAAGAGAACGGGAATATCCTTCAGCAGGAGAAACTGTTTTGGAGAAGAAGAATTCATGCGGGTTCCTGTCCCGCCTGCAACGATGATAGCCGTGTTCATCAGAGGATCAGCATCGGATAGCCGTAGGTAAAGAACTTGTATTTCTTTTTGACAGCTTCCTCGTAGGCTTCCATGAGAAAATCGTACCCGGCAAATGCCGCCACCAGCATCATCATCGGCGATTGGGGAAGGTGGAAGTTGCTCACCATGGCGTTGGCAATGCTGAACTCATACGGAGGAAAGATAAACTTGTTGGTCCACCCGCGGTAAGGTTTCAACATATTCGAGATCGCAACGGAAGATTCAACCGCTTTCATGGTGGTTGTCCCGATGGCGACTACTTTTTTCTTATTGGCCTTGGCGCGGTTCACAATTTCTGCGGTTTCGGGCTCAATGATGATCTCCTCGCTGTCCATTTTGTGTTTGGTAAGATCTTCCACATCAATGGAGCGGAAATTCCCAAGACCGACATGCAGGGTCACTTCAGCAAAATTCACACCCTGCAGTTCCAGGCGCTTCATCACCTCGCGGCTAAAGTGCAGACCGGCAGTGGGTGCAGCAACAGCCCCTTCATGCTTGGCATAAATGGTCTGGTACCGAACTTCGTCTTCGAGTGTAACCGGACGGTTGTGAATTTTGGGAAGAGGGGTTTGTCCCAGCCGTTGGATGGTGCGCTTGAACTCTTCGTAGGATCCGTCAAACAAGAAACGAATGGTACGGCCGCGTGATGTGGTATTGTCAATGACTTCTGCAACAAGCGAATCATCATCACCGAAGTAGAGTTTGTTGCCAATACGGATCTTACGGGCAGGGTCAACCAGCACATCCCATAAACGGGACTCCCGGTTTAATTCCCTGAGCAGGAAAACTTCGATCTTGGCACCGGTCTTTTCCTTCTCTCCAAAAAGGCGTGCGGGAAAAACCTTTGTGTTGTTCAGGATGAAAACATCTCCATCTCCAAAATAGGTCAGAATATCTTTGAAGTGCTTGTGTTCAATGGTTTTGTTTTTCCTGTTCAAAACCATCATTGGCACATCATCTCTCTGCTTCGGGGGCTCGTTAGCGATTAGTTCCTGGGGCAGATGAAAGCGAAAGTGTGAAAGCTTCATATGGATTTAGCCTCTAATTGGGGGTTGCAAAGGTAATCCAATTTTAGCTGAAAGTCAAGTCCTTTTACAACCAATTTAGATTGATTAAACAAGGCAGCCTGGGAATAACTAAGGAAATGTTACATTTGTCGTGTAAAACGGATCACCGTGACAAACCATACCGTCTCAGGCCGAAGCAAGCAGGTAGGCATTATCATCAGCAGTTCTCTTGCCGGGTTTATGGTTTTGCTGGATGGCATCATTGTCAATATTTCTCTTCCCGACATTGCCTCCTATTTCAATATCTCTACCGCTACTGTTGTCCAAATTGCGCTTGTTTACCTTCTGATGTTGTCGAGTACCCTGATCATCTTCGGAAAACTGGCTGAAACTATTGGAGTCAAACGGATTTTCATCAGTGGATTCGTCGTATTTACCCTGAGTTCCTTGCTATGCGGATTAGCTCCCACCTTTTCACTTTTACTTGGAGCAAGGCTTTTACAGGCGTTGGGAGGTTCGATGCTTTTTGCCACCTCGATATCTCTTATCACACGGTTTATTCCTGCCGAAAGAAGAGGCTGGGCGTTCGGGATTTTCTCCCCTGTCACCTCCCTTGGGCTGCTGATCGGGAGTCCTCTTGGAGGGTTGATAACGGGAATGCTTGACTGGCATTGGATCTTCCTCGTAAATGTACCGGTAGGAATACTGGCTGTTGTTTTCGCGTCAAAGGCAATTCCCACCGATATACCAAAGCAGGGGAACCAGCTTATAGTAAAACAGTTTGATTTTCTGGGGTCGGCACTGAGCTTTACCGGACTGGCATTGCTGGTTTTTTTTATCAGCAAGGGGAGAGATTTCGGCTGGACCTCCCTGGTTACTCTGGGAGGATTGGCAGTTTCAGGATTGTTAATCCTTGGATTTGTCTTCTGGGAAAAGAGGTCAAAAGATCCGATCCTTGATCTATCCATCTTTAACAACAAAAGTTTTTCATTCGCTATCCTTGCTTCCGTAGTTGGATTTGGTTTGATGGCGGGAAGCAATGTCCTCTTGCCGTTTTACCTGATGTACGGTTTGAAGATTGATGTAAGTCATGCCGGATTTATCCTGATGACATTTGCTGTGGTATTCAGTATGTGCAGTCCGATAACGGGAAGGCTTTCGGATAGAGTATCCAAAGTTCGACTGACAAATATCGGTATGGTGCTTGCAGCCACTTCCTGCATTGCTTTTGCTCTTCTTCTTCCGCAGCTGCATCTTGGGATTCTCTTCGGATTCATGGTCCTGCTGGGAGTTTCATATGCCTTGTTTATTACTCCCAACAACAACCTGGTGATGTCGCTGGCACCTCAGGATAAGCAGTCGATCTCTTCCAGTGTATTTAAGCTGGGAACCAATCTTGGGCAGATGTTCGGACTGATCCTGATGCAGCTGATTTTCACGATACGATTGCCTCATAACCCGGGGAATGGTGGATTTGCCCTGAAGTCGGTTCCTGTTTGCGAAATGATGGCAGGATTTTCATGGGCCTATATAGGAGGAGCAGCCATGTGTGTGGCAGCAATCCTGTTCTCTCTCTTTATCCGCGAGGATGAAGCGAAGGTTGCAGAGGTCGCAGAAACTGCATTTCTGGGCTGAACAGATCGGTGATCTCTTCGCCCTCAAGGAGATGATAGGCCAGAAGTCCTGCCTTCTTTGCTCCCTCAACATGCTGAATGGAGTCGTCGATAAAGAGTGTTTCGCTGCGGTTCACGCCGGCATCGGTGACGACAAAATCAAACACTTCGCGAAATGGCTTCCGGAGGCCAATCTGATGTGAAAAGTATGCTTTTTCAAAAAGATCTTCAAACCCTGAGACGCTGTAAACTTCCTGTAACTCCTTCAGGTATTTGGTATAGTGGATCTCGTTGGTATTGCTCAGGAGAAACAGCCTGTAACGTTTGGAAAGATTTCTCAGAAGAGCAATCCTGGAAGCAGGAATTTCCTGAAGCAGGGCATTCCAGGCATCATCCAGCTGCCGGTCAGATACAGGTCGGTCAAAATAGTGTTTCAGTGTATCCCTGAACTGCTGAGGTGTGATCTTTCCGGTTTCAAACATCCCGAAGAAGTTATCCCGTTCAGTGACAGAATACTCTTTGTCGAACTGTCGGATGCCAAGATCCACGAAAGCTTTTTCCGTGATGGAGATATCGATGTTGCAGATAACTCCTCCGAAGTCGAAAATGATATTGCGGATAGAGTTCTCTTTCATTACCAAAAGTCTTTCATGCAAAGGTGTGAATTTTCAGGGAAGATATCCCGGGAAAAAGAGGATTGTTGTATCTTTGCTCCCCATTAAAGATCAGATTTGATTGCCATGGAGAATTTACAGGATCCAAAATTCCTCATTCCAAATTCTTCATTCGTAATTTGAAACGGGCCCATAGCTCAGTTGGTTAGAGCAGTAGACTCATAATCTATTGGTCCCAGGTTCAAGTCCTGGTGGGCCCACCCCAACGAAACACCCAACTCACTGACATTCAGTGATTGGGGTTTCTTTTTAGGAATTAGATGACACTTCAACACTCCACCCACCACAAATTATAGAAGAAGAGGACCAGGCAGGAAGTGAGCAGCATCATTTCTAAAAAACCCATCATCTTCTTATTGGTGGTGAGAGAAATGTATGCACCCATAAAAATAGTAGAAGGAATGGCCGGCAGCATAAGGGCCAGCTCAAGCTTGTCAAGCATATAAAGTACGGAAACCAGTGAAAGCAGCAGAAATGAGATACTTAAAAACATCGTCTTCCTGGTATAGTCATTTAGTTTGTCTCTGTTAGCAATCACTGTTGAAATGGCCATATAATAAATAGAAACCTGCCAACCGATCAAAATGTATTGAGCCATCTCTAGCTCTTGCCAGAATAGGGGAGGATAAAGGACTCTTTTGGCATATACACCCATCTGCTCTGCCACCCCTCCGACAAGAAAATAAAACAAAAACAACAACAAGAATACTGCAGCGAATCCGGCGATGGCTACCATACTCATCCTTAGGGGTAGTGTGTTTTTATACACAATCAATGATACAAACAGCAAGGGGAAGAAGAACAGAAATTCAAAGCAAAACAAGGATGCCAGCGCAAACAGGATGGCTGTAGAGAAAATATTCACTGTCAAATTTCTGCCATCCCTGCTTCTGAAGATAAGATCAAGTGCAGGTAGCACAAAAGCGGCTCCACACAATACAGGGTTTAGCGTTAAGCCTTGCACCGACTGGCTCATTAGAAGGATGTAGAAAGCTGCCGGCAACAGCGACTTCTTAGGAATTACATTGATCCTGATCAAAATGAAGTTCAGATAAAAGGCCTCGGCCAATAACAGGATAAACCCCAGCGCTGCAGCAGTTGGCTCTCCCGGCAGGAGAAGCTGAGAAAGCCATCGATGAAGTGGGGCGTCAGCCCCCCCCGAACTTCCGACACAGGGTGATACAAAAGGCCTT
This sequence comes from Bacteroidales bacterium, assembly GCA_014860625.1. Taxonomy (GTDB): domain Bacteria; phylum Bacteroidota; class Bacteroidia; order Bacteroidales; family FEN-979; genus QYOJ01. The sequence goes on along the minus strand of JACZJJ010000124.1, from coordinate 712 downwards.
AGCCACAACATGGCAGCAAGGATCACCAATGCGATGGATCGCAGATACCCATAGCGATCAAACAGCTTAATAATTATTGGCCGGAGCAGAAACACCAGCACCACAATCAAAAAACTGATTTGGATAAACCATTGGCTTATGTGAAAAAGCAGCGTCAAGAATCAGTCAATGAATCAAAGATAAAGAGTCTTGTTCAATGATATCTTTGTTATTGTTTGATGAACTTATGTGTATGCACAATCTTGTTCTGGATAATAATTTTCAGCAGATACATACCCGGCTGAAGATGACGGATATCAAGCTGAATGTATTTTGAGCTTTCCTTTGACAGTATCACCTTTTGGCCGCTAAGATCATATATTTCAAGTGTGCAGGCATCATCCATTTCCATTTCAATAGTCAATGTGTTAAATGCCGGGTTAGGATATAATTGCACGGAATGAATGTCAGACGGATCATGCATGCCCAGGCCGGCACCAAAGTAATATGCCCCGATGTCTGTTACGGATCCATCGGGATCTGGAGGGGAATCAGGATTTCCGGCATCAATGCAAGGTGACTTTGTATTATCATTTACCGGATAGTTTGTCCAGCTTAACAGAAGGTTGTTGTTCTCCGGATTCTCGAACAAAGGATCCTGATCTATGCATCCGTTCCCAAACCATGATTGGCCTGTTCCACCTTCAATATCACAGTACATGGCCATGATGGC
>JACZJJ010000123.1 GCA_014860625.1 Bacteroidales bacterium | reverse complement strand
CTGAAGGGGAGGGAGTAAGTCCCCTTTAGGGGATTTAGGGGCATAGGAATGACTGGATGCAAGAAGGATTTCCGCCAGCCGTTTTGGTTTATTGAGGTAGAAACCGCTTCCGGGTTGGGCTCCTGCGTTGATCCAGGCATCGATCATGAAGGCGAGTGAAGAGGTGGGATTTTCATCCGCCGAAGGAGTGAGAGCGCAAATCAGGTAGCGGGAGGGATCGCCGTATATGTTCCGGAACCCTTCGAGCAATGAAGAGCGGTAAAGGGAGGCATCTGCTATGGCGTGGGTGCTGCGTTCCATCCCGGAGGTCCCGCTGCTTCTAAAGGTGATGGCAGGCTCATCTTCCGCAGCATAAACATCCTGTGTTTTGAAAAACTCGATGGGAAGAAACGGAATTCGGGAGTAATGATTCACCCGGGAAGCATGAATTCCCAGCGCATCGATAAATTCGGCATAAACCCTGTTGCGTTGAAGCTGATAGCGAAAAGCCTCCAGCGCCAGTCGGTTAAACTGCTCTTCTGTATGGATTGCACCTATTGTCTCTGAAAAAATCATGGGTTCAGGAAGGGGTTCGCTATCGGAAAATTGTGTAATTTAGCGTTTCATCAAAGATACGAAATGAATCGGTATTTTCCCAAAACTCAGATTTGGGTATTGGCTGCAACCCTGATCGGAATCTACATCCTCACTTCCTGTGTGAAACAGGAAGAATTCTCTGACATTCCTGAGATTTCTGCGAGGCAATTCACCCTGATCTTCGACACAGGACAATATGCCGTGAGAGGAATTTTAGCCTTTAATTTCCAGGATGGCGACGGGGATATCGGGTTAAACCCGGGAGATACGTTTGCTCCCTACAACCGGGCCGGCAACTACTATTACAACCTGGTGATCCGATATTTCGAGAAACAGGATTCCGGTTATGCTGAAGTGGTGCTTGACCCTCCTTTCAGCGCCCGAATACCCGTACTGAACCCGGACTATCCTGGCAAGACGATACGGGGCTACATTGCCGATACCCTCACCATGGATCCGACGCCTTCGTTCGACACCATCCGCTTTGAATATTTTATTTACGACCGGGCTCTGAGCAAGAGCAACGTGCTTACCACCCCCGACATCGTTCTCAAGAGGTAATGGCATCATGGAGAAACTTTACCTGAACCGGAAATTCATCATTCTCGGACTTTTCCTCTTTACAGGAATCATCTTCATTATCCGGCTTTTTTATATTCAGGTGATGGCCGAAAATTATATCCTGTCGGCCAACAACAACGTGCTTCGTTACATTACACAATATCCGGCGCGCGGATTGATCTACGACCGAAACGGAAAACTTCTTGTCTACAATGAAGCGGCTTACGACATGATGGTGATTCCCAGGGAGGTGAAGGCGATGGATACCTCCGAATTTTGCCGCCTGCTGGGTATCACCGTCAACCACTTCAGGGAGCGGCTCACACAAGCCCGACGTTATTCCTCCTACAAGCCATCCGTATTTGAATCCCAGATCAACAGGGAGAATTTCGGGGCCCTTCAGGAGAAGATGTTCATGTTTCACGGATTTTTCGTCCAGCCCCGAACCCTGCGCAGCTATTCATACCCCGCAGCGGCACACATGTTAGGCTATATCGGGGAGGCCAGCCCTTCAATCATCGCCCAAAGTCCCTATTACAAAGCGAGCGACTACATCGGCATCAGCGGAATAGAGAAATCCTATGAGACGGAGTTGCGTGGCAGGAAAGGAATGAAAATCCGCGTGGTTGACGTCCACAACCGGGATATGGGAAGCTTCCAGGAGGGGCATTACGACACCATTTCTCTTCCTGGCCGGGACCTCTGGTCATCCATAGATGTTGATCTTCAGATTCTTGGAGAGGAGTTGATGCGAAACAAAAAGGGGAGCATCGTTGCCATTGAACCTTCCAGCGGGGAGGTACTCTGCCTGGTATCAAGTCCCAGCTACGACCCGAACCTCCTGGTTGGCCGTATCCGCAACCACAATTTCTCCCTCCTTTCGGCCGACAGCATCAACATTCCATTGTTCAACCGTGCCCTGATGGCAACATACCCTCCCGGCTCCACCTTCAAAACAGTCAATGCGCTGGTGGGATTGCAGGAGGGCGTTATTACAGCCAGTACACGTTTCGGTTGTCCGGGTGGATTTGCTCTCGGGAACGGGCACGTTGTCGGATGCCACGATCATGCCGGACCGCTCGATCTGGAGGAATCGATCCAACACTCCTGCAACACCTATTACTGCAGGGTATTCAAATCAATTCTCGAAAAGGATGGGTTTTACGCGACAGATAAGGACTTCAATATCTGGCGGAACCATATCCTTTCGTTCGGATTGGGGAAACGGATCGGGTTGGATCTGCCCAGCGAACTTTCAGGGAACATTCCCTCCAGCGCTTACTACGATAAATATTACGGGAAAAACAGATGGCGTTCCCTTACCGTTATTTCCCTTGCCATTGGACAGGGTGAGGTCCTTGTGACTCCGGTGCAACTGGCCAACATGACGACAGTGATCGCCAACCGCGGATACTATATCATACCGCACGTCATCAAAGGAGTGGGACAACCTGACAGCGTAAACCGGACGTTAATGGAAAAGCATTTCTGTACTGTAGACCCCGGCTATTTCGATGTGGTGGTGGATGGCATGGAGAAAGTGGTCCTTGCCGGAACTGCCACCAATGCCCGGCTTGACAGCATCTCCATCTGTGCCAAGACAGGGACAGCCCAGAATCCTCATGGCGACAACCACTCGATCTTTATCGCCTTCGCCCCCAAAGACAACCCAAAGATTGCCATCTCTGTCATCGTGGAAAATGCGGGATGGGGAGCTTCATGGGCAGCGCCTATTGCCAGCCTGATGATTGAGCAATACCTGAAAGGCGAGGTGAAACGGTCTGAGTTAAAAGAACGGATGATGAACGGAAACCTGATCAAGCCATGAGAAGGGAGTATGGCATATTTCACCGGATCGACTGGGTAATGGTCTTCCTGTACCTGGCGTTGGTTCTGTTTGGATGGATCAATATCTATGCAGCCGTTTACGACGAATCGCAACCCAGCATTTTTGACCTTAGCCAGCGGTATGGGAAACAGATGGTCTGGATTGCCGCCGCCCTTTTGCTGGCTATCGTCACCCTGGCCATTGATCCCAAATTCTTTTCCCAGTTTGCATGGTTGATTTACTCCGGGTTGATTGGAGTACTCATCCTTGTGATCTTCATCGGCCGCGATATTTCGGGAGCACGATCGTGGCTCCATATCGGAAGTGTTGCGATCCAGCCTGCCGAATTTGCCAAGATGGCAACTGCCCTGGTTGTTGCCAAATACCTTAGCAAGATGGACCTTAACCTGAAGAAGGTTCAAACCTGGATGAAAGCGACTATCCTGATCCTTTTTCCGGCCCTGCTGATTCTCCTTCAGCGGGATATGGGATCGGCCCTGGTATTCCTTGCTTTTATACTGGTATTCTACCGTTTTGGGATGAGTGGGCTTGTACTGATTGCCCTTGTGGCGATGCCGGTTATCGGGATTTTGGCCCTACTAATAAACAAACTCATACTCATTGGGATTCTCTTTGCCGGTGCGGTGTTTTTTTACTTCATGACACAGAGAAAATTTCGTCATCTGATGATCGTACTTGTCATCTTTTTGGGTTCAGTTGGGTACGTATTTTCGGTCGATTATGCAGTAAACCATATCCTTCAGCCACACCAGAGAGAGCGAATCAACGTGCTGATCGGTAAGACCAGCGACCTGAAAGGGGCGGGGTACAATGTGAACCAGTCGCTGATAGCGATCGGATCAGGACAAATCCTGGGCAAAGGATTTCTGCATGGAACCCAGACCAAATACAACTTCGTGCCCGAGCAGAGCACCGACTTCATCTTCTGCACGGTTGGCGAAGAGTGGGGATTTCTGGGTAGTATAGTACTGATTGTACTCTACCTTATCCTTTTTATTCGGATCCTCACTGTTGCGGAGCGACAACGTTCAAAATTCTGCCGGGTATACGGTTACTCTGTGGCCTCCATCCTGTTCTTCCACTTTGCCATTAACATCGGCATGACTCTCGGCCTGATGCCTGTGATTGGCATTCCGTTACCCTTCCTGAGCTACGGTGGCTCTTCCCTTTGGGCATTTACTATCCTGCTGTTCATCTTCATCAGGCAGGATGCCTACAGGCTGGAGCTGGTATAAAGATGAGGGACGTGAGATGTGGGAGGTGAGACGTAAGACATAAGACGTGGAAAGAAGAAGGGCAACGGCACAGAAATAAGAAATAAGAAATAAAAAACAAGGAACAAGCAACAAGAAACCAGCAACCAACTGCCAACTGCTTACTGTTGGATCTTCGCAAAGGATACCTTCTGCAGTTTTGCGGGGCTAACATGACGGAGCGACCAGTTGTTTCCGCCGTCGGTGGTATTGATGATCTTCCCTGATCTGGTACTATCGGCCGACTCACCCACAATGAGAGCTCTCTGGGTATAATAGGTGTCGATCCCCACCAGAAATTGGTTCAGGGGCCCTTTGCTTGTTTGTTCAAGCCAGGTTTCACCTCCGTCGAAGGTCTTAAAGATCATGTCGTAATCGAAAGCTCCCCAGTAGGATTCAGAGCTGATCATTACCAGGTCGTTGATATCGCCCGGATCTACCTGCCCGGGTGTGTACCAGAAATTTCCTCCGTTGTGGGTCACAGCATAGTGACCGGTACTTCCATACACCACGATATTGTTTGAATCGGTAGCGGTGACCCCGATCCAGCGGTACTGATTGAATCCTCCTGGAAGGGATATCGAATCCCAGGTGGTTCCTCCATTCAGGGTGCGTGCAATAAATCCCCATGGACCCTGACCGGTGGCAAATTCACCTGCCACGTAAATGATATCTGAGGTAATGGCACAGATCCCCTGTATCAGCCCGCGACGGAAAGAATTGGTATCGTATACCGTCCAGTTGTTTCCTGCATCGACCGACTTGTATACGGTTCCTGATGATCCTGAAATCCAGATTTCTGTATTCCCAACAACGGAGATGCCATAGAGGCTGGGGGGCCCCTGAATAGCCGGGGTGATCACAGGAATCCAGGTTACTCCTCCATTGATGGTGCGGAAAATCTTGTTTCCGGAGCAGACGATCCAGGCATTTGACTGGTCAATGGCCCACACGTTGTTGATGTCCACTCCCAGGAACATAGCTGTATCCCCCTGTCGGCTCCAGGTCTCCCCGGCATCATCGGTATAGAGAATTACGCCTACATTGTTGGTATCCATGGCTCCAACAGCCCAGGCAACGATCTTGGTATTTTCGGGCGCATCAGAAGGTGTCGTTGATTTTTCACATGAAACAACTGCATATCCTGCAATTGACACAATCAACAGGAGTGAGAATAATTTTTTCATCGGGAGTGGCTTAGCTGTTACAAATGTATAACAAATAAAAGCCATGTGATCATGGATTGATCAAAAAAACATGTAAGCGGAATTCATTTGTTTGAGCCTATTCAGGCTTCAGTGAATCGGGCCAGAGGGATAGCTGCTCAAAAATTGCTCTGGTCGTCTCTTTGTCGTCGATAAAATACCAGTTGAGTGTTTGCTCGGTAGTGGTATTATCGCTGGAAAAGTGAAAGAAAATCAAGGACTTGACAAGAGGGTATTTCACCGGAATATCCCTGATGGCATTGGCATACCAGGCACTCCTGTCACCGCCTACTGCCAGGGAACCAAATTCGCTGATCATGATCGGCTTGTTGAACGCTGCCAGTTGAGGGTAGTAGTTCCCTGCGATCTCATCGAAACTCCACCACTGCGACCAGTTGGCAACGGCACCGTAATTCAGGGCTGTAACGCCTACATAATCAACCATGTCATCACCAGGATAAAAGAATTCATAATAGCCGTAAGCAGGGTGTGGCGACCAGATCCAGATCACCTTGGTCGCACCCACAGAGTCAAACAAATTGTGTATATGCATCCAGGCGGCAATAAAGTCTTCCGGTTCGTTATTCTGTGGCCCCCAGGGATAACGGTAGGGATCATTCATCTCGTGACCGATACGCAGAAAAAGCGGCTGGTTCATGGCCGCCACCTCTTTCGCCCATTTCACGATATAGGTATCGTAGATCCCGGTTGCCACATCAGCCAATCCCCCCATGTCGCGCTCCTTCACCGGGCGGAGGTTTGGAATTTCCTCTTCATCGAAGTCGACCAGCCAGGGTTCCCATGTGATGATGGGGAGGGAGCCAAGGGCAAGGATGGTTTCCACCTGAAGCTTGGGAAACTGCTGCTCGGGCTTGCTGCCCCATGCGGTAAAGAGATGGATCAGAGGCAGGGTAGTGTGGAGTGAGTCTTCTAGGTTAATGATGGATTCAAACGATTCGGTGGTTTCGTTGTCGTAGGTCCCCAACAGGATCATCGAAGGATGTTTGAGGGAATTGAGGTTATGTTTGTAGGCAGAGAACCAGGCCAGTTTATTTTCTCTCTTATTCTCGCGTTTTTGAAGGATAAAGTAGTGCTCCACGTCTTTTACCATCGTTCCCATTGAAACAAACAGATTCTCAAGCGGACCACGGGTTTTGTTGCCTGCAAATACAATTACAATCACAATTAGCAAACCCAAAACGATTGCCGCTATGGTTGCAGCTATTCTACCCGATTTCTTAGCCATCTATTTTCGTTTTAATCGATTTCAAATCCACATCTTCCCATGGACTTTCCACATGAATATATTTTCCCAGCCATGCAGCAATAATCCCTCCCAGCGACATCAGGAAAGCGATGAAGGCAAAACCGATCATCGCCCAGGTTTTTTCGGCCGAGAGGATCAGTTCGCTTTCAGAGATATAAAACCTGCGTTGGATGAAGATCACCACCACTGCGATGATATAAATGACGACCTGTGCAATCAATGGCCTCGCGAATGGGGTGAAATAACCGGTTACGGCCTTTTTTGCAGTCGGAATGTAGGGAATCTCAGCATTGACCACCCCCAGCAGGAAGCCCAGAAAGAAGACCGGCCAGCTGGCAAATTTCAGCACCATCCCACGCCAATGAAGCCCCCGCTCGGTTTGCGGATGGACCAGCCAGCGCTGCACATAGAGGTAGATCAGGATCGCCAGTAGTGCAACTACTGATCCATTGATCAGGAACTCCACAAACGACATGCTGGCTGGCAAAATCCCGGTGAGGAAAAAGAGGAAGGGGACCAGCACAAAAAAGAGGGAGGTAACCCCTACCAAATAATAGGTGCCAATCATTATATAGGAAATACGCTGCCATCCGGTGAGCTTCCAAAACAGCTTCGGTACCTCCACAAAGGTCACCTCAAAAACTCCCCGCGACCATTTGAGCTGCTGCTTACAGAAGGATCCAAAATCTTCGGGCACCAGTCCGCGGCTGACGATCACCGGGTTGAATACCGATTTCCAGCCTGCAGCGTGAATACGAATCGAGGTGATCAGGTCTTCGGCGAGACCAATGCCATGGCCTCCGATACTTTCTAATGCTTTCCGGCGGAAGGTACAGTTGGCACCAATTGCCACTGCTGCACCCAGCCCGTGAAGTCCCATCTGAGTTGGGCCATAAAAGGTATACGTTTGTTCCGCAGCGCCTTTTGCGGTAAATGAGCGGTACTGGTTGTAATAGGCTTGGGATACCTGGACGAAGCCCACATTTTCATCCCGAAAAAATCCCAGCGTGTGATCAAGGAAGTTGGGAAATGGGATGTGGTCTGGATCCATGATGAGAATGAACTCCTCGTCGGTAAGCTGCAATGCCTTATTAACCTTTCCAGCTTTGGCCCCTGGGAGTCCAACCAGTTCGAGCCATACTGCCCCGTTCCGTTCAGCCACCTCCCTGAACCTTGGGTCCTGTGTATCGTCGAGAAGGTATGTGGTATGAGGGTAGGTGATTTCACGGCAAGCGGCAAGCGTCTTTTCAAACATCTCCAGTGGTTCTCCCGGAGAACTTGTAGTGAAAATAGCTACGTGCAAACCTTCTTCCGGAGCAATAGCCTCTGGCTTCTTGATATACAGGTAGTTGATCCAGATAAAGATCAGCCGGAAGATCCCGTACCAGAAGAAGAGGCTCAGCAGGATAAAAAACCAGAGAGTGGTGATGTGTTTTTCGCGGAACCACCAGTCGGCAAAGTAGAGCACGCTGGCGATGGCGGCAATCACCAGCACCAGCAGGATGAACTTGCTCATGGGGGTCACCGGAGCGACCTCCCTGAATTTCCAGAGATCCTTATTTCCTCTTTTGCTCATTCCAGATATGGATCATAAGATTTAATCCTACGTAATGTTCGTTATAGAAATAGGTGCTATTGTATCTGTAATCGGCTCGGAGGCTGACTTTTTTTGACAGCTGCCATGAGATAAACGCGCTGAAGGTATAGGGGAAATATCTTTTGCTGGTAAATTCCCGGTCAGAAAGGACGATATTCCCGGTAACAGCATCTTTCCGGAGGTAATAATATGGAATTTGTGCTTTGGCAAAGAACCCCACGTTTCCACTGATGCCTATATCGAACCCTTTTACCGGATGGATCCCTATGGAGAGAAGGGCCGAGTTGACAAGCTGCTGCTTCGGGGTGAAATAGGGATAGTAGATCCCTTCGATGCCGACAGCGGAATCGTAGTTGACGATGATATCTGGCAGAGACGCTTTTGGCACAAAATTGTTCTTGTTTGAGGTGCTGTAGCTGATGCCATACCCCAGCCGGAAATCGAACACCGATGCCTTCAGCGGAGGGGTCAGTCCCCAGCCTGCAATCGCATAGGTGGAGTTGTAGTCGGTGAGGAAATAGTCCCAGTTGTAAGAGATTTCTCCACTCCACGAATTGTAATTGTCCCAGCGTATTGTTTCCGCTACATGATACTCGTTGATCACCGTATCGATGCTGCTGCCGGTGTAAAAGTATGGTTTCCGTTCGGCCTGGAAAATGGTGACCAGGTGGCGGTATGAGCGTTTCTTCACCTCGAAGTTGGCGGTCCAGGTAGTGGTATTCTTATATGGATACATCAGGAAGCCGATATCGGTTACGACATTCCAGTTCCCGTACCTGATAAACAGATCGTTGCCTGCCTGCACCCATAGCGCATTTGTGTAGGTCCCACCTTGTGAAAAGAGAGGCGCTCTAACGCTGAATCGCAGCGTGGATAGCGGATGAAGCCAGATCTGGCTTGCCAATATGGGAGAGATGGTTTGGAGCGGTTGGTTGTCTGAAAAATAGTTTCCCGTGATGCCGATCCAGGGTGCTTTGGCCGTCTGAATTTCATCCAGCAGAGAGTTGGTTTCTCTATCTGTCGGGTCCCTCTCCTGCAGTGCCGAGATCCCGGCATAGGCCTCCTTGTATTTCCCTTTGTAATAGTTGATCCGGGCAAGAGTTCTTTGCACCGGGATATTATCCGGATAATCGATCAGAAAGTTCTCGAGGTAAGGCAATGCATCCTTGAACTTCCCGATACTCACCAGCATGTTGGCATAGTCGACCTGGAGGTAGAGGTTTTCGGGGTGGTAGTAGATAGTCAGGTCATAAATTTTCCGGGCGAGCTTATACTGTTTTGCCAAGTAAGCGGTTTGGGCATAGAGCCAGCCGGCGTTAAGATCCGTTGGATGGGCGGCGTGGTAGGGTTCCAGGAGCTTCAATGCAGCTTTCAGATTGCCTTGATCCCGCAAAGTTTTAGCCTGTTCAAGCGTATCATTAACTGGTTGGGCTACCAGGGGATTCCAGGGTTTCAGGAAGCACAGAGATATTATGGCAAGAAAAACAATCCACCGCATCGTCATCGTCGTTTTTTTAGTTATGGTTAGAGTTTGCAAAGGTATAGATTCTTTTACATATATATGCGATTTGGGTGTGTGGTCCGTAGAGACGGGGCATGCCCCGTCTTTACAATGATACACGAAAAGGGCGCGGCACCCTGACGGCGGCGATGGATCCCGGGCGATGATGGATCCCGGGCGTAGAGACGGGGCATGCCCCGTCTTTACCGATGATGATCACACCACCGTCGTGGGTTTTCGAGGATGTATCGTTCGATCAGGATCCGTTCGTGTTCATCCCGGATGACGTGGTCGTGATAGCGTGGTAGCCAACCAAACCCCGGTTTTCCATTCATACGGATTTTTTTCGTAGCGGCCGATTTGAATGAGCCAATAACGTTACCCAATGTTGGGCCCATTCCGGAATGATGGGATATGATAATAATCCCGTGAACATGATCAGGCATTACAACGAAGGCGCCCAATTTTACATCGGGATAATGTGATGGTATTTGTCGCCAGCACTCACAGACCATTCCACCTGTTGTTGACAACAGCATCTCATACCTATGAATAGATCCAAAAACAGGCTGGCGGTTTTTTGTACAGATTGTGAAAAAATAATGACCAGATGTGGCGTAATTGAATCTTGGCTTTCGTGCAGATTCGATGCGGAATTTTCTCCGAAATAATGTCATGGTATTTTTTGACATTAATCAGGAAAATGATCAAAAGGTTATACCTTGAGAGTTGTAAAATTTAAAAAAAGGAAGAATACCAGATCACTTGATCACTGGATAATTTCGTATTTCTGTATTTCTGTATTTCCTTCCTTGTCCGCTTGACTAACCTGTCCAACCTGTCCAACCTAGTTCTCCGTCACCTCCGCAATGGCGATCGGCACGGAGCTTTGGAGGAAATAGATGGTCAGCGGGGTGGAGGGATCGGATATGACGAACTCCCGGAAGAGGAATCCGTAATCGTTATATGACGGAATGGGGACGCCGTTTTGCATCAGCTTGGCATTTGTGAGAAAGGTGTACATGTCGCCCTGTGTGGGGAAGGTGATCTGTGCAAAGTAAATCTGGCTCCGGGGATCGGGAAGGATTACAGCATACATGGCAAAGCGTACCCTAACGATCAAATTCTCCCAGCCCAGAAGCGAGTTCTGCATTCCAAGCATGCCGCAAACGAAGTCGACCTGGTTGCGATTGTCGGCAAATGCAGGTGCATTGAAAACATCAGGCAGTTTCAGGGGCTCCTGGGGATTGAGTGCCATGAACTTCTGCATGATGGTGTAGCTATAGAACAACGAGGCAGATCCTGTTTCATTGGTGATGACGATGTAAAACCGGCCATAAGCCGACTGATACTGGCCCTGGGCAAGGCAATCCCAGGCCGTGATAGAGTCCTGGATGGGGCACTTCAGGATATTAGTGGAATACATGCCATAGGCAGCTTCCGGTGTATTCATCAGGTATGCTTCAATTTTGAAGTCCTTTGGTCCGACCATGAATTTCTGAACCAGCAGGGCCGTGAAGCCATATTCGGAAAGCACCGGGGCGGCACCGCTGTTGTAATTCCAGATGGTTTCGGGGGTGTAGTTATCGGTACTCACCACTACCGCTCCCGGCAGCTCATTCCCGGTGAGCGGCTGAAATTGGGAATATGCGGAAGATACGCTGACACAGATTGCCAGCAGGAAAATCGAGTAGAGCTTTTTCATAGAATCATGCTTTGTAAGATCAAAGATACAAGGTTTTTTTGTTCAAAAGACTTCACCGCAAAGATGCGAAGGCGCAAAGCTCATCCAGTGATCCAGTGGTCTGGCATCCCTCCTCCACATCATTCACGTTATTCACGTTATTCACGCTACTCACGATATTCACGCTACTAACGATATTCACGATATTTCACTATACTTGCATCTAAATCCCTGAACCATGAAGTACATCGGAGCTCACGTCAGCGCTTCGGGAGGTGTGGAGAACGCCCCCATCAACGCTCACGATATCGGAGCAAAAGCCTTCGCTCTCTTTACCAAGAACCAGCGTCAGTGGGTGTCGGCGCCGCTCACCACTACCAGCATCAGCGCATTCAAAGCCAACTGCGAGAGATACGACTTCTCGGCAAAGCATATCCTGCCCCACGACAGCTACCTGATCAACCTTGGCAACCCGGATCCGGAGAATCTGGCGAAGTCGAGAAAAGGCTTCCTGGACGAGATGCAGCGGGCCGAACAACTGGGACTGGAGCTGCTCAATTTCCATCCGGGAAGCACTCTGAAACAGATCTCTGACGAGGCTTGCATGAAGCTGATCGCCGAGTCGATCAATCTGGCTCTTGATAAAACGAAAGGGGTAATTGCAGTGATTGAAAATACTGCCGGACAGGGAAGCAATCTTGGGTTTGAGTTCGAGCAACTTGCTTTTATGATCGACCACGTGGAGGACAAAAGCCGCGTAGGCGTTTGTCTCGACACCTGCCATTCGTTTGCTGCCGGATATGATCTGAGTACCGATAAAGGATTCGATGAAACGTTCGCCCATTTCCAGGAGGTTGTGGGATTTAATTACCTGAAAGGAATGCACCTCAACGATGCCAAGAAACCACTTGGGAGCCGCGTTGACCGACACGAGAGCATAGGCAAAGGAACACTGGGATTGCTGCCGTTTAAACGAATCATGCACGACCCTCGTTTCGACGACATGCCCCTGATCCTGGAGACGCCGGATGAGAGTTTGTGGGCGGAGGAGATTAGGTTGCTGTATAGTCTGTGAGTCAGGTTGGACAGGTTTGTCAGGTTGGACGGGTTGGACAGGTTGGTCAGGTTGGACAGGTTGGACATTGGTCATTAGAGTCATTAGGATCATTAAGGGAAGAGGATACATAGAGATACATCATATTTGTGTATATTTAGAGTTTTAATCTTCAGTTCCATGAAACGGTTCATCAATTGCCTGTCGGCCGGGATTTTGTTGCTGGCTATGCCTTGCATGCTCTTCTCCCAGCAGAACACCTTTACCAGTGTGTTTTATGATCCATACGGAGCGGTTGGAGGTTCAGGGGCTGTGCAGTCCCCCGATTCCACTTACCTGATCGCCGGCGAAAAAGACTACATTGGATTGATTATAAAAATGGATCCCTATGGGTATAACCTGTGGGAAAAGCAGTACGATTTTTCAGGACAGATCTCTTTTTTTACAAGGATCTTCCGAACCCATGATGAACAATTCATCACAGTAGGTTCATTGAATTACGATTACGGCAATGGAGACATTCTTTGCATGAAACTCGATGAAACCGGGGACACCGTTTGGTCAAGATCCATTAATTTCGGAACGCATGAATATGCAACCTATGTTCAGGAGACCAGCGACCATGGATTCATTATCAGTGGATGTGGATCAACTTCGCCCTACGACCCCCAGATGCTTGTCATCAAACTTGACTCGGCCGGGAACATGCAATGGGGAAAAACGATCTCGGGTGAAACAAACAGTATAGCCCATTCGGTGAAAGAGGCTCCCGACGGTGGATTCTATGTAATTGGGGGAACAAGGAATTCAACCGGATGGGATACCAAGGCGCTCCTGGTCAAACTGACGGCTGCTGGGGAACTTGAATGGTCCACACAGTTTGTTTCGGGCGCTTCCTCTTCTGACGGGTACGATGTAATTGTATCAAATTCCGGGTTGATCTGCTTGATCGAATCCTCCCTTGGCACACTGCTCGTCAAAACCGATCTGGAAGCGAATGTTTTATGGAGCAAAGGTTACTGGGCTGGATCCTCCTGGTCTTTTTACAATCATAGCCAAATGCCGAAGCTTCACCAAACTGCAGATGGTGGGTTTGCTTTTTCGACTAGTGGTCAATTCGGAACCCTGTTTAGGCTGGACTCCAGTGGGTTAATTGAATGGTACGCTGAACTCATGGTTGAGAGCTCAGATGTAATAGAAACACTGGATCGTGGATTCCTGGTGGTTGGGAACGGTCCGTTGATGGGGGTTGAAATGGGCCCCACTTTCAATCCCCAGATTGGCATGTTAAAAACCGATTCCCTGGGCAACACTGACAATTGTGTTTTTACCGGATTGGGGTCTGCAGATACTACAACTGTCTCATTTATTCCTGTCACTCTAACCCCAGGTAACGGTGGAACTGTCGAAGAGATGCATCCTGTGATATCCGATCCGTCAATCATTCGGTACAGCGGATGTGTTGCCATGACCTGGAGTATCGATGAGCTCGAGCCGGAAAACCCACAACTGATAGTCTCTCCGAACCCCTCCGACGGCCGGATGCAGATCAGTCTCGTACAGGAAACGCATGTAAAAGTGGGTGTTAAAATTTTCAACTTAACCGGAAGTCAGGTTTGGAGTTCACCGAACGACCTCCAGCTTCCGGCGCAACTGGATCTTTCATTCCTGCCGAATGGGATCTATTTCATCATGAGTGAATCAGAAGGATCTGTTTACACACAGCGATTTATCATTATTCGCTGAACAGGTTTGGGGTTGACTCCTACACCGTGCTCCTGCTGTAATCCTGAATATCCACATACACTTCCTTCACCTCCGGGATTTCGTGCATGATCCGCTGTTTGATCTCCTCCAGGATGTCTTCGGTATAATACCCGGTAGCTTCATCATCGATATCTACAGAGATGATTACCATGTATCTGTCATTTCCAACCACCATGGTTCGGACTCGGTTGATATGCTCCACAAGTGGATATTCATGCAGGATGTGTTTAATGAGTGTCCGCTTCTCCCTGGGGATACTCTCCCCTACGATGAAACGTTTGATCTCGATAGCCATTTTGTAAGAAATACCTACGAGGAGCAGTCCAACGAGGATACTTCCAATGGCATCAAAAACCGGGAAGAAAATTGAAATTACAGTGGTGGCCATCACAATGGTGAGTCCGGTTAACGCGGCGAAATCCTCCAGAAGAATAACCAGAAGATTGGTATCCGTTGATTCTTCAATCGCTTTCAGTAGAGGTTTTGAGCTCTTCTTCCGGAACTCTTTGAACGCATAATGGAACGTCTTTCCTTCGATGGCGATGGAGATGACCAGAACGATGAAAATCCAATAGATCTCCTTGAGTTCTTCGGGATTCATTAACTTATGGATTCCTTCGTAAACGGAGAAAAGTGCTCCCACGAAAAAGAGGAGGACGGCTACCAGCAAAGACCAGAAAAAGACTTCGCGACTAAATCCGAAACTATGCCGCTCTGTAGCAGGTCTCTTAGACCGAACATCCCCGATCAACAGGAATACCTGGTTTAAGCAGTCGGCAAACGAGTGGATCGCTTCTGCCAGCATCGCCGAGCTGGTGGTGATGAAGGCGACGATCAGTTTGATGACAAAGATGAGGAAGTTGCCAATCAGTGCAATGATCACCGCTCGTTTTGAACCGCTGTGTCCGTTTGTTTTCATTTAAAATCCAATGCCTATCTTAATTCCGGTTCCCCTGCTGTCAAACCCTACCAGGGGGAGAGAATAGTATACGGATGCAATATAATATTTGTACCTGAAATGAAGTTCGGGGTAGGCCAGTAGTGAATACCCGGGAATGTTAAACGCCGAATTTTCGCGGTATTTGTTCACGTTGAACATGTTGGATGCTCCCATGTTGAAGCGCCATTTGAATGCCGGGTGCTTGATCAGGAATACCCCGAAAGAGAGGTCGACATTCACAAAATATTTGATGAACTGGGTTGGATTCTCGGTCCTGTTTCTCGGGTCGGCCCCTTTCATCCCAAGGGAGATCCCTCCGGCAAGTTTATTCTTCGACACCTCCATATCGACTGCGATCCCGGGAGTATAATAGTGCTGGTCCAAACCCGGATCAAAGAGCATCTGTTGATTGAGGTGAGCACCGATGATCAAATCGGGACGCTGGGAGAAGGAGGAGGAGGAGGAGAAGAGCGTGAATATAGCGAAGGCGATGTAGAGACGGGGCATGCCCCGTCTGTACGAATTGGGCATGCCCCGTCTGTACGAAGGTAGGGTCGGGGCAATCTCCGGCCGTAATGATGGGGGTGATAAGGTTATGGGGGTCATTGCCGGCAAAGATAATCATTCTCTCTTTATTTCAGGATCAGCTGTTTGCAACCACCGGTCACGATTCAAAAAATAATTGTCATATGATATAAAAAAGTTGTAACTTTGTTTCATTGTATGTATGAACATTTATACATAGTACTCACCAAAAAATATGCCCTATGAACAAGATGTTTACCACCAGATCCTTGATCGTGATTCTCTCTGTCACCCTGTTTTTTGCAGGATGTTATGAGTGGAGAAATATTTTCCAGCCGGAAACCGTAGCGATCAACAGTTACTTCGATGTATGGCTCAGCGCCCAGGATGACGGAAATCCGGATAACGACTGGACCAACCCCGACCTCCATGATATCGGACTGTTTGGTGTCCAGCTCCCGATCGGATGGGATGTGCAGGACAGCATCACCTATTTCATCAAGACCACAGAAGCGGGTTACGACAACGGAGGAATCCTGATTTACAGCGCTTCCCACTCCCAAACGCTGACCGATTCAATTCCCCCGGCACCCGGTTATTACTGGTGGGGAGCCAAAACAGACGGGGAAGCGAGCATGATCTATTTCGACTCTCTCTACATTCAGCCCCGGATCTATACCGACGGCCAGCTAGGGACATTCTACCTGAGGTATGCCATTGGTGACGAGGATTACTGGGATCGCAACCCAGCCGATGATATCAGTGACCCGATTGAGATC
Organism: Bacteroidales bacterium; assembly: GCA_014860625.1. Taxonomy (GTDB): domain Bacteria; phylum Bacteroidota; class Bacteroidia; order Bacteroidales; family FEN-979; genus QYOJ01. The sequence goes on along the minus strand of JACZJJ010000123.1, from coordinate 9,094 downwards.
ACCGCTATCTCTGTTGGTGTCAACGAGGTGATTGGCAGTGCCAATGTCAGCCTCTTTCCGAATCCGGCATCCGACCAGCTGAACATCCGTTTCAAGCAGTACGAAAACAATGTCGTGACTGCCTCCGTCATCGATCTGAGAGGTCGCACGCTGATTACGAACCGGCTTCTGTATAGTGAAAACACCTTGAATATCAGCCAGCTGTCAACCGGGACCTATTTTCTGAGACTACAGACTGGCTCAGAAAGCACCGTTCAAAAATTCGTTGTAAAATAAGGGCTTCAATTCTAATATTATTCAGCCTGATCCTGGGTAACTGCGTTGCGCAGGTTACCCGGGATTCGGTATTTAACGCAATGTTCCGGAGCAACTGCGGGGGCTGGATTGCCGGCGATGCCACCTATTCGATCGCCCTCCCCGACGGACGGACGCTCTGGCTCTTTGGCGACAGCTTCATTGGTACAGCGCTCCCCGACAGCTCCATCGCACCGGGTGCAGACATGATCCGAAATTGCGGGGTGATCCAGACCGGTGACTCGCTGCACGCGCTCTATGGCGGTACATTTGACAATCCTACCGATTTCATTCCACCTCCCCAGCCCGACTCCTCGTGGTTCTGGCCCGAAAACGGACTGGTAGAGAACGACACGCTAAAGATCTTCATGTCGGAATTCATCACCAACAACGGACCACCAGGTTGGAACTTCGAGTTTCATAATACCTATTTGGTATTCCTGAGCTTCCCTGATCTCAGCCTACTTGGAATGGAGGTGCTCCCCTACCATGCCCAGAACAGTGTAATGTATGGCAATCAGGTGATGGCGGATGGCGGGTTTAATTACATCTATGGCCGCCGCGACGGACCAAACAATACGGCAAACGCTCATGTGGCGAGGGTTCCGCAGGGATCTATTCAGGCTCCGTGGGAGTTTTACACCGGTGCCGGATGGAGCTCTGACCCAGCCACTTCAGCCTGGATCACCTTCCAGGCAGTAAGCCAGCAATATGCCGTATTCAGACATGAGCAGAAGTATGTAATGCTGACCCAGGATATCTGGCTGGGAACAAAGATTTTTACGCTAACGGCCAATACACCCGTCGGCCCGTGGGGGAACAAGACTGAAATTTACAACACGCCGCTTCCATTTCCCACACAGCTCACTTACAATGCCTGGGCTCATCCCCAATTTGACGAAGAGAACCAGCTGTTGGTATCCTATAACTCAAACGGCGATTTCTGGTCCATCTTCAGCAACGTGGAACTCTACCGTCCCACCTTTATCCGGGTTCCTTTTGAGATGATTGATTCGACTTTCTTGCCAACGAATATTAACTCCCTGATGCCGGAAAGTGATGACGATGTGGTCTTGTTTCAGAACTTTCCCAACCCGGTTTCGCAGATGACAACCTTTGCCCTGGATCTCCGTAAGAGACAATACATAAGTTTGGAATTATTCAACACCTTCGGGATCAAGGTAACCTCTTTCGTGAACAAGGAGTTGCCTCCGGGGCATTATGAGTTCTCTGAGGATTTAAGCGATCTTGATGCCGGCATCTATTTTTACCGACTTGATAACCTTGTGAAAAAGCTGCTCAAAAACGAATGAAGAAAACCCGTTTTACCATCGATCATAAAAGTCCTGTTCCCCTGCATGCCCAGGTAGAACAACTGTTTCGCGAGATGATTGACCTGCACGATCTTCCCGATAAAACGCTCTTCCCCAACGAAGCCAAACTGGCCCAGGAGCTGGGCACTTCGCGGAATACCGTACGCCAGGCGCTAAACAAACTTGTGATTGAAGGATTGCTGATCCGGAAGAAAGGGGTGGGCACCTTCGTCGCCGACCGGAGTGTGGCAACCCGCATCAACAACTGGCTCAGCTTTTCGCAGGAGATGGCGGCCAAAGGGATCCGGATCCGGAACTTTGCGCTGGATATTGAATGGGTGGAGGCCGATAAGGTGATCTCAGGCTTTTTCAACATCAAACCAGGCAAGAAGGTGCTGAAACTGGAGCGGCTTCGGGGTAGTGAGAACCATCCGTTTGTCTTTTTCGTCTCCTATTTCCATCCACGCATCGGACTCACCGGGAACGAGGATTTTTCACGTCCACTTTACGATATCCTGGAAAAGGATCATTCTGTCGTGGTGAAGCTCTCGAAAGAAGAGATCAGCGCCTGTGCGGCAGATGAGGCGATCGCCGAAAAACTGTGGATCAAACCGGGCGACCCGATCCTGCAGCGGAAACGCTTTGTCTTTGATCCCGGAGGACGAGCTGTGGAGTACAACCTGGGTTTCTACCGGGCCGACAGCTTCATTTACACCATTGAGAGTGAGCGGGAGTTCTGATTCTGAGCAACCCCTAAATCCCCTGAAGGGGACTTGCTCCCGCGTTGCGGGCTACCCCTAAATCCCCTAAAGGGGACTTAGGGGCTGATTAGCTCCACGGGTACCCTGATAAAGACAGGCCGGTATTTGCTTGCATCCTCAAACGCATCGTTCAGGTTGAAACTGTTGACACACCAGGAGACCAGCAGCTCTCCGTTCTCTGTAAATTCGGGATGGACCACCGGATTGTAGGCGAAGAGATCTTTTACCGGCTTCAAGGGTTCTATTTTACACAACTCCTTTTTGTTCCCCCAGCCTGTATAGGGCAGATCGGATGTGGCACTGAAGAGGTGGCTGACAAGAAAATCGCCGCATTGGGTCAGTAAAACATACTTGTCGTTCAGCTTGATCACACTGAACTGTTCAGAACCCGGGAAGTCGGTCATGGGCTTGGCCAGGCGCGAATCCCTCACCCATCCGGTGCCTGTGTAAAACTCCCAGGGTTTAAGGATTTCGCCTTTCGGGGCACGGGCTACATAGGGAAATTTATCTCCGGCACCGTAGATGTAGGTATAATCGGGAGCTTCATCACAGATGGCATGTCCCCAGTGAATCTCAACCTCGCCAGGGTAATCCAGGTGATCAATCCTCTCAAGCGTTATATCGGGAAGCGAGAAGGTGGCCAGATTGGCACCGGTCCATTGAAACCCCCAGTTGCCGGTGTCGGCCTGATAGAAGCTTGTCATAAACACCTTGAGTTTCCCGTTTTCCACAAATCCATCTCCCGGCCAGTACCAGAGCGAATCTTCCGAAAACATGCTTCCTTTCACGGCATCCGGAGGGATGACCAGGGAGGACTCCCATCCGTCGATCACGTTGTAAAGGCTTCTCAGGGAATCGCCATCCTGCACGGCAAAAGCATTTCGGATGAAGAGGGGGGATCGCTTTTCGCGGGTGCCATCCGGATTGACGGTTCCCAGGAAGGAATCGCCAAAAATCCAGACTACCCTTCCGTCGGGCAGTTGTACCGAATAAAAACCGTCAGCGCCAGTCACCCCGCAACAATCGCGGGCGAAAAATTTGGTAAATGCAGTATCGGTGTATACTGTCAGGTTATTGGTTTGGTTGTCCTGCCCCTTTGGCACCAGTTTGCAGCCGGACATACTTACTGCCACAAGCACTGCCATCAGGAGGCAGAAAGCCGGACATCGTTTTGCTATAGATTTCATTGGCTAATCATTTGATTCCATTCTTTCATCTCTATTTTTCAGCAATTTTTTACCCCGGCCCTAAAGGGTGAAATTGCTGAAAATCAGGCACCCTTCAGGCTAGGGGTAAACCTGATTTTCAGTTAATATATTTCTCGATCTCCTCTTTCCAGCGGATATACCCTTTCCCGTTCAGGTGCAGGCCGTCGATGCTGTAATCCATGTTCAGCCTGTTCTTGTCGTTTGCAAAAAGAGGGAAGAGGTCGATATAGGTCAAGCCATTTGCTGCCGCCAGCTTTTTCAATCCCTCGTTGATCGTCATGATGGAGTCGGTGGGACGTGAATAATGGATATAATCTTCCACAGGTAGCACGCTCTCGATGTAGAGGATCGTTTCTGGCGAGTCCTTTTTGACCTGTTCGACGATTCTCCTGTAATTTTCCAGAACGTGTGCAACCGATTTGCCATAGGCCAGGTCGTTGGTTCCAATCATCAGGAAGATCTTGTCGGGATGAGAGGATGTGACCTCATCCAACCGTTCAAGAACCCCATCCGTATCGTCTCCTCCGATGCCCCGGTTCTTCACATTCGGGTTCTGAAACAGTTCCGCCCACTCGCAGTTATCGGTGATGCTGTTTCCCAGGAAGATGATTTCGTGCCCGGTATTTGGAAGCAGTTCGAAATGCTCTTTTTTATGATAGTAATAGGCCCTCACGGCTTTGTTCCAGGCGGCCATATCCTCGGCGAATTTGTCGTAGGCCATGATGGTATCGATCTCAGCCTGTGTGAGGGTGTTACTCATAGAAGGAGGTGCATCCTCCGGGCGGCTCCCCCACTCTTTATTCGGTTTGGGGCCCATCACCAGTTCAATACTTCCCCCCTTGACAAGATCTTTGTGGTAGAACCAGGGCTTCAGTAAAGTTGTTCCATTCAACTTCGCCGACTGGATGTACTGATTCTCGAAGGTGCTGTTTTTGGCTTCAATCACGAAGATCTTTCCGGGATAATAGTTGGTGTCCAGATGGATGGTGATTTTCTTGAAGATCGGGCTGCCGATCTCATAGATGGGATCCAGCGAAGCCCCTCCGTCCATTTCGAAAAGTCCCATGGCGCTCATTACAAACCAGCCACCCATCTGTCCCTGGTCTTCGTCGCCCGGCCAGGCATCGATTCCATCCCCGTAAAATCCGTAAAGGATCTCTCGTACCCATTTCTGGGTGAGCCAGGGAGCCCCGGCATGGTTGAAGAGGTAGGCTGCCTCCATATTGGGCTGATTTCCGTGGTTGATCGGAAGGATCCCCACGCCGATCAATCCGTTTTCGTTCAGGTGTTCGGAGTTGAAGCGGTGAGGCAGTGATTTTTCAAAGCCGGCTTCCAGACGTGAGATATACTCCTCTTTCCCCAGCATCTTCAGCAATCCGGCCTGGTCGTGCGGCACAAACCAGGTGTACTGCCAGGCATTCCCCTCCACGAAGCCGGGCCCCAGGAAAACTGAATGACCAAAGGGGCTGAAGTCCTCCACCCAGCTGCCGTCAGAATTTCTTAGCCAAACATACCCCACCGCTGTATCGAAAACATTTCGGTAATTGAACGCCCGCTTCATGAAGGTCTTGTAGTCCGACTCCTTCCCCAGTGCCTTAGCCATCTGAGCCACGGTCCAGTCATCATAAGCATACTCCAGCGTATTTGACACCGGCCCGAATTCGTTGGGGACATAGCCGTATTTCATGTACACGGTCAGGTCGCGGTTTCCGGCCCATCCGCCTCCCGGATGCGGGATCCCCTGCTCCATCTGGCTGTGGCGCATGGCAGCATAGGCCTTGTCAACGTCATAATTGCGGATTCCCTTCATGTATGAACTCACCATGAGTGAAATTTCGTGTTCGGCCACCATGATGCCCGAATACTCGATTCCGGTAGGCCCCTTCGGAAGCCATCCCCCCTTGTCGTTGATCTCGATGAGCGATTTCACCCACTTGTTGGCGATATCGGGATGCTGGAGTGTCCAGAGCTGGTTGAGATTCCAGAAGGTGTTCCAGAAGGCGTCGCAGCCGTATACCGGTGATTCGGGATCGGGGAGCTGCTGCACCTTCTCGTACATGTCGACATATTTTCCATTCACGTCACTCCAAATGGTACGGCTGGCGTAGACCCGGTACATGTTGGTATAGAATTTCTTCATGTCGGTTTCTGTTCCTCCTTCAACCTCGATCGTTCCGAGGAGGTTGTTCCAGGTATCCTGACTCTGTTTTTTCACGGCATCAAAGTCCCAGTTGAAGGGATCCAGCTCGGTTTCCATATTCAGCCGGGCCTGGTCGATGCTTACCAGCGAGATGCCCGACTGGGCCTCGATCACCTCGCCCTCTTCGGTTTTGAAGGTGACAAACGCCCCGATGTCGTCGTCTCCGAAGATGATGTAAATGTCGTTGGTGTCGAGGAGGATCTCTTCCCGTTTCCATCCGTTGAAGGTGTCGAAAGGTTTGCTGAAGCGGATCACCCAGTTGAGGGTAAACTCGTTGTAGTTGGCTCCACGCAGGCTCTGCTGCACGGTAAAGCCCTGGATCTCCCGGTCGCTTACCTTGGTGATCCTTGCTTCGAAGATCTCGTAGCTGTATTCGGTATCGATCTTCAGGTCGATGATCACCCGGGCGTCGTCCGATTTCGGAAAGGTATACCGCTGGAATCCTGCGCGCGTGGTGGAGGTCAGCTCGGCCTTGATGCTATAATCGTCGAGAAATACCGAGTAGTACCCCGGCTGGGCAATTTCATTTTTGTGACTGAAGCGGGAACGGTAGCCCAGGTCGGGATCTTTTTCGGTTCCCGGGGTAATCTTCAGAGGCCCGATTGCCGGCATCATCAGCAATCCCCCCATGGTCCAGGAGTGGATGTGGGAGAAACCGGTGATGTTGTTAATTTTATACTCATAGCCAGCTTTCCAGCCCTTGCGCTGGTTGTCGGGGCTCAGCTTCACCATCCCGAAAGGCATGCTCACTCCTGGGAAGAGCATCCATCGGGAGAAGGTGGTTCCCATCAGGGGATCGACGTAATCGACAGGTTGTTTCTTCGCAGCGCCCTGCCCGTAGGAGAGGACAGTGGAGAGAATCAGGAGGAGGCTAAGGAATTTCTTTGTCATAATCCATGATTTACAGTTGAATTGGATGGCGGGGCATCTTCGGGTTTACTTCCCCACGAATAGTTTGGCTCCGGACCCATCTCCAGGATGAGGGATCCTCCTTTGACGAGATCCGAGTGATAAAACCAGGGCTTGTTCAGGGGTTTTCCGTTGAGTGTTGCTGATTGGATATAGATATTCGTTTTCGAAACATTCCGGGCTTCGATGGTAAACTCCTTCCCGGGATAGTAGTTGGTGTCGAGATGGATGGTGGCTTTCTCAAACCGGGGGGATCCGATTTCGTACACCGGCTTCACGGATGCCCCTCCGTCCATTTCAAAGAGCCCGAGGGCGCTCATCACATACCAGGCTCCCCCCTGCCCCTGGTCTTCGTCGCCCAGCCAGGCGTTCATGGGGCCGTCGCCATAATAGATCTCCATGATCTCGCTGGCCCATTTCTGGGTAAGCCAGGGCTTCCCCGAATAGTTGAAGAGGTAGGCAGCCTGCATGTTGGGCTGGTTTCCATGATTCACCGGCAAAATTCCCATCCCGTCGAGGCTGTTGGATCCCAGTGTCTCGGAGTTAAACTTATAGGGTTCAGAAACCCTGAATCCCTCTTCCAGCCGGTTGTTGAATTCATCTTTCCCCATCAGCCTGATCAAACCTGCCAGGTCGTGCGGTACGAAATAAGTGTATTGCCAGGAGTTTCCTTCGACCCAGCCTGGGCCCAGCCAGGCTACCTCGCCGAAGATCTGGAAGTTATCCACCCAGGTGGAGTCGATGTGCCGCCGCCGCATGTAGCCCACTGAGGGGTCCCACTGGTTCCGGTAGTTGTAGGATCGGTGATTGAAGTAGTTGTAATCGTCTATCTTTCCCAGCGCCAAAGCCATCTGGCCAACGGTCCAGTCGTCGTAGGCATATTCGAGGGTGTTGGAAGCGGGGCCAACCTCCTCGGGAACGAATCCGTATTTCTTGTAGGCATCCAGATGCCGGTTCCCAACGATCCCCCCCGATTCGTGCGGGCCGCCCTGAACCACCTGAAGTTTCTTCATTGCGCGGTAGGCCTTCTCTGCATCAAAATCGCGGATTCCTTTCTGGTAAGCACTTACTATGAACGATATCTGGTGACTGGCCACCATGATGGCGGAGTATTCGATGCCGGTAGGCCCTTTGGGAAGCCAGCCTCCGCGGTCGGAGATCTCCAGCAGGGAGTTGACCCAGTTGCTGGCGATATGGGGAGTTGCAAGAGTCCACAGCTGGTTGAGATTCCAGAAGGTAATCCAGAAGCCGTCACCTCCATAGATCGGACGACTGGGATCGGGCATCTGCTGAGCGTTTTCGAACATATCCACATATTTCCCGTTCACATCACTCCAAATCGTGCGGCCGATGTATGTCCGATAGAGGTTGGTGTAGAATTTCTTCATATCCTTGTCGCTTCCACCTTCAACCGTGATCACACTGAGCAGGTCGTTCCAGGTTTTGCGGGCATCGGCATGTACCCGGTCAAAGTCCCAGTTGTAAGGATTCATTTCAGTCTCCAGGTTCAGCCTGGCCTGTTCGATGCTCACCAGGGAGATGCCGGTCTGCACCTGGATCTGCTCCCCCTCTTCGGTAGAAAACTCTACAAACGCCCCTACATCTTTGTGCCCGAACCCCGAAGAGATCATCTCTGCATTCCGGTAGATATCCTCCTTCACCCAGCCGTTAAAACTCGTGAAAGGCTTATCGAACCGCATCACGAAGTTCAGGATGTACTCGTTGTAGTTGGCTTTGCGGAGGCTCTGCTGGTAGGAGACTCCTTCAATCTCCCGGTCGGTGACCTTGGTGATCATGGTGTAAAAGATCTCATAGCCATATTCTGAATCGTTCAGCAGGTCGATAAGGATACGGGCCGAATCGGTTTTGGGAAAGGTATAGCGCTGGAATCCTGCCCGGGTGGTAGTGGTCAGTTCGGCTTTCACGCCATAGTCATCCAGGAAGACAGAATAATAGCCGGGTGAAGCCGACTCGTTTTCGTGGGAGAAGAGCGAGCGGTATCCTTTCTCCGGATGCCGTTCGGTGCCGGGTTCAGTCTGCAGGGGTCCCGTGGTTGGCATGGTGAGCAACCCCGACATCGTCCAGGAGTGAATGTGGCTGAAGCCGGTGATGTTATTGATGTCGTACTCATACCCTGCTTTCCAGCCAAGCTCCTGGTTGTCGGGGCTGAGTTTCACCATCCCGAAAGGCATCGCAGGACCGGGGAACATGATCCAACGCGAGTCGTGGGCCCCCATCATCGGGTCAACCCAATCGACCGGTTGCTTCGGGGTGGAATTCTGGGCATCCAGGGAGTGTGCTGAAAAGATGATGAAGCCAGTCATCAGCAAAAACATGCCTATCGCCGGAAGGTATCCCCTGCCTGCACTCCTTCTGCAAAAATTCCGTTTCTTCATAGTTCCCTCATTC